>JAKLDU010000054.1 GCA_022703355.1 Deltaproteobacteria bacterium | reverse complement strand
CGCCAAGGCCGACCTCCAGGCGAAATACGAGAGCGAGGTGAAGAACCTCAACCGCTACGCCAAGGACGCCGAGGAAGAGCTCAGAAGAAAGCAGATGGTCCTGGTGAAGCCCATCTCCGACGAGGTGAACGAGATCATCGCCGACTACGGCAAGAAGAACGACATCGACCTCATCCTCGACACGAGGGCTCCGGGCATGGTCTACAACTCCGCCAAGGGGGACATCACCGACGCCATCCTCAAGCTCTACGACGCGAAGCAGAAGAAGCCCAAGGAGAAAAAATAAGCCCTCATGCTCCTCTCCGAGATAGCCAGGCGCATCGGCGGTACCCTTCACGGTGAGGACCGGGAGATCGCCGGCGCCTCCACCATAGAAGAGGCTGCCGCGCAGGACATCACCTTCCTGGCAAACCCCAGGTACAAGCAGAAGGCCTCCTCCTGCGGGGCGGGGGGCATCATCGTGGGGGAGCTCCTCGAACTCCCCCTGCCCCAGATCCTGGCAGAGCACCCCTACCTCGCCTTCGCCCGGACCGTGGAGATCCTCTACCCCGAGAAGACCCACGCGCCGGGCGTCTCGGCCCTTGCCTCCGTCCACCCGGAAGCTTCGGTCCACCCCTCGGCCACGCTGTACCCCTTCGTCTGCGTCGGGGAAAAGGCCCGGGTCGGCGCGGGCTGCGTTATCCACCCGGGCTGCGTCATCGGGGACGAGGCGGTCATCGGGGAAGGCACCACCCTGCACCCCAACGTGGTGGTGTACCACCGGTGCACGATCGGCAGGCAGTGCATCCTGCACTCGGGCGTGGTCATCGGGTCCGACGGCTTCGGCTTCGCCTGGGACGGCACCCGGCACGTGAAGGTCCCCCAGAAAGGCATCGTGATCGTGGGCGACGACGTGGAGATCGGGAGCAACTGCTGCATCGACCGGGCAGCACTTTCCGCCACCAGGATCGGCTCCGGCGTGAAGATGGACAACCTCATCCAGATAGGCCACAACGTGGTGGTGGGCGACCACTCCATCATCGTGGCACAGTCGGGGATCGCGGGCAGCGCGCACCTGGGGAAATCGGTGACGCTGGCCGCCCAGGCCGGTGTGGCGGGCCACATCACCGTCGGGGACGGGTGC
Organism: Deltaproteobacteria bacterium; assembly: GCA_022703355.1. GTDB lineage: Bacteria > Desulfobacterota > Desulfomonilia > UBA1062 > UBA1062 > Phosphitivorax. The sequence continues at coordinate 12,416 of JAKLDU010000054.1, read as the reverse complement.
ATCGCCACGGCCAGAGCGGGCATCGGCCAGGACCTGCCGGCGGGAAAGATCGTGTCGGGATTCCCCGCCATCGACCACCGGCAGTGGCTCCGGGTGCAGCAGATCGTCAAGGACCTCCCCAAGCTGTTGAAGCGCGTCAGGGCGCTGGAAAGGAAGACCGATGGCGGCGCGGAAGATTGACCCCACGGCGCGGATCTCCCCCGGGGCGAAGCTGGCCGAGGGCGTGGAGGTGGGCCCCTTCTCCACCGTCGAGGACCGGGTGGAGATCGGCCCGGGCACGAAGATCGGCCCCTACTGCCTTGTCCAGGGACCCACTGCCATAGGCGCAGGCTGCACCTTCACGGGCTACGCAAGCGTGGGCACGCCGCCCCAGGACCACTCCTACAAGGGCGAGGACACGAGGCTCGTCATCGGCGACGGCAACACCATCCGGGAGTTCGTCACCATCAACCGGGGCACGGTGAAGGACAAGCAGGTGACTACCATAGGGGACGGCAACCTCATCATGGCCTACTGCCACGTGGCGCACGACTGCGTCATCGGCTCCCACGTGGTCATGGGGAACCTCGCGACCCTGGCGGGCCACGTGGAGATCCAGGACCGGGCAGTCATCGGCGGGCTGGCCGCGGTGCACCAGTTCACCCGCGTCGGGGCGTACGCCATCGTGGGCGGCGGCTCCATGGTGAGCCTCGACATCATCCCCTATGCCAAGGCCTCCGGCGACCGGGCGGGGCTCTTCGGGGTGAACGCCATCGGGCTGAAACGGGGGGGCTTCGGCCCGGAGCAGATAAAGAACATCGAGAAGGCCTACCGCGTGCTCCTCAAGCAGAAGCTCCTGCTCAAGGACGCCATAGCGGCCTTGGAAACGGAGTTTGCGGGCTGCACCGAGGTCGAGCGCCTCGTGAGCTTCCTGAAGACGTCGCGCAGGGGGATCGCCCGGTGAGCGGAATCAGGGCAGCGGTCATCGGGGTGGGCTACCTGGGCAGGTTCCATGCCCAGAAATACGCCGCCATGGACGACGTGGAGCTCCTGGGCGTCGTGGACGCAGACCTCGACCGGGCCCGTGCCGTGGCCGAAGAGGTGGGCACGAAGGGATTCGCCTCGGTGGCGGAGCTGCCCCCGGGCCTCCAGGCCGCGAGCGTGGCCGTCCCCACCACCGCGCACGCCGCCGTTTCCATCCCCCTCCTGAGGGAGGGAATCGCCGTGCTCGTGGAAAAGCCCATCTCCGCCAGCCTGGACGAGGCGCGGGCCATCATCGAGGCCGCACGTCTCGGGAACGCCACCCTTCAGGTGGGCCACCTCGAGCGCTTCAACCCGGCCCTGGCGAGCCTCACCGGCGAGATCGGAAACCCCGTGTTCATCGAGGGCCACCGCATCAGCCCCTTCAGGCCCCGGGGAACGGATGTGGACGTGGTCCTGGACCTCATGATCCACGACATCGACATCATCCTCTCCCTCGTGCCCTCCCCCGTGAGCTCCATCGAGGCCGTGGGCGTGCCCGTGCTCACGGACACCGTGGACATCGCCAACGCGAGGATCCGCTTCCAGTCGGGGTGCATCGCGAACATCACCGCCAGCAGGGTGAGCGCGGACACCATGAGGAAGATCAGGATATTCCAGAGCAACTCCTACATCTCCATCGACTTCGCCAAGGCCAGCGTGGATATCTACCGCCTCGACGAAAACCGGCAGATCGGGCACAACCGCCTGGTCATGTCCGAGTCCGACGCCCTGGCTGCGGAGATCAGGTCCTTCGTGGACGCGGTCAAGGGGGTCTCCCCGGTGAAGGTGGACGGGGAAGCGGCCTTCAGCGCGCTCCAGGTCGCCTACACCATCAAGGAGTCCATGATCATTCCGAAACGGTGACGGCATGAAAATGAGGGTGTGCATGGTGGCGGGGGAGGCGAGTGCCGACAGGCACGCGTCCGCGGTCATCCGCGCCCTCCGGGCGCTCGCGCCCGACCTGGAAGTGTTCGGCATGGGCGGCCCGGAGATGAAGGCCGCGGGCATGGAGTGCCTTTACGGCGCGGACGAGCTCTCGGTCATGGGATTTTCGGACGTACTCCCCAGGGTCAGGCACATCCTCTCCGTGTTCAGGGGGCTCCTCGGCGCCATCGAGGAGCGCAAACCCCACGTGGTGGTCCCGGTGGACCTGCCGGACTTCAACATGCGCCTCGCGAAGAAGGCCAGGCGCTCCGGGTTCAAGGTCCTCTACTACATCGCACCACAGGCGTGGGCATGGAGGGGCTACCGGGCGTCGACCCTGGCCGGGATCACCGACGGGCTCGCCGTGATCTTCCCCTTCGAGCAGGAGTTCTTCTCCTCCCGGGGGGTGAATGCCCGCTACGTGGGCCACCCCTTCATGGAGGACCCAAGCACGGACGCGCAGCGACCCGCGTCCTGGCCGCCCGGGGACGTCCTCCTGATGCCCGGGAGCAGGCGCCACGAGATCGAAACCATCCTGCCTCTCATGAACGGGGCCAGACGCCTCGTCCAGAAAAGGCACCCGGGGCTGTCCTGGCGCCTGAGGATGGCGCCGGGGCTCGACCGGAGAATCTTCGAGGCCTTGGCGGACCCCGGCGTCGACCTCACGCACGAGCTTCCGGGGGCGGACCTCGCGGTGGTGAAGTCAGGGACCTCGAGCTTCGAGATGGCGGTGCGCGGAGTCCCCGAGATCATCTGCTACCGGACCTCCCGGCTCAATTACCGGCTCGCGAAGACCTTCGTCACCGTGGGACGGATAGGCATGCCGAACATCATCCTCGGGGCCGATGCGGTGCCTGAGCTCATCCAGGAGAACTTCACGCCCGAAAGCCTCGCCGCGGAGATCTGCGGGCTCGTGGAGGACGAGAAGCGCTTCGTCCGGATGCAGGAGGATTTCGCCCGGCTCAGGGGCCTGCTCGGGCACAGCTCGCCGTCGGAGGAGGTGGCGAAATGGATCACAGCCCTCGCCTCGTGATCGCATCCGACCTCGGCACCTACCGGAGGCTCTTGAGATACCTCCGCCCCTACCTGGCCAGGCTCTGCCTGTCCCTGCTGTTCAGCCTCTTCATCGCGGCCACCTCCGGCGCGGTCGCCTTCCTGTTCAAGTACGTGGTGAACGACATCCTCATCGCCAGGGACATGACCATGCTCAGGCTCATCACCCTCGGCATCGTCGCGATCTACCTGATCAAGGCCGTGTGCGACTACCTGAGCTACTACCTCATGTCGGACGTGGGGCAGCGCGTGGTCATGAACCTGAGGAACGAGGTCTACGCCCACATCCAGTCCCTTTCCATGCCCTTTTTCATCCGCACCCCCACCGGGGTGCTCATCTCGCGCATCACCAACGACGTGAACATGGTGCAGGCCTCGGTCACCAACGCCATCACCAACTCCGTGCGCGAGTCGCTCACCCTCGTGGGCCTCGTCTTCGTGGTGTTCTTCCGCGATGCCCACCTCGCCCTGCTCTCCATGGTCGTCTTCCCCGTCGTGGTCTACCCCATCTCCCGGTTCGGGAAACGCCTCAAGCGCTACTCCACGAAGAGCATGGCGGTCATGGGCAGTGTCACGAGCATCCTGGACGAGGCGATCAGCGGGATGCGCATCGTCAAGGTCTACTCCATGGAGGAGCACGAGATCAAACGCTTCGCCGCGGAGAATTACCGGTACTACCGGAACTGGATGAAGCGCGTGGCCATCCGGGCCATGTCGGGCCCCCTCATGGAGCTCATCGCGGGCATCGCGGGCGCGGGCATCCTCTGGTACGGGGGCACGATGGTCATCGACGGCAAGATGACCCCCGGCGACTTCGCCTCCTTCCTCCTCGCCCTGGGCATGCTCTACGCGCCCATCAGGAAGCTCAACAACCTGAACATCGATATCCAGGAGGGGATCGCCGCCGCCCGCAGGCTCTTCCAGGTCATGGACACCACGCCCGAGATCCTCGAGAAGCCCGGGGCAGAAGAGCTGGGCCGGGTGGACGGCGGGTTCGAGTTCAGGGACGTCTGGTTCTCCTACACCGGGGAGGAGTACGCCCTCAAGGGGGTGGACTTCAAGGCGGAGCAGGGCACGAGCATCGCGCTGGTGGGCGAGTCGGGGTCGGGCAAGACCACCATCGCCAACCTCCTCCCCCGGCTCTTCGACGTGACCAGAGGCGGGATCGTCATCGGCGGCAGGGACATCAGGGACGTCACCTTCTCTTCCCTGCGGAAAAACATCGCCATGGTGACCCAGGACATGATCCTGTTCAACGACACCGTCAGGGCGAACATCGCCTACGGGTCGGATGCCGCGACCTTCGACGAGGTGGTCCGGGCGGCCAGCCTGGCCCATGCCCACGACTTCATCGAAGCGCTGCCCGACGGGTACGACACGGTCATCGGCGAGAGCGGGGTGCGGCTCTCGGGCGGCCAGCGCCAGCGGGTCTGCATCGCCAGGGCCATCGTCAGGGACGCGCCCATCCTCATCCTCGACGAGGCCACCTCGGCGCTGGACACCGAGTCTGAGCGCGAGGTGCAGGCGGCCATGGACAAGCTCATGAAGGGGCGGACCACCCTCATCATCGCCCATCGCCTCTCCACCATCGCAGGCGTGGACCGGATCATCGTGCTCCAGGAAGGCAGGATCGCGGAGCAGGGGACGCACGACGAGCTCATGGAGTTGAACGGGATCTATGCGAAGCTCTACAGCCTTCAGTTCGATCATGCTTAGGCCTCTGGCCTGGCTCTACGCGGGCGTCGTGAAGGCCAGGAACGGTCTGTACGACCGGGGCGCGCTCACCGTGATGAAGGCCGGCGTGCCCGTGGTGAGCGTCGGCAACATCGAGGCGGGCGGCACGGGCAAGACGCCGTTCACCATCGCCCTCGCCAGGGACCTCGTCAAGCGCGGCCGCCATCCGGTCATCGTCACGAGGGGATACAGGGGAAGGCTCGCCGGGGTGGTCGAGGTGACGCACAAGCACGATTTCCGGGACGTGGGGGACGAGGCCCTGCTCCTGGCGCGCACCGCGGGCGTGCCCGTGGTGAAGTCGCCCGACCGCTTCGCCGGTGCGGAATTCGCCCGCAGGGTGTTCAAGCCCGACGTCGTGCTCTTGGACGACGGGTTCCAGCACCGGAGGCTTTACCGGGACCTCGACATCGTGCTCGTGTCGAGGGACGTGTCGAAGCAGCACCTGCTTCCCGCCGGCCCCCTGAGGGAGCCTGCGGGCTCACTGAAACGGGCCCGCTTCGTCGTGCACACCAAGGGGGCCGCGAAAACCGGGATCACGGCAGTCCTGCGCCCCGTGGGACTGGTGGACTCCGTGGGGCGGGAATACGCGCTCTCGCTGCTCGAGGGCAGCTCCGTGCTCGCCGTCTCGGGGATAGCCCGGCCGGAATACTTCACGATGACCCTCGAGAGGCTCGGCGCAAGGGTGGTGCCGATGCCGTTCGGGGACCACCACGCCTTCACCCCCCGGGACGTGAGAAAGATAGAAGCGCGCCTGGAGAAGTTCGACTTCGTGGTGCTCACGGAAAAGGACATGGTCAGGCTGGACCCGGCCACGGGCGGCGGGAGGTGGCTCGCGCTGAAGGTGGTCATGCAGGTGGACGGGATGGAGAACATCGCCAGGGAGATCGAAGCCATTGTCAAGCAGCGCGGTATTCCTCGACAGGGATGACACCCTCATCAGGGACAGGGGCTATCTGAGCGACCCCGGCGGCATCGAGTTCCTGCCCGGCGCACCGGAGGCCGTACGCCTGCTCAACGAGGCCGGCGTCCCCGCCATCCTCGTCACCAACCAGTCCGGGATCGCCCGGGGGCTCCTCGACGAGGCGCGGCTGAGCGCCATTCACGAGCGGCTCCGGGAACTCCTGGCGGAGAGGGGAGCCCGCCTCGACGCGGTCTACTTCTGCCCCCACCACCCCGAGGGTGCCGTCCCCGAGCTTTCCATCTCCTGCGCGTGCAGAAAGCCCGCCCCCGGCCTGCTTCTGCAGGCGGCGAAGGATTTCGGGCTGGATCTCCCGTCGTGCTTCATGATAGGGGATAAAATCGAAGATGTGCAGACCATCCGCGGCGTGGGCGGGACAGGCGTCCTGATAGACACGGGAAAGCCCGTAGGCCCGGACGTAAAACCCGATTTCGTGGCGCGTGACCTCACCGGTGCCGTGCAGTGGGTTCTGAGCGCCATGAAGAAGTGAGACTCGTGTGACAGCTATCCAGAGAACCCAGCTCCTGCTCATGAAAGCTTTCGTCCTCCTCATCAGAGCCCTGCCCCGCAGGGCCGCGGTGCGGGCCGGGAGGCTCATGGGCCTGCTGGCCTGGCTGTGCGTACCCCTGCACCGGAAGATCGCCCGGGCCCAGATGAGCTCGGTTCTGGGCGCAGGCTACCGGGAAAGCCTCCTGCGGGAGTCGTTCATGCACCAGGGCGGGCTGTTCATGGACATGATCAAGATCGCCTACATGAACGACGACGAGCTCAGGGACCAGGTGGTCGCCGAGGGCAGGGAGCACCTCGAAGGGGCCCTTGCCTCGGGCCGCAACGTCATGATCATCGCCGGCCACATGAACTGGGAGATCCTGGGTCACACGCCCCGGGTGTTCGGTATCGAGGTGTGCGTCATGGCCGACTTGATCAAGAACCCCGCGATCCAGGCCATATCCGACGAGATCCGCTCCCGGTGCAGGATCAGGTTGCTGCCCCCCAAGGGCGGCATGGTGAACAGGTACCTGGAGGACCTCAGGGACGGCCGGATCGTGGGCCTCATCATCGACCAGCGGGGCAAGCGCGAAAACAGGCTGTTCTGCGACGTCCTCGGCCTGCCGGCCCCCACGAACCCCGCCCCCGCCTACATCGCCCTCAAGGGCGACGCCCTCATCCTTCCGCTGGCCGGCTTCAACGAGGGGGGCAGGCAGGGGGGCAGGTACATCTTCCGGTGGTACGAGCCCATCGATTCCCGCGACTTCGGCACCGACCACTCCCAGGTGCATTCCCTCGGGGAAAGCTGTAAGTCCGGCGCGGTCAGGGATTTGAGCTGCGCCATGCACACGTGGCTGTCCTCGGTCATCCGGGAGCAGCCCGAGCAGTGGTTCTGGCTGCACTGCCGCTGGCTGAGGCGGTCGGACATGAAGAGGATCGTCAGGAAGGGACTGGATTTCCGGAAGAGCGTGGCGGAGCAGGCCGACGGCTGTCTCACGGACGGCAAGGTGGCATAAAGGGTCCATGGGGAAGAAACCCGGCCTCCTGCTCACGCTGCAGTATCCCCTGGCCAGGGGGATGATCGAACTGATCCGCCTCATGCCCTACCGCATGGCCATCGGCCTGGGCAGGTCCCTGGGCCGGCTGGCCTGGCGCCTTGACGCCTTTCACCGGAAAGCGGCACAGATCCAGATGCGCCACGCCCTGGGAGACGCCTACCGCCCCGAGCTCGTCCGGGAGGTGTTCATGTTCCACGGCGACATCCTCGTGGACGCCGTCAAGTACGCCTACCTGTCCGAGGAGGAGATCCGGCGCCGGATCGACATCGAGGGGCAGGAGCACCTCGACCGGGCCCTTGCGACCGGCAGGGGCCTCATGCTCATCACGGGGCACATCGGCAACTGGGAGATGCTCGCCCACCTGCACCGGGTCCTGGGCATCCGGTTCTGCGTCATGGCCGACGTGCGCGACGACCCCCGCATCGAAGAACTCGTGAACGGCCTGCGGGTGCGCTCCGGCGCCACCATCCTCCCGCCCGCGGGCAAGGCCCTCATGCTCATCCGCGAGCTCAAGAAGGGCAACACCATCGGCTTCCTCATCGACCAGCGGGGCAAGCGCTCCGACGGTCTCTACTGCGACTTCTTCGGCCTGCCAGCCCCCACGAACCCCGCACCCGCCTTCCTCGCCGTCAAGGCCGACGCCCTGGTCGTGCCCGTGCTGTCCTTCAAGAACGACGGCCGGTACGTCGTGCGCTTCTCGGAAGCCCGGGAGGCCTCCTCCTTCGGGCAGGGCAAGGAGGGCATCGCGCGCTTGAGCCAGTTCATGCAGTCCTGGGTGGAGTCCGCCGTGAGGGAGCGCCCGGACCAGTGGTTCTGGCTCCACTGCCGCTGGACCCGCCGCTCGGAGATGAAGGCGCTCATCAAGGGGGGCGGGGACTTCGTGAGCTTCGTGCTCGAGCGGGCCGGGGGGCAGGACAACCCCCGTCACGCCCGAGAGCTTTGACCTTGACTTTCGCCTGTGCCTCTTTGTATAGAATACAGGTCGATTTCGGGGCGGCATAGCCAAGTGGTAAGGCGACGGTCTGCAAAACCGTTATTCACCGGTTCAAATCCGGTTGCCGCCTCCAGTTTTTCCAATGACTTGCGTGCTATAATCATCTGGGAGAGTCAGCCAGGGGAGCCTCCCCATTAAAGACTGCTTTCCCACAGCTTGATCACCTTTCCTTCAGCAGCTTCTCGACCCTTTTTGCTATCTGCTGACCCACCGGACTCACTTCCTCCACAAGGACATCAGGACTTGGTCGATAATGCTGCCCAGAAACTGATCTATTTATGTGCCCAGTAAGGAGATCGATATCCAGCCTTCGAAGTCTCATCTTCTCCCCGATAAAGTAAGGTCAGGCGGTGATACACAAGGTTCCTTTCTGGATCACACAAGTTTTATCCTGGACACGATGTCGTGGAAGAATTCCTTAGACCAGATCGATATCACACCAGGGTCCTTGATGAATGGTGATACCTCTTCACGTGCCTTGTCGATGTCCAGTGTATCTATTGCAGTATGAAGAGCATTGAAGAAAGCCACTTCGGTCAGCTCCTCAGTACCGTCCCAGTCTCCTGTCTGCCTCATCCTCTGTTCGAGGTGGCCTAGGTGCAGCCCAGGGTGGTGGGAGATATACCAGACGAGGTCATACCAGTCTCTTCCCTTTACACGTGTCTTCCATCTCCTGTAGAGGACAGCATGCATCTTACCTGCAAAGAGATCAGGCAGAGTAAGGACTCTCACAGGAAATGGTACTGGAGCCAACAAGTACTTCGTTTCAGTGGAGAAGTCTCCGGGAGGGGTTGTGTCTACCTCCAGCTTGATCTTGATCATCCGCCCCTTAGGAACTTGTCTGAGGATCTTTTCTCCAATCTCGATTACAAGCATCTGGCTGAAGGTGTCAGCTTTCAAGAAGGCTGATTGCACAGGGCTCTTAACAGCCCTGTTCTTCTGCTCAAGGTGCAACTCGAATCCGAATCCCTGTAGCTCCTTCTCAAGGGATGAGCCAAAGGAGCCAAGATCGAAATCATCCATAGGCCGAAGGAGGGTGAAGTCCAGGTTTTCTGAGAACCTGTCAAGGCCATAGAGAATCCTCAGGGCTGTTTCTCCATAGAATGCAGCCTTATCAAAGAACTTGCTCCTCCACAGGCCAAGCAGAGCAACCTCCTGAATGATCTCCCGTAGTGCCTTGGTATAGTCCTCAAGCCTGTCTAAGGGATACTTCTGCAGCATCTGGGTTACTGCTTCATGCATGGCTGTCCTCACTCTCTTGTCTCAAATGCTTTCGGAGCAGACTACTCAGGAGCTGTAGCTTGGCTGATGAGTAACGATCTACGTAGTCGAAGACATCGCTGCTACTAAGCTTGTAGAAGAGGTCCTGGTCCATACGAAGATCCTGGAACAGGTATACCTCCAGTCCCTTCAGGGTTCGAATATCAGATGAACGATCTGTGTATATCTTATCAACAAGAGCCTTCTCTGGGGTGGCAATGAGGAAGGCTCCTCCATCATCAAGCTCTACTCTCGTCATACCTGTCTGGAATGCAGGAAGAGGGATCATATGATACCGGAATACTCCAGCAGGAGTAGTGAATGTCCTTGTCCTCCCTGTCGTAACGGACGTGAGGGCTTCGACACGTTCGGGGATCAGACCATGGTAGGACAAGGCATATTCGAGGGAGATGTACGAAGGACCGTAGATCAGGTTAGCCAGGATCTCCCGTGAGTATGGCCTCCTCCTGTAGTCGGGACCGAAGATATACAAGCCCTTCTTCACCCGTATGATCTGTCCCTCTCTCAAAAGATCGGTGATCTTGTCTCTAGGCCGAGAGTATTCCTTCAGGCAGGTTATAAGCACCTGATAGTCAAACTCTTCACGACTGATAATCTTCCTGATCTGTTCAATCACAGACGGCACCCTGTCTCCTTTCCTTTTAGACCCTACCAGTTTGAGATATGACCTTCGTACCGGCAGGAGAAGCATCCTGGTTCCAAGTATGGGTCCCTTTCTTCTTATCATTTTATGCAGAGTATGTCGAGTATTTATCGACATACTCTGCATAAATATCAAATAGACCCAATCGAAAATAACTCAAGAGGGAAGGATCGCTTCCAAGGGGTTGAGGATCAGGGAAGATCTTTTTTATCGGTTAAACGTATTCCCCATCTTTGTTCCTTTTCTCCGGGAAAGGAGGGAAGATATTCCTTATCTTGTCTTACACTTCCTCGATCTTTTCTGCACACAGAACAAGAAGAAGAATGCCGGCATCCCTGAGTCGGAGATGATCAAGCTGCAGGACTATTCCTGGCCCGGCAACATGCGTGAGCTTTCCAACATGGTTGAGAGGGCGGTTATTTCGGGAGGCCCGATCAGATTCCCGACATTGGAAAGCCACAGGATCGAGACAGCCAAACCTGTCGGTAGCCACAAACTCGACAACATCGTGAAGAACGTCGAACGGCAGAGCATCCTGGATGCCCTTGAGAAAACCCGGGGCAAGGTAAGCGGAAAGGACGGGGCCGCTGCACTGCTCGGGATGAACCGGTCCGCACTCATCCACCGGATGAGGAAGCTGGGAATTCAGATCGTGCGCAACCCGAGAAATACTGACTGAACCATGATCACCCATCATGGCTTTATGGCCCTTTCCTTCCGGGATAGCGAAGCACGGACTGCATACGGCATCAAATGAGGCCGTCGGAAAGCGGCCTGATGCAGGCAGGATAACGGAAGCCGGCAATGCCTTGCCCCCCGCTGTCGCCGGACAGCGGCCCGGGGACGCGGACGGGAGATGCAAAAGACCCACCAGCATCGAGACCGATGGGGCAGAGGCGCTATGCCTGTGCCGGCCTCATGCGGGTGGGCCTTTTCATAAACGTAAGGTCTCCAGGGTGCCTGTTACTTCTTCTTGTTGACGGCATCCTTGAGTGCTTTGCCTGCCCTGAACCGGGGGGCATTGCTTGCCTTGATCTTCATCTTGTCGCCGGTGGCAGGATTCCGGCCGTTCCTGGCCTTCCTCTTCACGATGTCAAAGGAGCCGAAGCCGATGAGGGAAACCTTCTCCCCCTTCTTCAGGGCGCCCGTGATGGAGTCGGTCATCGTCTTGAATGCATCCGCCGCCTTTGACTTGGTAAGCCCGGTCTTCTTGGAAAGTGCATTGATGATGTCTTTCTTGTTCATACAGTCTCCTCTCTCGATATTTGCCGCATCCGCCGGTCCCTCGCTCCCCTGCCCAGATGGTATAAAACCGGATCCGGCGGATGATCGGTCCCCCCATGGTGTTTCCAAAACCGTAAGAACCCTCGCGTCTTCCCATGCTGGGAATGCCCTATGCTTCGTCTATAACGGATATTAACATAAGAATCAATGCCAAACGTTGCCCCGGAAACAGTGGGAACATGCAGCTCTCCCTGCATGAGGGTCTCACGGCCGTGCGAAAAGAGGGAGCTTGCGCAGCATCGATGTCATGAAACCTTTTACCGGAGAGGTTTTGCGAGGCGAGGCAAAGGGGCGTTCCCGGGGATCGAACCGTGCGAAAGTTATCTTTACGGGAATATTTCTTGTTCAATCCTCGAAGGTATCCCCGCGCTCCGACCGGGGGGGCCGAAAGCGGGACTCCGCCTCTCAGGCCCTGTTTACGGGCTTTCCCGCCTCCTCGGCCGCGGGGAGATAAATAGTGAAGGTGGTGCCCCTGCCCAAAGCGCTCTCCACGAGGATGCCGCCCTTGAGCTCGGTGACGATGCGCTGCACGGTGGCCAGCCCCAGGCCCGTGCCCTTGTCCCGCCTCTTGGTGGTGAAGAAGGGGTCGAAGATGTGCTTCATGATCTCTTCGTCCATGCCGCGGCCGGTGTCGGAAACGGTGAGCTTGAGATGCGCCCCGGGTACCAGCTGAGCCCCGGTCCCAAGCACGCCGCCGTCATTGAGCAGGGCGGGCTCCAGGGAGATTTTCAGGCGCCCTGCGGAGCCCTCCATGGCCTGGTACGCATTGGTGCAGAGGTTCATGACGATCTGGTGAATCTGGATGGGGTCGGCCAGAACCATACCCACATCGGCAGCGATATCCTGGTTGATGGTAATGGTCGTCGGTAGCGAGGAACGAAGCAGGGTAATGGCTTCCTTGATGATGAGTGCAGGTTGGATGGGGTTTTTCTGGCCTTCCACCTGGCGGCTGAAGGTCAGGATCTGTTTGACCAGGTCTTTGGCCCTGAAGCTGGC
>JAKLDU010000053.1 GCA_022703355.1 Deltaproteobacteria bacterium | reverse complement strand
CGGAATGCGACCACCATGAAGACGAAGGGGCCTAGGGTCAGGGTGGTGGGCGCCGGCCTCGCCGGCGTGGAGGCGGTTTTCTGCCTCGCTTCCCGGGGGATTCCCGTCGACCTCTACGAGATGCGGCCCGTGCGGAACACCCCTGCGCACAAGACCTCGCTGCTGGGCGAGCTCGTGTGCAGCAACTCCCTCAAGGGCACGGACGGCGAAACCGCCCACGGGCTCCTGAAACGGGAGCTGGACCTCCTGGGGTCCCTGGTCCTGCGCACGGCCCGCGAGACGATGGTGCCCGCCGGAAAGGCCCTTGCCGTGGACCGGGACGCCTTCGCGCGGTCCCTCACCAGGACCGTGCAGTCCCTGGAGGGGGTCACTCTCATCAGGGAAGAAGTGACGGCCATCGACCCGGAGGTCCCCACCATCATCGCCACGGGCCCGCTGACCTCGGACGGGCTCGCAAACGAGCTCGCCCGGATGACCGGCACGGGGAGGCTCTTCTTCTACGACGCCATCGCGCCCATCGTGGACGCATCGAGCATCGATCATGAGCGCGCCTTCTTCGGCTCCCGGTGGTCAGAAAACGACAACGACAAGGACTACCTGAACTGCACCCTCACGAAGGACCAGTACGAAACCTTCGTCCGGGAGCTTCTGGAGGGCGACCGGGTGAATGCCCGGAGCTTCGAGGATGCGCGCTTCTTCGAGGCGTGCCTGCCGGTGGAGGTCATGGCCGGGCGCGGTCCGGAGTCGCTCCGCTACGGCCCCATGAGGCCGGTGGGCATGGTCGACCCGGCCAGCGGCGAGCGGCCCTACGCCGTGGTCCAGCTCCGGAGGGAGAACCTCCCGGGGGACGCCTTCAACATGGTGGGGTTCCAGACGAGGCTCACCTGGCCCGAGCAGAGGCGCATCTTCTCGCTCATCCCCGCACTCGCCTCGGCCCGGTACCTGCGCTACGGAAGCATCCACCGGAACACCTTCCTCGATTCGCCCCGGGTCCTCGAAAAGGACCTGCGTCTCAAGGGGTTCCGAAACACCTTCGTCGCGGGGCAGATCACGGGCGTGGAAGGATATGTCGAGTCCGCCGCGATGGGAATCGCGGCAGCGCTCTCCCTCCTGGCACACCTCTCCGGCAGGGATTTCTCGCCCCCCGCCGCCGACACGGCTGTCGGCGCCTTGATTCACTACATCACACAGTCCGCCACGGACAGATTTCAGCCTACAAACATCAACTTCGGAATAATGGAAGAGCCGGATGCTCCAAAGAGGTACAGGAAACAGAAACGTCTCCAACAAGAAGCGCAGTCTTTTGACCGGTGGATACGGTTCCTGCGGTCGTGCTCTGTACCGGTATGATCATGCAAGCTGTAAGATGGCGCACCGAATACATGTAAAGGGGCAGGCTCACGCCTGCCCCGCAATCGTTCAGGCTAAGCTTTCGTGACGTTGGCTGCCTGCGGCCCTTTGGGTCCTTTGACCACTTCGAACTGAACCTTGTCTCCCTCTGCAAGTGTTTTGAATCCATCTTCCTTGATGGCTGAGTAATGGACGAACACGTCGTTGCCGCCATCCTCAGTGATGAAACCGAAACCCTTTTTCTCATTGAACCATTTTACTGTTCCTGTAGCCATGCGTAATACCTCCATCTTGCAGTCCCTTTCTCTGGCAAGGAGAAGAGGGCCGTAATGCTGTTGTCTGGAAAAACGGTCTTCCCAGAAACCTGAGGAAAACTTACAGAGGGTTTTGCCGCGGGTTACTGTGTAATTACGTTTCCAGCTAAACCTTGTCTATAAACTCAAACAAATTACCAGTCAAGGAGAAACTGTCCGGCCATATTCATAAAAAGGTCAGTCTTCTTTCAGGCGATCGCTTCGCGGGAGTGAATGCCTGTTCCCTGGCCATGCAACGCATCCCCGAAAGCGATCCCTCCGCGTGCAGGACCCTGGTTTTCCCTCTCCCCCGGCACTGACCGGAATGCGAGGTGAGTGCTGCGGCCGTTTGGGGGTAACCCCTGAAGCCCACGCGGGCAGGGTGCACAGGCTATATGGCTCCGTTTTTTTGCCATATTGTGCCCGAAGCCCACGCGGGCAGGGCGCACGGGCACTTCTTTTGGATGTGCGCAACACGGCCGTCCGGAGATACCCCTTGAAGAGGCCGGGCCGAGTTGGTATGCAGGTCATGAAAATCCACGCACCGACACGGAGGAACCGATGACCATGGATGCGACAGAGGGACTGCAGCCCCAGGCCGTGTGGAGATTCTTCCGGGAGATCTCCGCGATCCCCAGGGAGTCGAAGCACGAGGAGAGGATCAGGGAATACGTGCTGGGCGAGGCCGCCCGCACGGGGCTGCGCGGCGTCGCGGACGGTGCGGGCAACGTGGTGGTGTACAAGCCCGGCAACGCGCCCGGACCGGCGGTGATCCTCCAGGCCCACCTCGACATGGTGTGCGAGAAGGACAAGGGAACCGACCACGACTTTCACACGGACCCCATCAGGCTCGTGCGAGACGGGGACTGGATCCGCGGGGACGGCACGACCCTGGGCGGAGACAACGGCATCGGGGTGGCGGCCATGCTCGCCCTCATGGAAGACAGGACGCTGAGCCACCCGGACCTGGAGCTCCTCTTCACCATCGACGAGGAGACCGGGCTCACCGGTGCCTACGGGCTCGACCCCTCCCTGCTCACGGGCCGCACGCTCGTCAACCTCGACTCGGAGGAGGACGGCACCCTGTTCATCGGCTGCGCCGGGGGCAGGAGCACGGACATCTCCCTCGAGGTGAAGCTCGAGCCCGCGCCCCCCCGCTTCACCCCGGTCCTCGTGAAGGTTGCCGGCCTCAAGGGGGGCCACTCGGGGACCGACATCCACCGCGGCCGGGGCAACGCCATCAAGCTCCTGGTCCGATTCTTCAAGGAGCTCGACCCGCGGCGCTACCACCTCGCCTCCTTCTCGGGCGGGAGCAAGCACAACGTCATTCCCCGGGAGGCCCAGGCCGTGATCCTCGTGAATCAGGGCGGTGCCCTGGCCGGGCTCAACGAGCTCGCCCTGTTCATGACACGGGCCTTCGCCACCGAACTGAGCGGCATCGACGAGGGCGTGCGGGTGAAGGTGCTCAAGGACGCCGGGCAGCCGTCACAGGTCGTAAGCCCCGCCGACACGGCCCGGATCCTGGACCTCCTCCACGCCCTGCCCCACGGCGCCATGCAGGTGAACCCGGAGGGGGGGGGCTCCGCCCTGTCCTCCACGAACCTCGCCATCTGCGGCCTCGCCGGCTCGAAGTTCGGCGTCCTCACCAACCAGAGAAGCGCCAGCAAAACCTCCATCGACGACATCTCCGAGATGACGGCTTCCATCGGGAGGCTGAGCGGGGCTGCGGTGGTCAAGGGCGACGACTACCCGGCGTGGAAGCCCGATGCCGGCTCCCGGGTGCTCGCCGTGGCGAAGCGGGCCCACGAAAGGCTGTTCGGAAAGCCCCCCGGGGTGAAGGTCATCCACGCGGGCCTCGAATGCGCGGTGTTCGGCGAAAAGATCCCCGGCCTGGACATGATCTCGCTGGGCCCGACCATCGAGCAGGCCCACTCCCCGTCGGAGCGCATGCGCACGGCAGACGTGGAGAAGCTGTGGCTCCTGCTCGCCGCGATCCTCGGGGAGCTGTCTTCCTGAGTCCGGGGGTGCGGGTGCGCCATGGCCGACCTGCTCCCGGTTTCCCCGCGGAGCCTTCCCGAGTCCGTGGGTGCGGGTGCGCGCGCTTGATGAGCGAGTAGCTCACCGCGGGCCCTTCCTGAGTCCGGGGGTGCGGGTGCGCCCCCTGCAGGAGGCCCCGGTCCTGCCGCCCGTGAAGGGCCTTCCCTCGGCCGCGTATAGGCTTATGCCCCCTTCCGGGACAGCGCCGCCTCGAACCTCCCGATGAGAAACGAAAGGCTGAACGTCAGGATGAAATACAGGGCGGCCACGGTGATCCAGATCTCGAAGGTCAGGTAGGTGGCGGACATGACCTCCATGCCCTGGAAGGTGAGCTCCTGGATGGAGATGACCGAGACGATGGCCGAGTCCTTGATGGTGGAGACGAGCTGGCCCGCCAGGGGGGGCAGGATCCTCGGCAGCGCCTGGGGAAAGATGACGTGGCGCACGGCGGACCTCCTGCTCAGGCCCAGGGCCAGGGCCGCCTCGCGCTGGCCCTTCCCCACGGACAGGATCCCGGCCCTGATGATCTCGGCGATGTACGCCCCTTCGTACAGGGCCAGGGCGAGCAGCGCCGTGGTGAACAGGGAGAACTGCTCCGGGGGGGCGTAGACGGCGCCGACGACTCCCTGTATCCCCGGCGGGAGCCCCCGCACCCAGCCCTCGAGCCCGAGGGAAGCCAGGATCCGGTCGCTGATGAAATAGTAGAAGATGAAAACGAGCACCAGGGGGGGCAGGTTCCGCACAAGTTCCACGTAGGACCTCCCCACCATGCGCCGGAACAGCCGGGGGCTGGTCCTGAACAGGGCCATGACCAGGCCCAGGAGGGTCGCCGGGATCATGGCCCAGAACGAGAGTTTGAGGGTGGTGAGGAAGCCCTGCATGATGAGGTTCGGCACGAAGCCACCGGCCTGGCCGTCGAAGGAGAAGAGGTATCCCGGGATGGCCTGCCAGTTCCACCGGTAGCCGAGCCCCTCCCCGGCGCGCAGAGAAAGCCAGAGGCACCCCGCCCCCAGCAGGGGGATGAGCGCCGCGTCGATGATGGTGAACCTCGCCTTCTTTTCCATGCCCGCCCTCTGGAGAGCCTCCCGCCTTCCCCCCGGGCCGTTCCGCCCGGCCGGTGCCCCGAACGGCTTTCACCGGGCATCGATCCGGCGGGAGCCCCTGATCTGAAACGGCCCTACAGAACCTTTTCCCATTCCCTGGAGTCAAACCAGTAGGCCTTCCGCTCCTTGAGCCAGCCCTCGGCCTCCACCACCGTGATCCAGGAGTTGAGGAAGTTGAGCGTGTCCACGTCCCCCTTGAGCACGGCAAACCCGATGGGCTCCCGGGTGAAGGTGCCCTTCACGGGCAGGAAGAGTTTGTCCTGGTGCTTCCATGCCTGCTCCGCCGGGAGCGGCGAGGAGGCGACCAGCGCGTGCACCCTGCCGTTCAGGAGCTCCTGCACCGCCTGGGACTCGTCGTCGAAGAGGCGCAGCGACGCCTTCGGGCAGCGCTTCTTCACGGCGGCGGCCGCGGTGGTGCCGATCCGCGCCGCAATGGTCACCCTGGGGGAGTTGAACCCCTCGAGGGAGCGCAGCCCGCCCGCGAGCTTTTTGTTCGCGACCATTGCCATGCCCGTGTAGTCGTAGGGCTGGGAGAAGTTCACCTTGAGGTTCCTCTCGGGGTTGATGCCCATGCCGCCGACGATGATGTCGAACTTCCCGGTGAGCAGGGCCGGGATGATCCCCGACCACTTGGTGGGCACGAACTCCACCTTCACCCCCATGTCCCGGGCGAGCCTCCTGGCCACGTCGATCTCGAAGCCGACGAGTTCGCCGCTCCTGTCCCGCATGGCCCAGGGGACGAAGGTGGACATCCCCACCCTGAGCACCCCTCTCTTCTGCACCTGGTCGATCATGCTTTCGCCCACGAGCTCCTGCCTCAGCCCCCGTGCGTGCACGGCGCCGGCGGCCAGGCAGAAGAGCACCGCGAGAACTGCCGCCCGAACAACCCATCTTCGTGTTTTCATGAACTGAACAACCTCCCTGCAGCATCCTTGATTTCGTGAGGCCCTGTCAGGCCATCGTCTTCATCGAACCCACCGCCTCCGTTTCCTATGCCGGGTGCCCGGCCAGACCTTCGAGCCCGTGCGCCAGGACCGAGAGGCCCAGCGTGATCACCAGGTAGATAGCCGCCACCACGAACCAGACCTCGAAGGTGAGGAAGGTTTCCGACACGATGACCTGGCCCTGCATGGTGAGGTCGGAGATGGCGATGGTGCTCACCAGGGCCGTGTCCTTCACGAGCGAGATGGCCTGGGACGCCAGCGGGGGCAGCACGTTCCGGACCGCCTGGGGAAGCACCACGTGGCGATAGGATTCCCAGGGGCTCATGCCCAGGCTCACCGCCCCTTCCCACTGCCCCCGCGGAACACCGAGGATCCCGGCACGCAGGACCTCCGAGATATAGGCCCCCTCGAACAGGCTCAGGGAAAGCACGGCCGTGAAGAAGGCGCTCATGCCGAACACGGGGGCAAGGGCGAAATAAAGGAAGAAAAGCTGAATGAGGAGCGGGGTGTTCCTGACGAGCTCGAGGTAGGCCCTCGAGACCGCCCTGCCCGTGAACGATCCCGACAGCCTCAGGAGCACTGCGACGAGGCCGAAGAGGAAGGCCAGGACCAGGCTCAGGCCGGTGATGCGCAGGGTCACCAGCAGGCCCTTCAGGAGCGGGCCCGCGACAAAACCCTCTCCGGTGGGTGCGAAGAGGTATCTGGGCACGCGGTACCACTGCCAGTAGTACCCCAGGGCCTGGGTCCCCCGGACGACGAGATAGACCAGAAGGGAGATGACCAGGACATATTTCAGCACGTCGAAGACCGCTCGTGCCGGGATCCCCGCCGCCTTCCTCATGTCCCATGCCTTCTTGAACGCATCGCGCTTTCCGGCCGCACCATCGGGCACCCGGACCGGTGAACGGGCCGCACCCGCTTGTCCGCCCGCATGAGCCCCGCCTCAGGCCCCTGCCCGGGCGAA
The DNA here is from genome assembly GCA_022703355.1 of Deltaproteobacteria bacterium. Classification (GTDB taxonomy): domain Bacteria; phylum Desulfobacterota; class Desulfomonilia; order UBA1062; family UBA1062; genus Phosphitivorax. The sequence goes on along the minus strand of JAKLDU010000053.1, from coordinate 7,003 downwards.
GGCTGCGGAGATCATCTCCCGGGCTTCCTGCTGGATCATCCTGAGGTGCTCCACGCCCTTGAAAGACTCGGCGTAGATCTTGTAGATGTCCTCGGTGCCCGAGGGCCGGGCGGCGAACCAGCCTCCCCTGGCGGCGACCTTGATCCCTCCCACGGCCGCGCAGTTGCCCGGCGCTTCGGTGAGCCGGGCCGTGATCTGTTCCCCGGCAAGGGTGTCTCTCCCGATCATCCCCGGGGAGAGCTTCTTCAAAACGGCTTTCTGCCGGGCGTTGGCGGGCGCGTCGATGCGCTCGTACACGGGGGAGCCGAAGAGCTCTTCCAGATCCTGGTAGTGCCGGGCGGGGTCCTGCCCGGTGCGCGCGAGGATTTCGGCCGCCAGCAGGGCCATGATGAAGCCGTCCTTGTCCGTGGACCAGACCGTGCCGTTCTTTCTCAGGAACGATGCCCCCGCGCTCTCCTCCCCGCCGAAGCCGCACCGCGACGAGATGAGATGCTCCACGAACCACTTGAAGCCCACCGGCACCTCGTAGACCCTCCTGCCCAGGCGCTCGGCCACCAGGTCGATCATGGAGGAGCTCACGAGGGTCTTGCCCACCATGGCGTCCTGGGGCCAGCCCTTCCTGGCCGTGAAGAGGTAGTCCACGGACACGGCCAGGAAGTGGTTGGGGTTCATGAGGCCCGCGCTCCCCGTCACGATGCCGTGGCGGTCGAAGTCGGTGTCGTTGCCGAAGGCGATGTCGTACCGGTCCTTGAGGCCGATGAGCCTTGCCATGGCATAGGGGGAGGAGCAGTCCATCCTGATCTTCCCGTCGTGGTCCAGGGTCATGAACCTGAACGTGGGGTCCGCTGCGGCGTCGAGCACGTCGAGCTTCAGTCCGTACTTTTCCCTGATGCGGCCCCAGTAGGCGAGGCCCGCGCCCCCCAGGGCGTCCGCCCCGATGGATACGCCCGAGTCGCGGATGGCACCCATCTCCAACACCGCGTCCAGGTCGTCTATGTACGGCCCCGCGAAGTCGTGCTCCCGGGTGGTGGGGGCGCGGAGGGCCGTCTCAAAGGGCACGCGCGGGATGTCCCTGTTGTGCCGGGCGAGGAGCTCGTTGGCCTTCGCCGCTATCCAGTCGGTGACGAGGGTGTCCGCCGGTCCGCCCTCCGGGGGGTTGTACTTGAACCCGCCGTCTTCCGGTGGGTTGTGGGAGGGCGTCACCACGATGCCGTCCGCAAGCCCGCCGGACCTTCCCCGGTTGTAGGTGAGGATGGCGTGGGAGATCACCGGCGTGGGCGTGTACCCGTTGCCTTCCTGGATCAGGACGGTCGTGCCGTTTGCCGCGAGGACCTCGAGGGCGGTCTCCTGGGCCGGTCCGGACAGGGCATGCGTGTCCTTGCCCATGAACAGGGGCCCGCTGATGCCCTGCTCCTTCCGGTAGAGGCAGATGGCCTGCGTGACGGCCATGATGTGGGCCTCGTTGAACCCGCCCTTGAGGGAGGTTCCCCGGTGTCCGGACGTGCCGAAGGACACCCGCTGGGACGGGTCCTCCGGGTCCACGGGGTAGCTGTAGTAGGCATCGATGAGGGCCACGGGGTCGATGAGCATGTCCGGGCCCGGCTGTGTGCCGGCAAGCTCGTGGATAGCCATTTTTCTCCCTCCCTTCAGATCGTGCCAGGGCTTCCGGAACCCCGGCGGCCGGACACCGTCGCACCGGGCCGGAGCACGACGCCCTGCTGACAGGCAGTATACCGTGCAAGGCCGCCAACGGGAAATGGAATATCTTCCCCGGGCCGTTGGCCCTGTCCGTGTATGAAGGCGTCAGGGGAGAAGCGTGCGTTCCCCCGCTCTTCCTTGTCCGCTCCGGGAGTGCCCCCTCGCCCGGCGCTAGTACGTCGCGCCGCCCTCGAGATAGATCTTCCTGAGCAGCTCGCGGTCGACGCCCGCGGCGTCCACGAAGTGGTTGGGCTCGGCCCCGCAGAAAGGGCAGTTGCTTTCGGGGTCTTCGATGATCTCCCCGCAGATCCCGCATACGATCTCTTTCATGTGCTCACGTCCTCCTTGTCCGGGGCTTGTCCCGCTCCGCCTGTCAGCCGTGCGCGCCCCGTTCCTGCAGCAGCTCTTCCAAGAGAACTCACTCTTTCGCCCTTTCCCGGCAAAGTGCCCTCGCAGCCGCGTTCACGCCGCACATGCCGTGGACGCCTCCCCCCGGCGGCGAGGAGGCCGAGCAGATGAACACCCCCGGGCCCAGACGGTAGGGGTCGAGCGAGATCGTGGGTCTGAAGAAGATCTGCAGGGGGCTGTTGGCGCCCCCGGCGATGTCGCCCCCGACGAGGTTGGGGTTGAGGCGTTCGAAGCCCGAAGGCGGGATCACCCGGCGGGCGATGATCCTGTCCCGGAAGCCCGGGGCAAAGCGCTCTACCTGGGCCTCGATGCGCGCCGTCATGTCCACGGCCGAGTTGTTGGGGACGTGACAGTACGCCCAGGCCGTGTGTTTGCCGGAGGGGGCCCTCGAGGGGTCGAAGAGGCTCGGCTGCACGAGGAAGACGAAGGGGTTTTCCGGAGTGAGCCCCCGGGCGACGAGGCGCTCGGCGAGATCGATCTCTTCGCAGGGTCCGCCGATGTGCAGCGTGGCCGCCCGGGAGCAGTCGGCGGCTCTCCAGGGGATCGGGCCGTCCAGGGCCCAGTCCACCTTGAACGCCCCGGGTCCGTGCCGGTAGCCCTGAAGCCCGGCCTTTTTCCGCCCGGTGATGCGGTCCCCCGCGATGGCCGCGATCTGACCGGGGGCCAGATCGAAGAAAACGCTCCCGGCCCCGCCCAGGTCATCCCAGGAGCGGACAGGGCGGGAGGTCACGATGTCCACACCCAGGGCCCGGGCGTAGGCCGCCAGGGACCGGGCGATGGCCCCGGCGCCTCCCCCCGGTATGGGCCAGCCCGTGGCATGGGCGGAGGCGCACATGAACAGGGAAAATGAGCTGGTGAACGGGTGCTCGAGGGGCATGACCGAGTGGGCGCCCATGCCCGCCAGGAAGGCGCGGGCGCGGGGAGTGCGGAAAAGCGCCCGGGACGTGGCGGAAACGGGCCACAGGGCCCGCGCGCCGAAGAGTGCGAACAGCACGGGGTGGCGCGGCAGACCCAGGGCAGGCTTGAGGATGTCGGCGGCGAGATCTTTCCACCTCCGCGCAAACCCGCCCAGGTACCTCCGGTAGGCAGCCCCGTCCCTCCCGAGAGATTTTGCGAGGGAGTCCACGGACCGGGTCACGAGGACGCAGGAGCCGTCGTCGAGGGGGTGGGCCAGGGCGGCCTGCGGGAAGATCCACTTCACCGGGAACGGCTCCCGGGGCACGCCCGAAAAAAAAGGCGTCCCCACGGCCATGGGGAAGGTGGCGGAGCAGGTGTCGTGGGTGAAGCCCGGCAGGGTCCCCTCGTCCGAGCGCAGGCATCCGCCCGGAACCTCCGCGGCTTCGAGCACGCGCACGGACCTGCCGGCCCGCGCCAGGGTTATGGCCGCGGCGAGCCCGTTGGGGCCGGAGCCCACGACGACTGCGCCGGCGTCGGCGGAACCTTTTTCCTGCATGCCACCGGGCCTCAGATCCCGGCGATCTTCCTGACCGTGTGCAGCATGGTCAGGATCTGGGCGTTCTTCAGAACGTTGCCCATGCGGTCGAACTGATAGCTCGTGCCCACGCAGGACTTGTTCATGACCACCGGCGCGGTGACGCCGAAATGACGGCAGAGCGAGGCGAGGACGTACATCCAGATGCCTTCCTGCTCCTTCGACCCCATGAGGACGAAGCCCATCTCGAAGAGCGGGTCGCTCGCCCGGGCGAAGCCCTGGATCTGGGCGGTGACGACCCCCTGGTCCTCGAAGGCGTTAAAGCTCACCCAGCCCGCCTCGGGGTGGCCCTCGGGGGTCATGAAGGTGAACGACAGGTCATCGGCGTAGAGCACCCAGACGCCGGTGCTGATGAGCCCCGCAGGGGTGTTCGCGTTAATGAGTACGACCTCGCCGGGAGCTATGCCCGCGGGCGAGGGGTAAAACCGGTTCTTCGCGGGCTGAAATTGGGGAAAATGCTCCTTGAACGCCCTGATGACCTCCTCCGGGCGCGGGCCTTTGCCCGGCAGGGCCACGCGGTAGGTCTTCTCCCAGAGCAGGCCGAAGCCCTGGACGGGGCCGACGGGCCTGCGCCCTTCCACGTTGAGGTTGAGGGCCCCTTCGGGCAGGGACGACACGGCGAGGCTCGCGGTGGGCCGGGCCCAGGGCCACCCCGGAGGGGGCGCCTGCCCCTCCCGGACGGGCGACGGTTTTTCCACGGGGATGACCGCGTCGATCCCGGAAGAGGCGAACACCTCCTGGAAGAACGGGGTGAGACCCGAGGCGACGAGCTTCCTCCCCTGCCCCTTCGCGGCGACGGAAAGCTTGACGAGCGCGTTCAGCCCCGACACCTCCAGGCTTTCCATGGCAGAAAAATCGAGGGCAACCGGCCCTCTCCCCACGGACCTCACGTACGCCTTCATGAGGTCGGGCCAGACGGGCGCCGAGATCCTGCCCTCGAGAAAGATCTTCCCGGGCTCGTTCCTTATGGCAAACGGGGGGTTTTTGTCCTGGGCCATGTCATTGTACCTCCTGAATCAGTCTCAGTAATTCCTTACCCTATGATAACAATTCGCCGGTTGCCGTCAACGGCGATCTCACGCGATTTCGAGGGTCGTCACCTGCTGGAATTGGCTCACGACCGTGTAGAAGCTCACCCTGACCTCCACCAGCGCGCATTCGGGTGACCTGGCGAATTCTTCGAGGCGGGGGTGCCTGGCCAGGTAGAGCTTCAGGAGCCGGTCCCTTTCCCCGCCGGAAACCTCGCCCGCCCTGCCGGTTGCCGTCACTGCCGTGGCGTCGTGAAAATCCGCTTCCTCGTTGGACCGGTTGTCGATGAGCAGGGCGACCCGGGGGTCGCGGGCAAGATTCGTGAACTTCCTGGTGGACCGGCTGGTCGCGAACACCAGGCTGCCGACGTCGTCCGTGGACGCGAAGGCGACGAGGGAGCAGTACGGCTGGCCTTCGTCGCTGGTGGAGAGCACCGCGAGGGGCTGCGCGAGAAAGAGGGCGCGGAGGGTCTCCCTGAGCGCGCCCGGGTCCGTGGCGATCGTTTCCCTGAGACTGAAATCCATGAGGTCCTCCTCCAGGCGATACCGTGAGCACCCCGCTTGTGCGTGCGCACCGTGGTAAGTCCGGGGTGTGTGAAGACCGCCTCTCACTCCTCCGGGGCGAACTCGTCCTTGCCGAGCCCGCACAGGGGGCAGGTCCACTCTTCCGGCAGCTCCTCGAAGGCCGTGCCGGCCGGGATGTCCCCTTCCGGGTCGCCCACGGCCGGGTCGTACACATAGCCGCACACAAGGCACACATATTTTTTCATGACCGCCTCCCCTTTTAAGGATGCTGTACTGTTTCTATCACATATCCCCGTTTACCGTCATCACGTCATCGTCGCCTTGACCTGGGTCAAGGACCGTGGATCAATGACCGGGCAGCCCCGTGGCGGGACTGCCGTCTTCGAGCACGTATCTGCGGGCGGCAATGGAGGAGAGTTCCCCCTTCAGCATGCCGGAGACCGCAAGGCCCCTGACCGTCCGGGCATACAGGAGCAGGCGAGAAACAGAAGGGCAAGGCCGGTACCGAGCAATTTGAAAAGGGATCTGGTCATGGCCGCTGCCCTTGTTCCGGACATGGCGCGATGCATCGGCCGTATGAAGGGGGTCCCGGCGTCCACTGGCGGGAACGGCAGCCCGAACGGGGTCCGGAAGCAAGGTCGTTGTTATAGCGCCTGCTGGCGGACAAGCAAGCAAAGCGCACCCGCGTCACTCCTCGAAGCCCGGGGGCAGACCCCCCTCGACTGCCGCGGGCCCGCTTTGGGGAGCTGCCGGCAGGCGCTCCTGACGCTCGAAGCTGAGGCCCGCTGCCCGGGCCGCAGCGACGTACGAGCCGCTTTCCAGTCTCAAGGCGCCCTTCGGCTCCACCACGATGGCCGAGGGGCCTTCCACGGGGCAGTGGTGCTCGCAGAACCCGCACCCGTTGCAGCGCCTCTCGTCCACGAAGGGCACGGCGATTTTGTTCTCTGGCGTGCGCCTGAGCTCCACGGCCCCGTACGGGCACACCTCGTCGCACACCAGGCACTCCCTGTCCTTTTCCCAGGCGATGCACCGGTCTTTCACGATGGCTGCGGCCCCGATCCTGGCGCAGGTCTTTTCGGCCAGGGGGAGGGGTTTCACGGCCCCGGTGGGGCAGACCTGCCCGCACCGCGTGCACGAGGGCTCGCAGGGACCCTTGCGCGGCACCACCACCGGCGCGAGGAAGCCGGCCACCCCGGAGCCCAGGCCCGCGGGCTGCAGGGTGTTGGTGGGGCAGGCCTTCATGCACTCCCCGCACCGCACGCAGGATGCGAGAAACGCCCGTTCGGGCAGCGCCCCGGGGGGTCTGACGAGGACGTTTTCCACGGGGCCGGCGAGGAGGCCCCCGGGCAGCGAGAGCGAGAACGCCGCTCCGCCCGCCCCGCACACCCCTGCGTACAGGAGGGCTCTCCTCGTCTTCGAGAAGCCCGTTCCCGTGCGGCCATGGCGGGCCTGGCGAAGGTTCTCCTCATGCCTTACGCCCCCCCGCCCGAACCGGAACGCAACCGCGCCCTCCGGGCAGGCCTCCGTGCACCCCTCGCACACGATGCACGCCGAGGGGTCCGCCTTCTTCGCGTCCGCGTCCACCGCACCCATGGGGCATGCCTTCCTGCAGGCGCCACAGCCGGTGCACGCGTCCGAGACGTCCCTCTTCAGGAGCCTCGCCCGGGAAAGCAGCGCGAGCAGGGCACCGCTCGGGCAGAGGAAGCGGCACCAGAACCTCGGCGCGGCAACGCCCAGCCCCAGGACGGATGCCATCAGCGCCAGGGTAACCCAGGCCTGGGAATACCCGGGGGCCGGGAAGGACAGGTACTCGAGCGCCCCGATGCCGAAGATTTCGCCCGCACCCCGGGCC
>JAKLDU010000052.1 GCA_022703355.1 Deltaproteobacteria bacterium | reverse complement strand
AGCGGGCCTCCGCAGAGGCGCGGGAGGCGGGCCTGGGCCTGGACGAGCGGATGCTCCAGCTCCTCATCCACGGCATCTGCCACCTCCTGGGCTACGACCACGAGCGGGGCACGAAGGAGCAGGCGGCGGAGATGGAAGGGGTGGAGGAGACCCTGTTCAGGCGCATAGGCGGAGGCTCCCCGGGGGAGTGAGGTTTCGCCCCGCGCCGGCGGCTCCCCCTTCCCTGGCGTGGAGGTTCCCCGCAGGCGTGAAGTTTTTCCCGCTGCCGGCAGAAAACATCGAGGGTTTTCAAGGATGAAGAGTTGCGTGCCCGGTGACGGCACCCGTCGTGCACGGGGGAATTCAGGGCCGGGGAAGAACCTTTATCCACAGTCATTCTGAGAAGTTAACCGGCCCTTGGCCGGGGAGAAAAAGTGCTTGCCATGCCAAAACCCCTCTGCTATAAGGCTCGTCTACGGGGCGTAGCGCAGTCTGGCTAGCGCACCTGCCTTGGGAGCAGGGGGTCGGAGGTTCAAATCCTCTCGCCCCGACCAGAGCAACCAGAGCAGGTCGGAACGGGTGGGCGCCTGTAGCTCAGTTGGATAGAGCAACGGACTTCTAATCCGTGGGTCGGAGGTTCGAATCCTCTCAGGCGTGCCAGGACTCATATGGTGAGTGTAGCTCAGTTGGTAGAGCGCAGGATTGTGGCTCCTGTGGCCGAGGGTTCGATCCCCTTCACTCACCCCAAAATTTGTGGTATATGCGCCCGTAGCTCAGATGGATAGAGCGTCGGACTTCGAATCCGCAGGTCGGGCGTTCGAGTCGCCCCGGGCGTGCTCGAAAAGATATGTGGGCCATTAGCTCAACTGGCAGAGCAACTGACTCTTAATCAGTAGGTTCCCCGTTCGATCCGGGGATGGCCCACCAGGAAGAGAAAGGACTTGGCAGATCCTGCCAAGTCCTTTCTGCTTTATAGGGGTATCCTGATCAACATTGGGCATGAGATGAATGACACCCTGCAAGGATGGTCTCGAAATCCACATGCTTCTTCATGATCATGGTTCCGCCGCCCTCCGAGACGATCTTTTCCACGGCGTGCGCGTCTCTTATCCTCACGCCGGCGAGATGGGTTACGGGCGTGTCGATGAAAACCTCGGGGCGCATGAATGTCGAGGGCCCGAGGATTACGGCAGCACGAGGATTTTTGAGGCCGGCCAGAATCTCGTCCGTGGTGCCTGTCACCACGGTTGTCGCTGTTATCAGTGCGACGGTGCACGCAGCCAGAGATTCCCGCCCCTCGTCGGGGGTCATTGTCCCGGGCTTGCCGGTCTGCAGCTCCAGGATGTCCAGCCTGCATCCGGTCTGCCGGAGAACAGGCACGAGGGGGCCGAAAAAACCCACCATGACCACGTGATCCGAGGGCTGAACCGAAACGAGATCCAGGATGTTTGTGCGCGTTGTCTCATGCCGAGGGAGACCTGCCGCCAGGGCATTGGCCGCCGCCAGGCCGATCGACCGGGATAGGGGCTTCTGCAGAAGCGAGAGCATGTCGAGAAGCTCCCCGACCTCCATGTCGCCGAGCGTTCCGGCCCTGGGCTCGTAGGTGCAGCTTCCCGATCCGTCCAGGGCAGTCCATGCGATGCCGACATTCCCGTTATCGAGCCGCACGCTCGTGTATCCCAGCCCGACACGCACATCGACCGCGACAACCCCTTCCGAAAAAGGCTTCAGATAGTCGACGATCCTTTGCTGGACTGCTTTCATAGGTCTTCCTTCCCCTCTCGAGTGCAACAACTTCACTGTACACGATCCCGCACCGTTTTTCATGTATGGAGAGGAGAGATCGGCCATTCTCACCAGGTGAAACTTGCCCCTTGCTTCGCTTCGATGACCTTGGATATAAAACAACCATTATGCCGGGACGCCAGGAGCACTCACCGATCATCAGCGAAACCGTCGCAGCGCTCCAGGCAGAGCACGGTCCCGACCTTCCGGCCCCGAGATAAAAGGAGCAGAGAATGCTGCCCATCCATGACATGACGGAACAGGAGCTCGCCGGGATACGCGGGGTGCTTTTCGACATCGACGACACCTTCACCCTGGGCGGCAGGGTGACACCCGAGGCCTTTTCCGCCCTGTGGAAATTGCACGACAGGGGTTTTGTCCTGGTCCCCATAACCGGGAGGCCCGCTGGCTGGTGCGACCACATCGCGAGGATGTGGCCCGTCGACGGCGTGGTCGGCGAGAACGGGGCCTTCTACTACTGGTACTGCGAGGAGGAGCGCAGGCTCCGGCGCAGGTATGTCTTTTCGCCCGAGCAGGCCCGGGAAAAGAAGCAGGCCCTGGAAAGGATCAGGGAGGAGGTCATCGAGCGCGTCCCCGGGGCGGGTATCGCCTCTGACCAGCCCTTCAGGCTCTTCGACCTGGCCGTCGACTTTGCCGAGGACGTGCCCCCCCTGGGCCGGGAGGAGATAGAGGAGATCTGCGGCGTGTTCGCAGCCCACCGGGCCACCTGCAAGGTGAGCTCCATCCATGTGAACGGCTGGTTCGGAAACTACGACAAGCTCCTCATGACCAGGCTTTTTCTTACGGAGCGTCTCGGGCTCGCCTGGGAGGAGGCGCGCGACCGCTTCATCTTCATCGGGGACTCACCGAACGACGAGCCCATGTTCGCGGCCTTCCCCCTCTCCGTGGGGGTGGCCAACATCGCGAGGTTCATACCCGCGATGAAACACCCCCCTGCATTCATCGCTGAAAACGAGGGGGGAACGGGTTTTGCCGAGGTGGCGCACATCCTCCTGGGCAGGGACGGTTCAGGCGACGACGGGCAGAAGGCGGGGTGAAGGTGAGATCACTCCCCTGCCGGAGAAAGGAGCATCCATGAGCGAAAAGGCGAGGGTGGCAATCGTCAGGAAGGCATTCCCCCTGACCACCGAAGAGGTGGAGGACATGGTGAGGCAGGCCGTGGGGCTCCTGGGCGGCCTGGAAGGAAAGATAAAAAAGGGCGGCCGCGTGGTGGTGAAGCCCAACCTGTTCGCGCCCTACCCGCCCCCCGTCTCCGTGGACAGGAGGGTGATCGCTGCCGTGGTGAAGCTCGCCTTCGAAGCCGGGGCAGGCAGGGTCACGGTGCTCGAGGGCGTGAGCGTGGGCACGCTCATGAAGCGGGTGAACCCGGAGCGGTCCTGCTGCGGCGCGTCCCGGGGCTTCGGCACGGTCGAGGTGATGCGGATGCTCGGCGTGAAGCAGGCCGTGGAAGAAGCGGGCGGCGAGGTGCTGGGAGTCGAGGAAGCGGAAAAAGTCATGGTGGACATCAGGGGCGGCAGGGCGCTCCACCGGGTCGCATACCCGAAAGCCGTCCTGGAGGCCGACTACTTCATCAACCTCCCGGCCATGAAGACCCACACCATGACCATGGTCACCCTGTCGGTCAAGAACCTCCAGGGACTCCTGGATGAAAAGGGCAGGTACTATGCCCACCGGGACGACCTCGACCAGCACATGGTGGACATCTCCAAGATCAGGCAGCCCGACCTCGTGGTGCTCGACGGGCTCATCGCCATGGAGGGCATGGGTGCGGGCGAGGGCGGAAGCCCCGTGGAGATGGGGCTCGTCCTGGCCGGGCACGACCAGGTGGCGCTGGACTGCGTGGCCTCCCAGTGCATGGGCATCGACAACCCCCTGGTCGTCGGCACGACCAGGATCGCCAACCACGAGGGCCTCGGGTGCGGCAACCCCTTCCTCATCGAGGTGGCGGGCACGCCCGTTGCCGAGGCAAAAAAGAAGCTCACGCTCCCCGTCAACTTCACCCAGCCCCTGGAGAGCCTCGTCACGGGAGTGTACCCGAACATCGACCTTTACATCGGCGGCGCCTGCCCCACGTGCTGGCTCATGACCGCCATGGCCGAAGCGCTGCTGTCGAAGGCCCCGGAGCGGTTCACCCTCATCGTGGGCGTTGACCCCAAGGTCCCCCCGGGGTTCGCCCCCGACCCCGCGCGCACCTTCTTCCTGGGCGAGTGCGCCCTGGCCACGGGGGGCGACCTGCGCGAACTTCGCAACGAAATGCAGCTCAAGGGGCTCGACAGGTTCCTGGGCGGATGCCCTCCCTACGAGCAGGCCCTGGTGAAGCTCGAAGACGCCCTCATCGCCATGGGGCACCTCAGGGAGGACGACCTGGTGAAGAAGGCCCTTGAGCACCGGGAAAAGTTCTTCGACTACTACCGGGCGCACGACCCCACCTGGGAGCCGCAGGTCTGATCCCGGGAGAGTCGCATGACGATCACCGCACAGAGGATGCGTGTCCTGCCGATATCGGCGGGCCTGCCTGCCCCCGGCGAAGCGTCAGCGGGGGTACCACGAAATGGAGATGCGGGGCGTGATGATCGAATATCTGGTCAACAGACCTCTTGTGCCCGCGGCCCGGAGGGTGTAAAGAGAACAAGTCGAGGCCGCTTCGGGCATCATCATGGGGAGATACCACATGAGAGGGTCTCATAAACGAATGAAGGAGCAAGGATGAATATTTATGTAGGGAATCTGCCATGGGATGTCACCGAGGACGATCTGCGCACCGCCTTCTCCCCCTTTGGGGAAATCACGTCGATCAACGTCATCAAGGACAACTTCAGCGGCCGGTCGAAGGGTTTCGGGTTCGTGGAGATGGCATCCAAGACGGAAGGCCAGGCGGCCATCGACTCGCTCAACGGCAAAGAGCTCAAGGGAAGAAACCTCACCGTGAACGAAGCGCGCCCGCGTGCTGACGGCCCCCGGGGCGGCGGCGGCAGGCCCGGCGGCGGTGGCGGTGGATTCGGCAGGGGCGGCGGCAGGCCCGGTGGCGGCGGCGGTCGCCGGTTCTAGAACAGGGCAGCACACACGCCCGGGATGACCGGGCGTGCCGTTTGCTTCACAGGTTTCCGGGCCCGGGGAGCCGGCGCCCCGTCATGAGGGCAGGGAAGCCGGGCCGGGAACGTCTTCCGAGGGTCGACCTCGGCAGTCTATTCGTCTGCCTGCGGGCGTGCCCCCTGCAGGGCCGCAGGGTTATCTGCCCCGCCGGAACCCCTCCTCAGATCCACTTCAGGATGCCCATGAACACCACCAGGCACGCGAGGTCGAACCCGAGGATGGCTCCCACCGTGATGGCCTTGGCCCGGATGGTCTCCATGTCGTAGACCCAGTACGCCACGGCGTAGAAATAGAAGTAGCCGGCAACCCAGATGAGCCAGGGGTTCCTGATGCTCCACCAGGAATAGTCCCAGGTCAGCGCGCCCAGGGCGTTGAGGATCATCTCCACGATCACGGAGAGCGTGGTGAAGACGATGATGAAGAAGAGGCGGTTGTTCATCCCCAGGATCTTCATCTTTTTGTCCCCGGGCAGCATGATGGAGCAGGCAACCCCCATGATGCTGAACATCATGCAGATCTCGATATTCAGCCCGATGAGGATGAGGTAGGCCGTCTTGCCCGGCGCCCCCCACACGGGGGCGTACTGCGTGAAGTGAAACACCAGCGCGTTCCAGATCTCGTTGAACCAGTCGCAGCCCCACAGCGCCAGTCCCGCGAAGATGACGCTCCAGTTCTTCTGCCGGACCTCGTTGTGGTAGATGTAGATGACGACCAGGAGGAGCGGGATCACGTACCACTGGAACTGGGACGGGTCCCTGAGGATCGAAAGGGCCTGTTCGGATGCCTGTGTCATAAACTACCCCCTCTTTTACGAAATTTGTGACGGTCTGATGTCATGGGCCGTGCGGCCAATCTGACGGAAAATGTTAGGATCACGGAAAGCCGAAGTCAACAGGAAAGTGAAATAATGAACAATGCATTCATAAGTTTACCGGTGGACCGTGAAGGGCGCGGGAAGGCGGATTGCTATTGACATCACCTGCCCACAGATGCCACATGGGAGGAAAGGCGGCCGTCAGACCATGAACAGGGAAGAAAAACTCGCCGCGATCTATGAAGCGGCCCTCAGGGTTTTCGCACGCTACGGCTTCAGGCGGACCCGCGTCGAAGACATCGCCGACGAGCTCGGGATGACCAAGGGGAACCTGTACCTCTACGTGGAAAACAAGCGCGACCTCTACGAGAAGGCCGTCGCCCACGGGCTCACCCGGTGGCAGGAGATGGTGCTCCGGGCCGTGGAGAAGATCGACGACGTGGAGGAGCAGTTCCAGGTCCTGTGCAGGAAGAGCTACAGCTACCTTTCCCGCGACGTCTCCCTGAGGACCGTGCTGGTGAACGACCCGACGGTGTTCCCTCTCTCCAGCAGGGAGGACCCCTTCTCCGAGATCAACCGGGCATCCGTGGGGACGCTCCGGAAGGTCCTGAAGAGGGGCGTGCGTCTGGGCAGATTCCGGGAGGTGGATGTCGACCAGGTTGCCGAGCTGCTGTACTCGGTCTATGTCATGTTCATCATCAGGACCTATGTGAAAGCCGAGGGCAAATCCACCCAGAAGATGTTCGAGCAGGGCCTGGATATCGTCCTGCACGGCCTTCTCAGAAAGTAAGCCTTTTCTCCCGTGGGATATGCAGGGAACCGGTTTTTACGGAGCAGGAACCTGAGATGGCGGGGGTAGCCGGCCAGGTGTTCGAGTGGATACGCCTCAACGAGGTGCTCCTCCAGTACCTGGGGGCTCTCTCCCTGGCCACCTTCCTTCTCACCCCGCTCTTCGTGTGGGCCCTCATCGTCCGGATACCGCACGATTATTTTTCCTGCGACCGCGACCACTACCGGGAGATGACCAGGGGCTTCCACCCGGTTCTGAGGTTCCTCTTCCACGCGGCGAAGAACGCCGCGGGCGCGGTCTTCCTCGTTGCCGGGCTGGCCATGCTGGTGCTGCCCGGGCAGGGGGTCGTCATGATCCTCGCGGGCCTGACCCTCCTCGACTTCCCGGGCAAGCGCGCCCTGGAGCTGAAGATCGTGCGGCGCAAAAAGGTGCTCTCCTCGCTCAACTGGGTGCGCACACGGGCCGGGAAGCCCCCGCTGAAGGTCCGGGGGAAGGGCTGAAGGCCCCGTTCCCCCGCAAAGAAATCACTGAAATTTCCCATCGAAAATGCCGATGAGGTCATCGGAGAAAAAAACCCTGCCGGCATGGCGCGCTCACCGGTCCGGAAGGCGGTGTGGTGAAAAGAACGGAACGTTTCGGTACGGCATGAAAACGACAGCAGTAAAACCCATGAGATGCGAGATCGCCACAGAGGGCCTGCTCTGGATCGACAAGATCGCGACCGGGGTGGGCATCGTCCTGTTCAACCCCCAGCACAAAACCGCTGCCGGGATCCACGTTCTGAGAGGGCTCTCCCAGGGGGTCGTCCCCGAGAACCCTGCATACTACGCGGACACGGCCATACAGCACGTCCTGGCGGAGTTCCGGAAAAGGGGGGTCCAGGGCCAGATATCCGTTGCCATAGCCGGGGGGGCGGTCCTGCTTTCCTCCGGTGACAGCGACCATCTGGGGGCCAGGCTGGTGTCGGGCATCAAGGGGTTCCTCGCGGAGAAGAACCTCCCTGTCAAACTGGAGTCCGTGGGCGGCTCCAGGCTCAGGACCATAATCCTCAACATCGACGAGGGAAAGATCAAGATCTCATGACGACAGGGGCGGGGGGTGCTTCATGAAAATCGGGTGCTCCGGATGCGGAAAAGAATACATCGTCCGGGAGGACGTCCTCCTGGCGTACAAGGACAGGGACATCAGATCCCTGCCCTGCCCCAACTGCAAGACCCCCATTCCCCTGAGCCTCCCCGGGCAGAAGGAAGGAAAGCCCGAGGACCGGGAACATCACGGGGGGGCGCTTTCGGGTGAAAGCCTCAAGGAAAAGATCTTCAGGTCGCTTCGGGACCTGCCGCCCATGCCCCAGGTGGCGCAGAAGGCGAGGCAGGTCCTTTCCAACCCCAACGCCAGCTACGCCGATCTCGCCAGGGTCATCGAGACCGACCAGGGCATCGTCACGCGGGTGCTCAAGATGGCCAACTCCCCCTTCTACGGGCTCAGCGGGAACGTCTCCACCGTCCATCACGCCTCGGCGGTGCTCGGCTCGAAGGCGCTCATGGACCTGCTCAACCTCGCCTGCTCCTCGGAGATCCTGGGCAAGACGCTCCCGGGCTACGACCTGTCCGCGGGCGACCTGTGGAAGCACTCCCTGGCCGTGGCCAGGGCCTCCCAGGTCCTCGCCGGCCGCGTTCAGCCAGCCCTCGAGCAGGACGCCTTCTCCGCGGGGCTCATCCACGACGTGGGGAAGCTCATCCTCGACCCGTACATCGATGAACGGAAAGCCGAGTTCCAGTCCTTCGTGAAGCTGCAGAACGAGACGTTCCTTTCGGCGGAAAAGAGGATCCTGGGGTTCGACCACGCGGAGCTCGGGGCGGAGGTCTGCGAGAAGTGGCAGATCCCCCGCCACATCGCCCTGGCCCTGCGCTTTCACCACGACCCCGCCCCCTCGAACCGGGACACCCTCTCGTACATCGTGCACGCGGCCGATGCCATCGCCATCATGAGCGGCATCGGGGCGGGCCTGGACGGCCTGCTCTACTCCATCCACGGCGACGCCATGGACTTTCTGCGCATGACCGACGAGGGCGTGACCGAGGTCATGGCGGACGTGGCGGGGTACGTGGAAAAGGCCACCGGGGAAGACTAGCGCCAGGTCCGGCCCGGCCTCCGGCACGGGCGGAAGCATGTTCATTCCCTTAAAACGGCCGGCCCGTCCCCGGTGAAAAATCCCGCCTTCCCCGGTTTGCCCTTTACTTCGAACGCATGCGGATGATTATAATCACTTCAATGGAGCGTCATACGGGAGCCACTGCGGAGGGTCGACATGGCAGGGTTTGAACCCGTTTCACTGGACCGGCAGGACAGGTATCGGGAGCTGCTGGGTGCGAGCGGCATCACCGCCTCGGACTACAGCTTGGTCAACCTCTGGGGCTGGGCCGAGGAATACGGCCTCCAGTGGTACTTCGAAGACGGGCTCGTCTGGATACGGCAGACCCTGCCCGCCCCGCTGTACTGGTCCCCGGTGGGCGGCCTCGCCGGGGTCGACTGGAAGCGGGTCTTCGAAGACCCCGGAAAGCGCGGCGTGACGTTCACGCGGGTCCCGGAGGGGCTTGCCGGGGTCTGGGCGCATGAGCTTCCCGGTCTCGTGGAGGTCCGGGAGGACCGGGGCAACTGGGATTACCTGTACAGCGTCCCGGAGCTGGTGGCGCTTTCGGGCAACAGGTTCCACAAGAAGAAGAACCTCGTGAACCAGTTCCGGAAGAAATACCCCTCCGAGTACGTGGACCTGGGTCCCGGGCTCATCGGCCTGACCAGGGACATGCAGGAGAAGTGGTGCGCGTGGAGGGACTGCGAGTCGTCCCTGACCCTCTCCGCGGAAAACCGCGTCATCGACCGGGTGCTCGGGGCATGGGAAACCCTGCAGAACATCCTGGGGGGAGCCATCATGTCCGAAGGGCGGCTGGTGGCATTCTGCGTCGCCGAGGCCTTTGCCCCGGACACGCTCATCATCCACTTCGAAAAGGGCTTCACGGAGTACACCGGGGTCTACCAGGCCATGAACCAGATGTTCCTGGAGGCGCACCGGGAGTTCGCGATAGCGAACCGCGAGCAGGACCTCGACGAGGAGGGCCTGAGGCAGGCCAAGCTCTCCTACAACCCCGTGGGCTTCGTCCGCAAGTGCCGGGTGGATGTCCGCTGAACACCCCCCGTCAGCCCCGGGGTTTTTCGTTTGTCCCCGCCCTGCCGTTTGTTATAATGAATACCCATGAGCATACTTTTCCGGGAAACGGCCAACAGTGAGCAGGAGGGGGTGCAGGCGTTGGGAGCCCTGCTCCGGGACATGAAGGCTCCGTTCAGGCGGGGCGACCGGGTGGGGATCAAGCTCCACTGGGGCGAGCGGGGGAACCGCACCCACCTGCCGCCCTTCTACGCCCGTCAGATCGCCCGGTGGCTCGTCGATCAGGGGACGAAGCCGTTCGTCTTCGACACCTCGGTTCTGTATTCCGGGGGCCGGCGCACCGGGAAGGACAGCCTCGAAACCGCCGCCAGTCACGGCTACACGCCCGCATACCTCGGGTGCGAAGTTCTCATCGCGGACGGGCTCGACGGCAGGTCCGTGGTGGACCTGCCCTGCTCGTACAGGCATTTCAAGAGCGTCCAGGCGGGGGAGGTGTTCAGCCAGGCGGAAGGCTTCGTGATCTTCTCCCACTTCAAGGCCCACCTCGCGTCGGGTTTCGGCGGGGCCATCAAGAACCTTTCCATGGGCTTCGGCTCCCGTGCCCAGAAGCAGCGCATGCATGCGGACGCGAAGCCTGTGCTGAGCAGGAAGAAATGCTCCCGGTGCGGGGTCTGCGCCGAGGTCTGCCCCACCGGCGCCGCCTCCCTGGGCGATGACGCCGACGGGTATCCCGTCTATGACCTGAAAAAATGCGTGGGGTGCGCCCAGTGCATCGCCATGTGCCCCGAGCTGGCCCTGCGGATCTCCTTCAGCTCCGACGCGCAGGCGTTCCAGGAAAAGCTCGTGGAGACGGCCGCGGCGGTGTGGAAAAAGATCGAGGGGAAGGCCGTGCTCGTCAACGCCCTCCTCAACATCGCCTCCGAGTGCGACTGCATGCCCGGAAAGCTCGATTACATCGCGGGGGACATCGGCCTCCTCGGCGGGTACGAGCCGGTGGGGCTCGACCTGGAATCCATACGGCGCGTGGGAGAGGGGATCATCGACGGAGCCCATCCGGGCGTTCCCTGGAGGAGGCAGTTCAGCTATGCGCGGGAGATCGGCTTTTCTTAAGCCCCTACATGACGGACAGGCCCGGGGCCCGGTGAGCGGGGCATGACGCCCTCCAGGCTCGACAGGGCCGCCCGGTCCGGAAGCAGGCCGGTGCGCGCTGCGCGGGGCATCGCCCCGGGCGTGCTCTTTCTCCTCCTCCTTTCCCTCGTTCTCTCCACCTGCACCACCCTGCGGGATTTCGCCCCCGGCGAGCAGGCCCCGCCCGCGGTTGCCGCCGAAAGGTGGCCCCAGGCGGAGGAGGCGTTCAGGCGCGACCGGTTCTGGCTGGGCGGGGATGGGGCCTCCTCCGTGCCTCTGGGGGGAGACCGGGTGCTCTGGCTTTTCGGCGACAGCCTCATCGGCGACGGAAAATCGAGGGACAGGCGCCAGGCGCTCGTCGTGAGGAACACGGTGGCGGTCCAGAAGGGCCTCGACCCCTCCTCCGCGGCGGTGGCGTTCTCCTGGAAGACCAGGGCCGGCAAGCCCGAGGCCTTTTTCCCGTCGAAGGGCGAAACCTGGTACTGGCCGGGCTCGGGCGTGCTCGTCCGGGGCCGGCTCCTCGTGTTCCTCATGGAGATCTCCCCCGCACCGGGAGAACTCGGCTTCGACGCCAGCGGGTGGGCCGCCGTCCTCGTCGAGAACCCCGGGGACGAGCCGGGCTCATGGCGCATGACCAGCCTCGACGTGCCGGGAAACCGCTTCCGGGTGGTCGTCGGGTCCGCCTGCTGCTTTGTGGAGGGGGGGCACCTCTATGCCTTCGGGGCCGATGCCTCGTCCCTCGGCGCATTCCTCGTGAGGTGGACGCTCGAGGCCGCGGCCAGCGGCGATCTCGGGCGGCCCGAGTGGTGGGCGGGAAAGGGCGGCTGGGTTGCCCAGGAAAAGCTTGCCCGGGCCCCCGAACCCCTGTTCCGGGACGCGCAGATGGAGTTCACGGTCCACCGTGAGCCGGCCCTGGGAAGGTATGTGGCGGTTCAGACCGGAAGCTTCACGGACCACTGCCTGGTGCTCAGATCGTCCCGCAGCCTCACCGGGCCGTGGTCGGCAAGGCACGGCTTTTACTGCCCGGAAGACCCGGGGGGGATCCTCGTGTACGCGGGCAAGGCCCACCCCGGCCTTGCGGGGGCCGACCTCGTGTGCACCCTGGCGACGAACAGCCTCGATGCCGACCGGGTACTGGGAGATGACCGCCTGTATTTCCCCGTGTTCGTCAGGGGGACCTACCGCCTGGCGGAAAACCGCCCCCACTGAGGGCGGGTGAGGGGGCGGGCCATGGAGGGTGAAGCCGTTCCGAAAAGGATCAACGCCCTGTGCGGCGTCCTCCTCCAGTCGCTCGCTTTTTTCGAGAAGGTGCAGCGGCGGTTCCACCCTCAACTGATGGAACGGCACGGCGCGGCTCTCCGGAAAGAGAGCGGTCTGATCGGGCAGGCCCTGGATGAATTTGCCGGCGGGGCCGGGGAAGAAAGGGACAGTCCCGCGGGGGAAGCCCTGGTGGGGGCGTCCCGCCTCCTCATGGCGGCCATAACCCTGTTCAGCGAGCCCGCGGACGACCTCCAGGCGGGCGTGATGAGTGCCCTGCGGGCCGGGAGAAAGGCCTGCCGGGTCTGTGAGCTCCTGTTCCCCCTGCGCCGCGAGCTGAAGGCAGTCGACGCCTTTTTCAGGGAGGCCCCTCGCCTAGGCGCACCGCCGGGGGACGCCGTCCTGCACCTCGGTGAGGCGGGCGGCCCCTATGCCCGCGGAAACGCCTCGCTCTACGTGCCCGGCGACGGAGCAGGCCCCCGGCCGCTGATCATTGCCCTTCACGGGGGCTTCGGGCACGGGAGGGATTTCCTGTGGAGCTGGATCAGGCAGGCCAGGAGCCGGGGAATGTTCCTCCTTGCCCCCACGTCGACGGGGGCGACGTGGTCCCTCGCGGATCCCGGCAGGGATCTTTCCCCCCTGCTCGAGCTCGTGGACAGGCTCGGCGGGGAGTACCCCCTGGACAGGGACCGGGTTCTCCTCACCGGGTTCTCGGACGGCGGCACGTTCTGCCTGGGTTGCGCCCAGAGGGCCGAGGCCCGGTTCGCAGCCTTCAGCCCCATGTCGGGGGTGCTGCCCCTAGGCGACCTCGCCCGTGTGCGCTCCCGGAGGATCTTCTGGATACACGGGTCCTGGGACTGGATGTTTCCGGTTGCCCGCGCGCGGGCGGAAAGCGCGCTCCTGGAGCAGGCCGGGGCGGAGGTGACCTTCCTGGCGAAGGACGATCTCGCCCATGCCCTGCCCGGAGAAGAGTTCCCGGCGGTGCTCTCCTGGTTCGTCCCCGGCCGGTGCCCGTGAGGGCTCAAGGTGCTCGTCCTTTGTTGCCGATACCTCATGCAGGAGGAGACCGGCGTGAAGGTTCTCAGGCTGCTGATTCTTCTGGGATGCATCGCCCTGCTCACGGGCTGCGCCGCGACGCACCGCGAGCTCAAGGTGATGGAGGCCACGGGCTATGACGGCTGCGGGCAGTGCTGCGGCTGGGAGCGGGGGAGCTGGGCATACCTGAAGCTCGACTTCTGGAACAGGTACACCACCACCGGCAGGAACCCCGGAAGGCCCTACACGGGCCAGACGGCGAGCGGAACCTGGCCCCGCGTGCCGCAGCCGGGGCTGTTCTCCTCGGACAGCCTCGTGAATCCCTGGATGATCCCCATCCGGATCGTCTTCTTTCCCTGGCTCTTCCTCCCCCGGAGCGGCACCATCGCCGCGGACACGAAGTATTACCCCTTCGGCACCGAGATGTACGTGCCCGGCTGGGGCTGGGGCGTGGTCGAGGACCGCGGCTCGGCCATCAAGGGTCCCACCCGCATCGACCTCTTCTTCTCCACGCACGGCCAGGCGGAGAGGTGGGGAAGAAGGAACGTGGGCGTCGAAATCCTCAAGTGACGCCCGGCCCCGGGCGAGGACCGCGGCGATGGCGCGGGTACGTCCCGCAAGAGAGAATGTTCGCCCGGCTTAGGTCGAGGACCGCGGCGATTCCATCACCCGATGCGGCACGCTCTCCGGGGCGGGGGCCATCGCCCAAGGGGCTTCGAAAAGCCCGGTGAACCG
>JAKLDU010000051.1 GCA_022703355.1 Deltaproteobacteria bacterium | reverse complement strand
CGCCAGATGAACATACCCGCGTTCCACAGGCATCCCTGTGCGATGTACTCCCTGGCTTTTTCCCCGTCCGGCTTTTCCCTGAAGGCGAGCACCCGGCGGAGTTCGAGGCCCCCGGCGCCCTCCAGGGCCTCTCCCGGGGCGATGTAGCCGTAGCCCGTCTCCGGGTGGTCGGGCACCAGGCCAAGGGTGATGAGGAGCCCGGGACGCCGGGCAAGACACCCGATGCCGAAGCCTATGGCCTCGTGGAACCGCTCGGGCTTGCCCACCAGGTGGTCCGCCGGGAACACCGCCATGACCCCGTCGGGGTCCTTCCGGGAGATGTGGAGCGCCGCATAGGCTATGCAGGGCGCCGTGTTCCTGCTCACCGGCTCCAGGAGGATGTTTTCCGCGGGAAGCTCCGGCAGGTGCTCCCTGATCCCGGCCGCGATGTCTTCCCCGGTGACCACGTAGATGCGCGAGCTGTCCGTCAATCCGGCGAGCCTTTTGTACGTGCTCCGGATGAGGCTTTTGCCCGTCCCGAAGGCGTGGAGCTGCTTGGGCCTGTCCGGCTTCGAAAAGGGCCACAGCCGCTCGCCCCTGCCGCCCGCCATGATCACCGCATGTATGGCCATGAAAGCACCTCCCTTTCTCTTTCCCTCTCCATGGGCACCCCCCGTACATCTCATATTCCGGCCCTGAAATCAATTTTTTGAAATGCATTGACACGCCGGAGCGGGTAGCTTAGAACGTGAGGTCACATATGGCGGGCAGAACGAATCTCACCCAGAAATATCGGATCGGGGTTTCCCGGGTCATCGGCGTGCTGGCCGTGCTGCTCGTGCTGTTCACGGGCCATTCCTGGACCATGAGCGTGTATGCGGACCTGGCGGTGGACCTGCTGACCTTCACCCTCGTGCTCGCGGCCACCTTCGGCAGGCTGTGGGCGCTGGCGTACATCGGCGGCCACAAGTCCCAGGACCTCATCACCACGGGCCCCTATTCCATCGTGAGAAACCCCCTGTACCTCTTCTCCTTCATCGGCGCCATGGGCGTCGCAGTCTACACCCTGAACATCCTGATCGTCGCGCTGGTCATCGCTCAGTTCGGCATCTACTACCCCTTCGTCATCCTGGGGGAGGAGAGGCGGCTCCGGGACGTGCACGGCAGCGCCTTCGAGAAGTACCTCGCCCGGGTCCCCATGATCATCCCGAAGTTCTCCCTCTACCGGGACGACCCCTCCTACGTCATCGACACGCGGCTCTTCAGGCGGTCGTTCTTCAGCGTGGTGTGGTTTCCCCTGGTCTACATGGCCGTGCACATGATCGACACGCTCCATGCCTCCGGCGCGATCCCGGTGCTGTTCACCATTCCATAGCTTGCTTTGTCTGCCTGCTGATTATATAGGGTAATAAGGACATCAGGCAGGGTCTGATCCCTGTCGAAGGGAGGGCGCCATGTTTCCTGAACAGAGGCCGCGAAGGCTGAGAAAGAACACCGCGATGCGCAGGCTGGTGAGGGAGACCTCCCTCTCGGCGGACAACCTCATCTACCCCCTGTTCGTCCGCGAGGGAAAATCGGTCCGGGAGCCCGTCGCGGCCATGCCCGGCATCGAGCGGTACTCCCCCGACACCCTCGGCCCGGTGGTCAAACGGGTCGCCTCCCTGGGCATCCCCGCGGTGCTGCTCTTCGGCATCCCGCAGAAAAAGGACGAGTTCGGCACGGCGGCCCACAAGGCCGACGGGGTGGTCCAGCAGGCCGTGAGGAGGATCAAGGATGCGTGCCCGGACCTCCTCGTGATCACGGACCTGTGCCTGTGCGAATACACGAGCCACGGACACTGCGGCATCCTCACCCCGGAGGGCGAGGTGGAAAACGACGAAACGCTCGAGGTTTTGGCAAAGGTTGCCCTGTCCCACGCCAAGGCCGGCGCGGACATCATCGCGCCGTCGGACATGATGGACGGCCGGGTGGGCTTCATCCGCGAGGCCCTCGACGAGGGCGGCCACGAGCTTCTGCCCATCATGAGCTATTCCGCGAAGTACGCCTCGGCGTTCTACGGGCCGTTTCGCGAGGCAGCGGGCTCGAAGCCCGCATTCGGGGACCGCAAATCCTACCAGATGGACCCCGCCAACATCCGCGAAGCCATCCGGGAGGTCGCGCTCGACGTCGAGGAGGGGGCGGACATCATCATGGTCAAGCCCGCCCTGCCCTACCTGGACGTGATCAGGGCCGTCTCCGACGAGTTCGACGAGCCCCTGGCCGCCTACCAGGTCTCGGGGGAGTACTCCATGATCAGGGCCGCGGGGGCGAACGGCTGGCTGGACGAAAAGGCGTGCATGCTGGAAAGCGTCACCGCCATCAGGAGGGCCGGCGCCGACATGATCATCACCTACTTTGCCCCGGAGGTCGTGGAGAGCCTCGGATGAACGCGCCGATGATCCTCGCCTGGGAAACCACCTCGGCGTGCAACCTCGAGTGCCTGCACTGCCGGGCCAGCGCCACGCCCGAGCCCAGGCCGGGCGAGCTCACCACCGCCGAGGGCCGCTCGCTCCTCGAGGAGGTGGCCCGGGCCGGCACGAAGATGGTGATCCTCTCGGGCGGGGAGTCGCTCATGCGGGACGACCTCTTCGAGCTCGCCAGCCACGGCACCTCCCTGGGGCTGCGCATGACCCTGGCCACGAACGGCTCCCTCATCACGGGAGAGACTCTCATCGAGATGAAAAAGGCCGGGATCGCCCGGGTGTCCATCTCTCTCGACGGGGTCACCGCACAGATGCACGACCGGTTCAGGGGCCGCGGAGGGGCGTTCGATCTTGCGGTGGAGGGGATCGGACTTCTGGTGAGGAAGGGCGTGCCCGTGCAGGTCAACACCACGGTCGCGGCCATGAACGTCGCCCAGATGGGAGACTTCCCCACCTTCCTCGAGGGGCTCGGCGTCATGGCCTGGCACGTGTTCTTCCTGGTTCCCACCGGCAGGGGCGTCGATCTCGAACCCGCCACGATCCTGGAATACAAGGGCATGCTCGACGCATTCTACCAGGTCTACAAGACCTCCCGCATCGAGTGCAAGGCCACCTGCGCCCCGCAGTTCTACCGGCTCCTGTCCGAGAAGAACGAGCCCGTCCGCACCAGGGGCTGCCTGGCGGGGACGCAGTTCGGCTTCGTGTCTTCAACGGGCATCATCCAGCCCTGCGGCTTCCTGCAGATCCCCTGCGGAGACATCAGGGAAAAGGGCTTCTTGGAGGCCTGGACCGGGAACCCCAAGCTGTCGCTTCTCCGGGACGAGGGCATGCTCCAGGGCAAATGCGGGAGCTGCGCCTCGAAATCCCTCTGCGGGGGCTGCCGGGCCCGGGCGTTCGAGGTCCGCGGGGACCTGATGAAAACCGATCCCATTTGCTGGTACAAGGGCTGAGATGGACTCACTCGACCGGAAGATCCTCACCCTCCTGACCGACGCCCTGCCCCTGAAGGAGCGCCCATTCCTCGCCGTCGCGGAGCAGGTGGGCATATCGGAGGGCGAAGTGATCGGGCGGGTGAAGAGACTCAAGGAACAGGGCCTGGTCCGCCGCATCGGGGCCGTGATCAACCCCCGCGCCCTGGGGTGGCACTCCACGCTCTGCGGTGTGCAGGTACCCCGGGAACGCATCGACGAGTATGCCTCCCTGGTGAACGCCTACCCGGAAGTCACGCACAACTACGTGCGCACGGGCGAGCCCAACTGCTGGTTCACCCTCATCGCACCGGACGAAAACCGGGCCCGGGAGATCATCAGGGAGATCGGAGAAAAGCTCGGGACGGCGGTGCTCGACCTTCCCGCGAGCAGAACCTTCAAGATAAAGGTCTCCTTCGACCTTTAAAGGGACTGCCCCCACAGGTTTCCGGCGGGTGGGGGACTTTCCCGAAGGCTCTCACCGGCCGGCCGACGTGCGGCACCAAATCTGAACGGAAGGAGAGCTCTCAGGCCAGGGGCATCTCCCGCTGGTAGCCGGCGACGAGATGATAGATCGCCCGGTCGAAGAACAGGACCACCCGGTTGTTGAACTGAAGGGCCTGCTGGAGCTCGTAGGTCGAGTCGAAGAAGCTGGTTTCCAGCACGAACAGCCAGAGATGCCGCTTGATGAGCATGAGGGCCATGACCTCTTCGCGCAGCGGGATACCTTCGCTGACAAGCTCCCCGCCACGCTTCTCGAAGTATTTCCCGACCCCGGACCCCTTCGACCGGTTCCCCTGGAGCCAAGTGTCGAGCCGGCTGTAGACCTCGTAGGCCCGCTCGTAGACAACTTCTTCCCGGATGCCCCCGTACGACTTCGTCTCCTCCCTGGCCAGGAGGTCCCGGCAGAGCCTCTTGGTGAGCTCGTGCGCGTTGTTCTGTATGAGCAGGACCAGCTTCTCGGATGTCATGTGCCCCTCCGCCCGCCTGTGCGCCCACCGTCCATCGGCGCTCACGGTCGCGGTTTCCCGGGAATGCCCCCTCTTGTTTCAGGGCACAGGGGTCATTTCTTTTTCAGCAGCCTCGAGAAAATGCCTTCCTTGTCCTGGCCCGCTTTGAACATCTCTTCTTCGTACCCGGTGATGGCGAAGTAGATGATGCGGTCGAAAAAGAGCACGACCTTGTTGTTGAGCTCCAGAGCCTGGTAGCACTCGTAGGTGGAATCGAAAAACTGCTTCTCGGTGACGAAGAGCCAGAGGTGCCTCTTCAGGAGCATGAAGGCGATCGCCACCTCGCTGATGGGGATGCACTCGGTGAACCGCCTCTTCCCCAGGTCGATGTAATATTTCTGGATGTCCGCGGCACTCCGCTCCCTGTTGAGCCACGAGATCAGCCTGACGTACACGTCGGACACACGCTCCCTGAGGATCTCCGGCTTGACGTCCCGGTAGCACCTCGTTTCATCGCGGCTGAGCAGCTCTTTGAGGGAGCGCCTCACGAGCTCTTCCTGGTTGTCTTCTATGAGCTTGACCAGCTTGGAATAGATCATCCTGCCTCCCCGTACTGTTTTTCTCCTGCAACACCTGAATGTTGTTTCTGAACTGCAGTCCATCCCACAGGAAACAGTATATACAAGAAACACCCTGCCCACAACATGAATATGGCCCGGAACACCCGGTCCAAAGGGCGTTTGCCGGCGTTTCGACCGGGGCACGAACCACAATATCCCCTTTCTTCACAGCGAACGGAAGGTGCGCCCGATGGCGCCCGTCACTTGTGGTAGGGCTCGTTGTTCAATATGGTGAACGCCCGGTATACCTGCTCGAGGAGCATGATCCTGATGATCTGGTGGCTGAAGGTCATGGGCGAGAACGAGATCTTCTTCCCGACGCTGCCGGCAAAAGCTTCGTCGAACCCTTCCGGGCCGCCGGTGTAAAAGAAGAGGTGCCTGGTCGAGGCCATGAGCGTTTCCCCGATGAAGCGCGCGAATCTTTCGGAGTCCATGCCCTGGCCGTCGGGGCTCAGGAGGACGTGCACCCCCTCCCTGCCCTGAAGCCTGAGCGTCTTCGCCTCGATGAGCTCCACGGGGGCGTACCGCGAGATCCGCTTCCGGTATTCCTCCACGAGCCCGCTCACCGGGCCGCGGTCGGTCTTCCCGGACAGGCAGAAGACGATCTTCACCCCACGAGCCTTTTGGCATCGAACCACATGCCCTCGATGTCGTAGTACTTCCTGAGCTCTTCGAGCTGGATGTGGACGATCACCTCCACATAGTCCAGGAGCACCCACCGCCCGCTGTCCATGCCCTCGGTGCCGAAGGGTTTGCCGAGGGACTCCGTGACGTGCCCGGCCATGGCCCTCACCTGCCGGTCGGACATGCCCGTGCACACGATGAGGTAGTCCGCAAAGGAGCAGACCTTCCTCACGTCGAGGACCACGAGGTCGATTGCCTTCCGTTCCTCGAGGGCCTCCACGGCCCTCTGCCACAGCTCTTTCATCTATGCGTACATCCCCTCCTCTTTTATGTACTCCTCCACCTCGCGCGGGACAAGGTACGTGATGGATTTGCCCGACCTGCACAGCGCGCGTACCAGGGACGACGAGATGTCGAGCGCGGTGACCTCCGTGAAGAGTATCCGGTTGCCGCTCGTGTGCACATAGCCCGCACCGTCTGCCCGGAAGTCCGCTGCAAGCCCCCCCAGCACGTCCCCGAGCACAAAAGCGGGCGACCCGGGCCTCGAGGTGGCCACGAAGTTCGCCAGCCCGAAGAGCTCCCCCGCCCGGTGCCAGGTGGAGATCTCGTTGAAGGCGTCCCTGCCCAGGATGAAGTACGGGGTGATCCCGTAGCTGGCGCGCACGTGCTCGATGGTCCTGATGGAGTAGGAGCTGCCCCCCTGCTCCACCTCGAAGGAGGAAAGCCGGAAATGGGGGTTGCCCCCGATGGCGAGCTTCACGGTCTCCAGGCGCTGCCTGGCGGTCGATCCCCCCGCGAGCTCCTTGTGGGGGGGGATGTGGGAGGGGACGAAAAGCACCTCGTCCAGCCCGACGGCCAGCCTCACCTCTTCGGCAGCCCTTAAGTGGCCGAAGTGGATGGGGTTGAACGTGCCGCCGAATATGCCGAGCCTCATGTCCTGATCTGGCCGTCCCCGAACACGATGAACTTGCCGATGGTGAGGTCCTCGATGCCCATGGGCCCATAGGAGTGGATCTTCGAGGTGCTGATCCCCACCTCCGCCCCGAGGCCGAATTCCCCGCCGTCGGCAAACCTCGTGCTCGCGTTCACGAGCACCGTGGAAGAGTCCACCATCCTCAGGAACTCCATGGCCCTGGTGTAGTTTTCCGTGATGATGGCCTCGGTATGGTCGGAGCCGTACTGCTCGATGTGGTCGATGGCTTCCTGCATGCCGGCCGTGACCTTCACGGCCAGGACCAGGTCGAGGAACTCCGTATACCAGTCGTCCTCCGTGGCGGGCAGCACGCCGTCCACGATGGCGCGGGTCTTTTCGCAGCCCCTGATCTCCACGCCGTGCTCCCGGAAGAGGCCGATCATGCCCGGCAGGAAATCCCGCGCAACGGCTTCGTCGACGAGCAGGGTCTCCATGGCGTTGCACACGCCCGGCCTCTGCACCTTCGCGTTGATGCAGATGGAGTAGGCCTTGCCGAAGTCTGCGTCCCGGTCCACGAAGATGTGGCACACGCCCTTGTAGTGCTTCAGGACGGGGATGCGGGAGTTCTCCACCACGGTGCGGATCAGGCCTTCGCCGCCCCGGGGGATGACGAGGTCGATGTACTCCTCGAGGGAGAGCAGCTCGCTTATGGCCTGCCGGTCGGTAACGGGGATGAACCCGATGACGTCGGGTTCGATGCCCGAACGGGCGAGCGCCCCCTTGAGGACCTCCGCGATGGCGCTGTTCGAGTGGATGGCCTCGGACCCGCCCCGGAGGATGACGGCGTTGCCCGCCTTGAGGCAGAGGCCGGCGGCGTCGGCCGTGACGTTGGGGCGCGACTCGTAGATGATGGCCACCACGCCGATGGGGATCTTCATCTTGCCCACCACGAGGCCGTTGGGCCTCCTGGTCATGCCCGTGATCCTGCCCACCGGGTCGGGCAGGTCCGCGATTTCCTCGAGGGCCCGGGCCATGGACTCGATGACGCCTTCGGTCAGGGTAAGCCGGTCGATCATGGCCGTGCTCAGGCCCCTCTCCCGGGCCCCCGCGACGTCCCTGGCGTTCTCCCGCTCGAGGTCGGCCCGCTTCTCCCTCAGACCCTGCGCAGCCGCCCTCAAGGCCTGCGCCTTGGCCCCTTCCGGGAGTCCCACGAGGGCCCGCGATGCCTTTTTCGCCCGGGCGGCGATATCGGTAATCATGGTTGAGCTCACTGCCCCGTTTCCTTTCTCAGTATCATGTTGTTCCGGTGAACGACCTCTTCGTCGCATTCCTTTTCCAGGATGGAGCACACCTGGGAGGAGTTGGCCCCTTTCACCTTCAGGATCTCTTCATTGCTGAAGTTGCTCAGGCCCACGGCGATGACCTCACCCGGCCTGTCCGCGATCTCGATGGGGTCGCCCGCCCGGAACATGCCCTCCACGCCCACGACACCCACCGGAAGCAGGCTCCTGCCGTTGTCGAGAATGGCCTTTGCGGCCCCCCTGTCCACGACCACCCTGCCCTTGGGCCTGGTGACGAAGGAAATCCAGTGGTCTTTCTGTTTGAGCCGGCTGCTCCGCTTGCGGGGGTGCACGAGGGTGCCCACCACCTCACCCCGAAGCACCCGGGAGATCACGTTCGGGGTGTACGCGGAGGCGATGACCGTGGGAATCCCCAGCATCGAAGCATGGGAGGCGGCCTTGATCTTCGACTCCATGCCCCCCCTCCCCAGCGCGCCCGCCCCCCCGGAGGTCCTGATCTCCTTCGCCTTGAAGTCCCTGATCTCCGAGAGGAACTGCGCCTCGGGGTTTGCCCTGGGGTCGTCGAGGTACACGCCCTCGGTGTCCGTGAGGATGATGAGGGCGTGGGGCTCGACCAGGGGGATGATCATGGCCGAGAGCATGTCGTTGTCCGTGAACTGGATTTCGTCCACGGACACGGTGTCGTTCTCGTTGACGATGGGGATGGCGCCCAGCTCGAAGAGCGCGGTGAAGGTGTTGCGGATGTTGAGATAGCGGTGGCGGTCGTCGAGGTCGTCCCGGGTGATGAGGATCTGGGCTGCGGTGTAGCCGTAGCGCCGGAAGGCGTCGGTGTAGGCACGGATGAGGCTGCCCTGGCCGATGGCGGCCAGCGCCTGCTTTTTCGAGAGCGCGATGGCCGGGTCAGCGATCTTCATGATGCACTTGCCCTGGGCGATGGCGCCCGACGACACCAGGGCGAACTCCCTGCCCTGGTCCCTCAGGAGCGAGAGCTCGTCGCAGAGCCGCTCGATCATGCGGTTGTTGAGGCCGAGGCCGGTGCTCAGCGCCTGTGAGCCGATCTTGATGAGCACGCGCCGACAGGAAGAAAGCTGTGCGCGGGAAAACTTATCCATCGAGGTCCCTTATTATCTCGTCCAGTATGCCGTCCACCCCTTCCCCCGTGAGGGCTGAAGCTATAAGGCAAGGATACCCTTTGTCTTTTATAAAGGCAACCGTATCTTTGGCGCGCTCGGAGGCCCCGGGGACGTCGCTTTTGTTCAGGACGGCGATGCTCCTGCGATTCAGAAGCTCGGGCGAGTACGCCTGAAGCTCCCGCTCCAGGATCCGGAACTCCTCCGCGGGCTCGCGGCCGGAAAAGGGGGAAAGGTCCACGAGGTAGAGGATGATCCTCGTGCGCTCGATGTGGCGCAGGAACTTCAGGCCGAGCCCGACCCCTTCGTGCGCCCCCTCGATGATGCCCGGGATGTCGGCTACGACGAAATCCCTGCCCTTCCACCTGACCATGCCCAGGTTCGGCGCAAGCGTGGTGAAGGGGTAGTCCGCGATCTTGGGCCGCGCGCTGGAAACGCGCGAGATGAGCGTGGATTTGCCCGCGTTGGGGAAGCCCACGAGGCCGACGTCGGCCAGAAGCTTGAGCTCCAGGAGGAAGTCGCGCTCCTCCCCGGGCTTGCCGTGCTCGGTGTACCGGGGTGCCTGGAGCGTGGGCGTGGCGAACTGGGCGTTGCCCCTTCCGCCTTTCCCGCCCCTGGCGAGGATGACGGACTGCCCGGGCTCCACGAGATCCGCAACGGCCTCGCCCGTGGAAGCGTCCCTCACCACGGTGCCCACGGGGACCTGGATCACCGCGTCGCGGCCGGACCTGCCCGTGCAGTTCTTGCCCTTGCCGTGCTGGCCTCTTTCCGATTTGTAGTGCGGGTGGTAGCGCTGGTCCAGGAGGGTGTGAATGCGGGGGGACGCCTCGATGATCACATCCCCGCCCTTGCCGCCGTCTCCTCCGTCAGGGCCGCCCCGGGGGACGAACTTTTCTCTGCGAAACGAACAACAACCGTTACCGCCGTCTCCGGCCTTTACGTAAATCTTGGACTCATCGATAAAGTCCATTTTATGCTGCGCTTGCTACGATGCTCACCCGCTTCTTCTTGTTGTACAGGGTTTCGAACTTCACGACCCCGTCGGTGAGGGCGAACAGGGTGTAGTCCCTGCCGCAGCCGACGTTCGACCCGGGGTGGATCTTCGTGCCCCTCTGGCGGACGATGATGCTGCCGGCCCTGACCTCCTGGCCGTCAAAACGCTTCACACCGAGCCTTTTCCCTGACGTGTCCCTGCCGTTGCGGGAGGTACCGCCTGATTTCTTGTGAGCCATGGTAACTTACGCCTCCTTGCCCGTGTCGATCTTCGTGATGGAGAGTTCGGTGAGGTTCTGCCGGTGACCCTGCTTCTTGTGGTAGCCCTTCCTTCTCTTCATCTTGAAGACGATGATCTTCTTGGCCCTGAGCTGCCGTACGATGGTGGCGGTCACGGTGACGCCGGAAAGCGCGGGCTCACCGAGCTTATATTCATCCCCCCCGATGAAGAGGACGTCGTCGAACGTAACGGTCTGGCCGGTCTCAGCCTCGAGTTTCTCGACCTGGATCCTGTCGCCTTCCTCGACCTTGTACTGTTTCCCGCCGGTCTTTATCACTGCATACATGGTTGCGCTCCTGATTCTCTATTCATGCCTAAAGATGAAGGGCTATTAATAGAACTTGGGCCTGTTGTCAAGGTATTTTCCCCGGTCCGCCACGCAGGCCGGGGAAGCATACCCGTCAGGACAAAAAAAAAGCCAGAAGATTAGGTGTGGGGGACAGTAGCGGAGTTTATCTGTCCCATCTTCTGGCATCAAAAAGGAGGTTTCAGTTACTTTGTGTTCTTCGTCGTTGAGAGTATTGAGTTGCCCGGCATGCGGCTTACAGGGCATCCGGCCTTATCCAGGCATAAAAGGGGAATCCTGATCCCCAGTGGGTATCCCGGAGAATATCCGCACTGCCAACAAAGGCCTAGACGCCAATGCGCATGCCGTGAAAACATATGGTGGTCGCCCTGTGCGACGAGCGTGTTCCATCCAGTTGTGAAAGAGCGCCAATCACTTTATGTCCCCTATATTAGCGAAATGCGTGCCAGCGCAGCCTCGTGCGAACAGATTGTACTCGATATTGATTTTATTGGTTATTCTTGCCGTATCTACATGGCCTATGATCTTTAGACCCTGGTTGTTTCGCCCGATCTGGTTTCCGCACCATAACACTTTCTGGTGTATCCGCCATAAATTGCTTCTGGCGTCTGTGGGCGGTAGGTTTGCTGCGGGGAGAGGCGGGCGATGGAAAGCAGGCGGTGCATGATCGCGAAGATGAAAAGGAAGATGGTTTCCTTTCCATCGCCCCCGTGAACCCGTGGTGCGTGTGTGCCTGTAGTGCTCAGATCTTCAGCTTGATCTTGAACTTGTTTGCCTTGGTGCTGTCGCTGTTCACCATGTCGGTGACGTCAGGCAGCCCGAATACCTTCTTGGCATCCGTGGACGGGTTGATCTTCGGGTCTTTGAGGCAGTCCGGGCAGAAGTGCTTCACCATGATTTCCCCGTCCTTCGAGCCGTATATCTCCATGCCCCGGCACTTCCGGCACAGGGCCTTCCCGCAGCCTTCGCACCGTGACACCGGTTCTGCCGCCTGGCAGACGGCGCAGCGTGACTCTGCCTTTTCCCGTGGACCCATGCTTCTTCTCCCGCTTCGGGATTCTCAAAAGCAAAGGGAAAGCGAAATACGTGCCACAAAGCAGGAAGGGTGTTCGTGTCTTGATATCGCAGAGTTAGAGGCTCTTCCGAGGTGCCGCCGGGGAGCGGCGCACCCTAACCGCAGGGGTTCGCAGACCATAGTATGGCTGTCCTGCCATAAAAATATGCCGGCACGCGTCAGTTGATGTCGTTGTGCCGCATGGCCGGGTAGGACTGCGGCGCGTCCTTGTAGTCGCGCAGGAAATGGCAGCCGATGGAGTTCCTGTTCCGGAAGGCCGCATCCGCCACCAGGATCGCCGCCTGGGTTCCGTGGAAGAGGCTGATGATGTCCTTGGATACCGGCGTTTCGCGGTAGAACTCCTCGATCCTCAGGTACATGTGCCGCAGGTCCTCGATGGCGATCTTGAGCCTCTGCCTCGTGCGCACGATGCCCACGTAGTTCCACATGGTGCTCTTGATGGACATCCAGTCCTGGGCGATGAGGGCGGGGTCCTCGTTCTCCACCTTGCCCGTGGGGATCCAGTCCCGCACGGACTTGAGCATCGAAAGGCCGATGGTCTCCCCCGTGTGCACCTTGACCGCGATGTCCCTGGCCGCGTAGTAGCCCCACACGAGCCCCTCCAGAAGCGAGGTCGAGGCGAGACGGTTTGCCCCATGAAGGCCGGTGCAGCTCACCTCGCCCACGGCGTAAAGGCCGTTCAGGGTCGTCCTGCCGAGGGAGTTCACGTGGACGCCCCCGCAGAAGTAGTGCGCGCCCGGGACCACCGGTGCGGGCTCCTTCGTGATGTCAATGCCCGCCTGCATGCAGGTCGCATAGATGCTGGGGAACCTCGTGGGGATGTCCTCCTTCACGAAGTTCGCGATGTCGAGCAGAACGTGGCGCTCGGAGTTCTCGATCATCTCGTCCCAGATGGCCACGGCCACCTCGTCCCGGGGGGCCAGGTCCCTGAGCGTCGGATTGTACTTGTCCATGAAGTACTCGCCCCTGAGGTTCATGAGCCGGGCGCCCTCGCCCCGCAGGGCTTCGGACAGCAGGAACCTCCGGGTGCCCGGCACGTAGAGCGTCGTAGGGTGGAACTGCATGTACTCCATGTTGATGACGTTGGCGCCGGCCCTCATGGCCATGACGATGCCGTCCCCCACCGTGCCCTTCTGGTTGGTGGAGTGGAGAAAGATGTCGCCGAGGCCGCCGGTGGCGAGGACCGTGTACTGGGCGAGGATCGCCACCACCTCCTTGGACCTTTCCATGAACACGTAGGCCCCGGCGCACCGGTCCTCCAGCAGGTAGCGCGCCTGGATGTCCGTGGAGTGGTGATGCAGGGTGATGAGGTCGGTGACCGTGGCGTGGGTGACGATCTCCACGTTGCTCATCTTTCTCAGCGCCTCGATGAGGGATTTCTCGATCTCCTGGCCCGTGTGGTCGGCCGAGTAAAGGATGCGGTTGATGGAGTGAGCCCCCTCGCGGGTGAGATCGTAGTTTTCGTCCTCTGCCCCCTTGAGGTGGGTGAAGTTCACCTTGAGATCGTCGATGAGGACCTCTTTCACGATCCGGGGGCCGTTCTGGGAGAGGAACTCCACCGCCTCGACGCTGTTGACGTGCCTGCCCGCCGCCAGGATGTCGCGCCTGAGGAGCTCGGGGCTGTCGTTCTGCCCGGTGTACACGATGCCCCCCTGGGCGCTGTTGGTGTTGGTGATCGACGGGTCGGACCGCTTGGTGAGGAGGCACACCCTGAGGCCGGACTTGGCGGCTATGTAGGCGCAGGTGGCCCCGGCGATGCCGGTCCCGATGATGAGACACTCCGTTTCCCTGTACAAGTCGGGCATGGTCATATCCTCAGCATGTTCATCAGGGCGGTTGATGCGTCCCGGGCGACGTCGCCGGGCACAGACACGCGGCACTCCTCACTGTCCAGGTGCGTGAGCGTGTACGCGAGCTTTTCGGGGGTGATCCTGGCCATGTCCCCGCAGAACACCTCGCGCAGCGGCACGACCGTCACATCGTTCCTGGCCCGTGCGGCCCGCCTGACCATGTTGGCCTCCGTGCCGATGGCAAGGGTTCCGCCGGGCTGCATCTCCCTCACCCGGGCGAGGATCTGTGCGGTGGAGCCGGCGGCGTCCGCGGCCTCCACCGTCCGGGGGTCGGACTCGGGGTGCACGATGACCGTAACCCCCGGGGAGTTCTCCCTCGCCCGCCTCACGTCCTCCTCCGTGAACTGGGGCCAGTGGACCGGGCACCAGCCCTTCCAGAGGACGACCTTCGACCGGGCGAGCTCTTCGCT
>JAKLDU010000050.1 GCA_022703355.1 Deltaproteobacteria bacterium | reverse complement strand
GACCTGCCGGCGCCCGAGGGGCAGACCTTCCTCGAAATGTGGCACGCCCAAAATCGCCCCTGAACGGCCGCCCTCACCTACGACTCACTGCTCATGTCCTCCCGCTCCGCCATCCTCGACCAGATCGCCCGGTACCCCGCCGCCATTGCCCACCTGCTCATTCCGCCCATGGACAACGACGCCCGGGGAGCGGCCCGGGTCTCCGTGGAGAAGGAGGAGCAGGGATATGTGGTGAATTTCGACATGGAGACCGAGCACCTCGGGAACCTTGCGTGCACCGCGCGCATGGGCGGGGACAGGACGGTGGACGTGGAGCTCAGGACGCCCTCCGACGAGACGGCGGCCTTCCTGAGGTCGGGGGTAAACGAGCTCAGATCGAGCCTGGCAGCCTTCGGCGTCCGGTCCATTGAAGTGGTACGGGCGCCTGTGCGCACGGGAACCCCGAAGGAGGTCGACGTCCTCGTATGAAGAAGGATGAGCTCAAGGACAGAGCGGTGGCCCTCAAGTACGAGCGGGGAAAGGCCCCGGCGCCGAAGGTGACGGCGAAGGGCAGGGGGCTCGTCGCGGAAAGGATCCTCGCCATCGCGCGGGAGAATAACATACCCGTGAGGCAGGACAAGCTCCTGCTCGACGCGTTGTATAAACTGGATATCAATGAGGAGATCCCCGAAGAGCTCTACCGCGTCATCGCCGAGATCCTCGCCTTCGTCTACCGCATGAACCGGAAGAGGGGCGGCAGATAATTTCAAGACGTTTGCGGTGATTTGTTCAGCGTCTGTCATTCATTCCCCTTTTCTTATATGCGGGAAGGCTTGCCGGACTCCCCTCTTGAAATATTGTGAAATCCGGAACTGGCCATGAGAGCCTGTCTCCGAGATGTCACCTTATAACTTGAAGAATTGATTGACTAATAATCCGGCTCCTGAATAATGTATCCATTCTGCCCTGTTTGCCTTTTTTCCAAATTAAATTGACAATTTCTCTCCAACTTGATGTTGACCTGGTGCGCGGGCTGTGTTATAAAAATTAGAACAAAAAAATGAGTACTCATTCAAAAATAAGGTGTGCCAAGTGATTAAAGACAGCGAAAAGATCGGCGCAATAATGGTTGTCGGTTCGGGTATCGCAGGAATCCAGGCATCACTCGATCTGGCAAATTCGGGCATGAAAGTGTTCCTCGTTGACAACGGGATAAGCATCGGCGGGGTCATGGCCCAGCTCGACAAGACTTTCCCCACGAACGACTGCTCGGCGTGCATCCTCTCGCCGAAGCTCGTGGAAGTCGGGCGGCATCCCAACGTCGAGATCCTCACCCGCCGGACCGTCAAGTCCGTGGAGGGAGAGCCGGGGAAATTCAAGGTCAAGCTCCTGAAGGCCCCGCGGTTCGTCGACCTCTCGAAGTGCACGGGTTGCGGCGACTGCGCGAACGCCTGTCCTGTCACGGTCAAGTCGGACTTCAACGAGAACCTGGGAGACCGCAAGGCGACCTACCGCCACTTCCCCCAGGCCATCCCCAGCGGGTTCGCCATCGACAAGATCGGCACCTCGCCCTGCAAGGCCGCCTGCCCCACGCACATCTCCGTGCAGGGCTACGTGGCCCTCATCCAGACGGGGAAATACAAGGACGCCCTGAAGCTCATCAAGAAGGACAACCCCTTCCCGGCAGTCTGCGGGCGCGTGTGCAACCACCCCTGCGAGACCGCCTGCCAGAGGGCCAAGGTCGACGAGTCCATCGACATCATGCACCTCAAGCGCTTCGTGGCCGACCTCGACCTCAGGGACGAGACGCGCTACGTGCCCGAGGTGAAGGAAAAGAAGGGCAAGACCGTGGGCGTCGTGGGCGCGGGCCCCGCAGGCCTCACCGCCGCCTACTACCTCGCCGCCGAGGGCTATGACGTCACCGTGTACGAAGCTGCCCCGATCCCCGGCGGCTGGCTCACGCTCGGCATCCCCGAGTACCGCCTCCCCAGGGACATCATAAAGGCCGAGATCAAGGTCATCGAGGACCTCGGCGTGAAGATCCTCTGCAACACCAGGATCGGCAAGGACATCTCCTTCGACGATCTGAAAAAGAATCACGACGCCGTCTTCCTGGGCTGCGGAACGCACATCTCCACCAAGCTCGACATCCCCGGCGAAGACATGCAGGGCGTCATCCACGGCATCGACTACCTCAAGCGCATGAACCTGGGCGAGAAGATCGACCTGGGCGAGAAGGTTGCGGTCATCGGCGGCGGCAACGTCGCCATGGACGCGGTGCGCACCGCGGTGAGGAACGGCTCAAAGGACGTCTTCATCCTGTACCGCCGCTCCCGCAACGAGATGCCCGCCGCCCTCGAAGAGATCGAAGAGGCCGAGGAAGAGGGCATCAAGATGAACTTCCTGGTTGCCCCGGTGCGCGTGGTGGGCGAGAACGGCAAGGTCACGGGCATCGAGTGCCAGCGCATGGAGCTGGGCGAGCCCGATGCTTCCGGCCGGCGCCGCCCCGTCCCGGTGAAGGGCTCCGAGTTCATCGTGGAGTGCGACTCCATCGTGCCCGCCATCGGCCAGTCCGCTGACCTGGGCTTCATGCCCAAGGATGCGGGCATCACCATCAGCAAGTGGCATACGATAGACGTCGACCCCTTCACCTTCGCCACGGGCATGCCCGGCGTGTTCGCCGGCGGCGACGCCCAGACCGGCGCTGCCACCGTCGTCCAGGCGGTCAACGCGGGCAAGGAGGCGGCCATCTCCATCGACCGCTACCTCAATAGCGTCGACGTGAAGGAAGGCAGGGTCAAGTACTGGACCAAGGGTCTGGAAGATCAGGACATCACCGAGGTGGGCGACGAGCTGGGCATCGCGGCCGCGAAGCTGCACGTCAGGCTCGCCGAGAAGAGCGAGGCCGATCTAAAAGACGTCGAGAAGGCCCCGCGCGTCCACATGAAGCACGTCGACCCCGCTGTCCGCAGGACCAATTACGACGAGGTCATTGCCGGCATGAGCGAGGAGGACGCCAAGAAGGAAGCCGACCGCTGCCTGAGCTGCGGCATCTGCTCCGAGTGCTACCAGTGCGTGGACGCCTGCATCGCCAAGGCCATCAACCACGACGACACCTACGAGATGGAAACGGTGGAGGTGGGCGCGGTCATCGCCGCCCCCGGGTTCGAAACCTTCGAGGCGGGGCTGCGCGGCGAGTACGGCTTCGGCACCTACGCCAACGTGGTCACCTCCATCCAGTTCGAGCGCATCCTCTCCGCGTCCGGCCCCTACTTCGGCCACGTCCAGAGGCTGTCCGACCACAAGGAGCCCAAGAAGATCGCCTTCATCCAGTGCGTGGGCTCCCGCGACACCAACTGCGGCAATTCCTGGTGCTCCAGTGTGTGCTGCATGTACGCCACCAAGGAGGCCATCATCGGCAAGGAGCACGCCAAGGGCCTCGAGCCGACCATCTTCTTCATGGACATCCGCGCCCACGGCAAGGATTTCGACCGGTTCGTGAACCGCGCCAAGAACGAGTACGGCATCCGGTACATCCGATCCATGCCGTCCGCCGTGAAGGAGCTCCAGCAGTCCAAGAACCTGCTCATCACCTACGTGCAGGAAGACGGCAAACTCATCGAGGAAGAGTACGACATGGTCGTCCTCTCGGTGGGCCTCACGCCGCCCAAGGAAGCCGAGCCGCTGGCCAGGGCCCTGGGCATCGAGCTCGAGGAGCACGGTTTCTGCCGGACCTCCATCGAGAACCCGGTCATGACCACCCGCGACGGCGTCTTCGTCTGCGGCGCCTTCGGCGGGCCCAAGGACATCCCGGAGACCGTCATGGAGGCCAGCGGGGCAGCGGCCTGCGCATCCGGCCTGCTCGCCGCCAGGCGCGGCACCATGGTCACCGAGGTCGAGCTGCCGCTCGAGAAGGACATCAAGGGCATCGGTCCCCGGACCGGCGTTTTCATCTGCCACTGCGGCATCAACATCGGCGGCGTCGTGGACGTGCCCGCCGTCGTGGAATATGCGAAGACCCTGCCCAACGTGGTGTTCACCACGGACAACCTCTTCACCTGCTCCCAGGACACGGCGGTGAAGATGGGCGAGGTCATCAAGGAAAACAACCTCACCAGAGTGGTGGTCGCCTCCTGCTCGCCCAGGACCCACGAGGGCCTGTTCCAGGAAAACTGCGAGAAGGCCGGGCTGAACCGCTACCTCTTCGAAATGGCCAACATCCGCGACCAGGCCTCCTGGGTGCACATGAACGAGCCCCAGGCAGCGACCGAGAAGGCCAAGGACCTCGTGCGCATGGCCGTCGCCAAGGCGGAGTTCCTCCAGCCCCTGAAGCCCGGCCAGCTGAGCGTCAACCACGCAGCCCTCATCATCGGCGGCGGTCTGGCCGGCATCACGGCGGCCCTGTCCCTGGCCGACCAGGGGTATGAGTCCCACATCGTGGAGCGCCAGGAGACCCTCGGCGGCAACTACGCCAAGCTCCACTACACCCTCGAAGGGCTCGACACGAAGGCCCACCTCTCGAAGCTCCTCAAGGACGTTGCGGCGAACAAGCTCGTCAACGTCTACACGGCCACCGAGATCGAAAAGATCGAGGGCTTCATCGGCAACTACAAGACCACGGTCAGGGGCAAGGACGGCGAAAAGCAGTTCGAGCACGGCGTGGTCATCGTGGCCACCGGCGCCTACGAGCTGGAGACCGACGAGTACCTGCACAAGAAGTCGGACAAGGTCATCACCCAGAGGAAGCTCGAAGACCTCCTGTCGAACAACGACCCGAAGGTCAGGAAGGCCGACTCCGTGGTCATGATCCAGTGCGTGGGCTCCCGCACCAAGGAGCGCCCGTACTGCAGCCGCTACTGCTGCTCCGAGGCCGTGAAGAACGCCATCAGGATCAAGGAGACTGACCCGAACAAGGACGTCACCATCATCTACCGCGACGTCCGGACCTTCGGCCTGAAGGAGGACTACTACAAGAAGGCCCGCGAGATGAACGTCAAGTTCGTCCGCTACGACGAGGACCGCAAGCCCGAGGTGTCCGACAACGGCGGCAAGCTCGCCATCAAGGTGTTCGACCCCATCATGAACGCCCCGGTGACCCTGAGCGCCGACGTCCTGGCCCTGAGCGTGGGCACGGTTCCGAACCCCGAAAACGCGGCCATCGGCCAGATGCTCAAGGTCCCCACCAACCAGGACGGCTTCTTCCTCGAAGCCCATGTGAAGCTCCGCCCCGTGGATTTCGCCACCGACGGCGTGTTCATGTGCGGCATGTCCCACGCCCCGAAGCTGAGCGAGGACACGGTGGTCCAGGCCAATGCCGCGGTGTCGCGGGCGCTGACGATCCTCACGAAGGATTTCATCGAGGCGGAGGGCAAAACGGCGTTCGTGAACAAGGACCGCTGCGCTGCCTGCGGCCTGTGCGAGCAGAACTGCCCGTTCGGCGCCATCGCGGTGGACGCGAAGGAGGCCGCGGCCGTGGTCAACACGGTGCTCTGCAAGGGCTGCGGCGTTTGTACGGCCTCCTGCCGCATGAATGCGGTGGACCTCAACGGCTTCACGAACGAAGAGGTCCTGACCCAGATCGCGGCGTTTGGCGGATAGAAACCCCTTCCCGGTCATCGAACGGGGAAGGAATCGTGTGTGAATGGAGATATTATGGCTGAAGTAAATGCAACCGATGGATGGGAACCGAAGATCATCGCTATCGTGTGCAACTGGTGCACCTATGCCGGGGCCGACCTCGCGGGTATCAGCAGGATCCAGTACCCGCCAAACGTCCGCATAGTGCGTCTTCCCTGCACGGGGCGCATCAACCCATTCTATGTCATGAAGGCACTCCAGGAAGGTGCAGACGGCGTGCTCGTGTCGGGCTGCCACCCGGGCGAATGCCACTACCTGACCGGGAACTACCACGCCCGCAGAAAGTTCGCCATGCTGAAGCGGTACCTGAGCTACGTGGGCATGGAGCCGGACCGGACCAATTTCACCTGGTGCTCCGCGTCTGAGGGAGAGCGCTTCGCCAAGGTCATCAAGGGCGTCACCGAGAAGGTCAGAGCGCTCGGCCCCGCCAAGAAACTCGTCAAAACCCTATAGAGGATGAGCCGTGGAAAACGTTGAGAAGAAAATTCGGGAAGAGGCAAAAAAGCTGCTCGCTGACAAGAAGGTGGATGTGGTCGTAGGCTACGAGCGGGGAACGCTTCCGCTCACCGCGACGCCCGTCTTCATCACCGAGCCCGACGATGCCGACCGGCTCGTCTATGACGCCACCTGTGTGCAGAACCTCGCGAAGTACGTGCACGACATCCTCTCTGCCCACAAAGAGGCGCAGAAGAAGGTCAAGCCCGAGGACAAGAAAAAGAAGGTCGTGGGCGTCGTGGCCCGGGGATGCACCTCCCGCTCCCTGGTGATCCAGCTCCAGGAGCGGCAGTACGGCAGGGATGACCTTGTCGTCCTGGGCGTGCCCTGCAACGGCTACATCGACGGGAAAAAGATGGGCATCGCGCTGGCGGGCGAGGAGATCCTCGACGGTTCACTCACCGGGGAGGGCGTCGCCGTGAAGACCTCGGCGGGCGAGAAGAAGATAGCCTTAAACGATGTGCTCGCGGACAACTGCCTCACCTGCAGGTTCAACAACCCTGTGATCTCGGACCTGATGGCCGGCGACAACGCCCCGGCCAAGGCCTTCGACAGGGAGTACGAGAAGGTCGACGCCTTCGAGCAGCTCTCCACCGAAGAGCGCTGGGCCTACTTCACCAAGGAGATGGGCAAGTGCATCCGCTGCTACGCCTGCCGGAACGCCTGCCCCTCGTGCTATTGCAAGGTGTGCTTCGTGGAGCAGTCCATGCCGCAGTTCGTGGGCCTGAGCGCCGACCACACCGACACCCAGCTGTTCCAGCTCCTCCGGACCTTCCACATGGTCGGGCGCTGCGTGGACTGCGGGTCGTGCATCTCGGTGTGCCCCATGGGGGTCGACCTGAGGAACTTCCTCAAGAAGCTCGACAAGGACGCCCTGGAGCTCTTCGAGAACCGGGCAGGGGCAAAGATGGAAGACGTGCCGCCCCTGAGCACCTACAAGGAAAACGACAAGGAAGATTTCATCTACAATCCATAATATCACGGAAACGGAGCAGGTATGACACAGTTTCTGCAGGAAGTGAACGACAGGATCAATGGCGTGCCCATACAGAGGTGTTTCCACTGCCGGAAGTGCACGGCGGGCTGCCCGCTTGCCACGGAGATGGAATTCAACCCCAACAAGGTCATCAGGATGGTCCAGATGGGAATGAAGGACGAAGTGCTGAACAGCTCGACCATCTGGCTGTGCGCATCGTGCGAGACCTGCGTCACCCGGTGCCCCAACGACGTGGACATCGCCCGCATGATGGACACGCTCAGGCAGATGTCCATCGAGAAAGGCCTGTCCGTCCCGCAGAAGAAGATCCTGGCCCTGCACAATGCCTTCCTCACGAGCATCAAGATGTTCGGCAGGATCAACGAGCCCATCATGCTGGCTCACTACAAGCTGCTCTCGAAAGACTACTTCTCCGACCTCGCCATGGGACTGGGGATGTTCCTCAAGGGCAAGATCACGCCCTTCGGGCCCAGGACCAGGAACATGGCCGCGGTTCGGAAGATCTTCAAAGAGACCAAGCATTCCTGACGGATAAAGGAGGC
The DNA here is from genome assembly GCA_022703355.1 of Deltaproteobacteria bacterium. GTDB lineage: Bacteria > Desulfobacterota > Desulfomonilia > UBA1062 > UBA1062 > Phosphitivorax. Next base: position 6,222 of record JAKLDU010000050.1, on the reverse strand, counting down.
ACGAGTTGAAAGTCGCATATTACCCCGGATGTTCACTCCATGCCACGGCCAAGGAGTACGACCAGTCGGTCAAGGCGGTGAGCGCAGCCCTGGGGATAGAACTCAAGGAACTTGATGACTGGGCATGCTGCGGCGCCACTGCGGCCCACAGCACCAATTTCAAACTCTCGGTGGCCTTGCCCGCCCGGGACCTGATCTCCGCTGAAAAGGACGCCCTCGACGTGATGGTGCCTTGCGCGGCGTGCTTCAACCGGTTCAAGAGCACCCAGCACCACCTCGACCACGACGACGAACTCAAGAAAGAGGTCGAGAAGATCGTGGGCAAGCCCTACACGGGGTCGGTCGCCATCAGGAACCCCATCGACATCATCGCCAACGACATCGGCCTCGACACCTTGAAGAGCAGGGTGAAGAAGCCGCTCAAGGGCCTCAAGCCCGTCGCCTACTACGGCTGCCTGCTCCTCAGGCCGCCGGAGGTGTGCAACTTCGACGATTACGAGAACCCGGTCCTCCTGGACAAGATGATGGCGGCTCTGGGAGCCGAACCGAAGCAGTGGTCCTACAAGACCGACTGCTGCGGCGGCAGCCTTTCCATCTCCCGGGCAGAGATCGTCATCAAGATGGTGGACAAGCTCATGACCATGGCGCGCGAGGCGGACGCGAACTGCATCGCGGTCGCCTGCCCGCTGTGCATGGCAAACCTCGATTTCCGGGCGAGCGCGGGCGTGAGGCTCCCGGTATACTACTTCACCGAGCTCGTCGGTATCGCGCTGGGGCTTCAGGGAGGCAGGGACTGGCTGAAGCTGCACAACATCGATTCGGTGTCCCTGGTGTCCGGCCTCGGCCTCGTATAAACGAAAGAAAACAGAGAGAAAGCCATGGAAAAAAGGTTGATAAAGAAAGACGTGCTTGCTGGGATCGTGGGGAAGATCGCGGGCGACGTGAACCTCGTCGCACCGGTCAAGGAAGAGGACAACGTCCTTTTCGAGCTCGTGAAGGACGGCGTAACCGCCCTTTCGAGCTACAGGAACACGAAGAATGCCCCCAAGGCCTTCTTCTTCCCCCGGTCGGAGACCCTCATGCGCTACACCAGGAAAGAGAAGGGCTACGAGTTCACCGGCCTGGGAGAGGACGTCTCCGGCCAGACGGTGATCTTCGGCGTGCGCCCCTGCGACGCCCGGAGCTTCGTGATTCTCGACCTGCTTTTCGACCAGGACAAGTACAAGGACCCCTACTACATCGAGAAGCGTGCCAACACCACGGTGGTGGCGGTCGGATGCACGAAGCCGCCGTATTCCACCTGCTTCTGCACCTCGGTGGACGGCAGCCCCATGTCCACGGAAGGCGCGGACGTTTTTCTCACCGACCTTGGCGAGTCCTACCTGGCCGAGTTCCTCACCGACAAGGGTGAAAAGCTCCTGAAGTACTTCGGCGACGCCAAAGCCGACGCCGGTGCGGAAAAGAAGAAGGAAGAGATCGCGCAGGCCGCCGCGAAGGAAATCAAAAAGACCATCCCTGCCCACGAGATCAAGGCCTGGCTGGATGCGAACTTCGAGCACCCCTTCTGGGAGACGGTCCACAAGAAGTGCCTGGCATGCGGCACCTGCACCTTTATGTGTCCCACCTGCCACTGCTTCGACATCCAGGACGAGGTGAAGGCCGCTGACGGCAAGCGCATCAGGAACTGGGACTCCTGCATGTTCCCTCTGTTCACCAGGGAGACGAGCGGACACAACCCCAGGACGAGCCAGAAGGAGCGGTGGCGCCAGCGTTTCATGCACAAGTTCCGCTACTACGTCGACATGTTCGGCCCCATTGCCTGCGTGGGTTGCGGACGCTGCGTCATGTCCTGCCCCGTGAACATCGATATACGCAAGATCGCTGAAGACATTTCCAAACTGTGAGGGAGACAGTAATGCAGAACCCATATGTACCCATCCCTGTCGTGGTCGACAAGATCATCACGGAAGTCGATACGAAGGACATCAAGACCTTCAGGCTGGCCTTTCAGAACAAGCAGGACGAGGAGAACTTCAAGTACATCCCCGGCCAGTTCGCCGAGCTCTCGGTGTTCGGCAAGGGCGAGTCGCCCATCGGCATCGCTTCCTCGCCGACCCAGAAGGGCTACATCGAGTTCACCGTCCAGAGAGCCGGACTCGTGACCTCGTTCCTCCACGAGATGGAGGAGGGCACGCACATGGGCGTCCGCGGACCGCTGGGCAACTCCTGGCCTATCGAGTTCCTCGAGGGCAAGAATATCGTGGTGGTGGGCGGCGGCTTCGCGTTCACGACCCTGCGCTCCCTCATCAACTACATGATCCACGGGGACAACCGGAAGCGCTTCGGCAACATCACGGTCATCTACGGCGCCCGGAACCCGGGCCTCCTCATCTACAAGGACGAGCTCAAGGAGTGGGAGAAGCGCGACGACCTGAACATCAACGTCACCGTGGACAAGGGCGACGACACCTGGAAGGGCAGGGAAGGCTTCGTGCCCGCGGTGTGCAGGGAAGTGGCCCCGAGCTCCGACAACGCGGTGGCGGTGATCTGCGGGCCGCCCATCATGATCCGGTTCACGCTTCCGGTCTTCTTCGACCTCAAGTTCTCCAAGGAAAACATCATCACCTCCCTCGAAATGAGGATGAAGTGCGGCATCGGCAAGTGCGGCAGGTGCAACGTGGGCCACAAGTACGTGTGCAAGGACGGCCCCGTGTTCTCGCTGGCCGAGCTCGACAAGCTCACGAAAGAATACTGAAGGATTTTCAAGGTCATGACCCAGGCAGCCTTCCTGAAGGCTGCCTTTTTTCATTTCTTTTCCTCACTCGGCTCTCCGTGTTTCCCGCCGGAAAGCCTCTTCCCGGTCACCGGGCTTTTACTCACCGGAAGTGGACGATCACCACGTCCTCGTTCCTCAGGACGAACTCCCTTCCCTCGGTGAGCACGGCGCCTTCTTCCTTTGCGGCATGGAGCCCCTGGTGCTTCAGGAAGTCGGCCAGGGCGATCACGTCGGCCTTGATGAAGCCTTCCTGGATGTCGGTGTGGATGAGCCCCGCCGCTTCGTGCAGGGTGCCGCCCTTCTTGAGCGTCCACGCCCTGAGCTCCTGGCCCACCGGGGTGTAGAAGGTGATGAGGTCGAGGATCTCGTAGCAGGACCTGATGAGGGCGTCTATGCCCGAGTGCTCGATCCCGATGGATGAGAGAAACTCCCGGCGCTCTTCTTCGTCGAGCTCCGAGGCCTCCAGCTCGAATTTCGTGGAGATGGGGATGACCTTCCTGTCATGGCTCCGGCCCCACGCCGCGAGCGCCTGGACCGTTGGAGGCGGGCTGGAGACGTCGTTTTCTCCGATGTTCGCCACGACGAGATAGGGCTTGGCCGTGAGGATGCCCCAGGACTTCATGAGGGACTGGTCCAGCTCGAGGCCGGTGTCGATGAGGCATTCGCCCCGCTGGAGGGCCTTCTCCGCGGTGTCGAGCAGCGCCTGCTCCCCCTTGACGAAATCCTTCTTCCCCACCCTGAGGCTTTTGGCTATGGCGTCTTTCCGTTTCTGCACGATCTCCAGGTCCGCCATGGCGAGCTCGGTGAGGATCACCTCGAGGTCGGCCACCGGGTCGACCCGGTTGTAGACGTGGGCGATGTTGCCATCCTGAAAGCACCGCACCACGTGGACGATGGCGTCCACGCCCCGGATCTGCCCGAGGAACTGGTTCCCGAGCCCTTCGCCCTTGTAGGCGCCTTTCACCAGCCCCGCGATGTCGTAAACCCTCAGGTTCGTGGGGGTTATCTTCTCGGGGTGGGTGATGCGGGCGATCCTGTCAAGGTTCGCGTCGGGAACGCTCACCACCCCGATATTCGGGTCGATGGTGCAGAAGGGGTAGTTTTCCGCCGGCACTTCGGCCCTGGCGATGAGGTTGAATAAGGTGGACTTGCCCGCATTGGGCAGCCCGACGATACCGCAGGTGAATCCCATGAAACGTATTATAACGTATTCAGGTCCGTCCTTGCAAGCAGTGCCCCGAGGAGCTCGCTGATTATCGAAGCGATGAGCATGTCTTCCTTGGTGAACCCGCCGTCGGCCTTGTCGGCGAGATTGAGGACGCCCTGGACTTCGTCGGCATGCTTGATCATGATGCACATGAACGACTTGGTGGTGTACTTGTCCTTGTTCTGGACGCCGATCTCTTCCTCGATGTCCCGGATGATGAGGGAAGCCCTGCGGCCGAGGACCAGGTTCATGATGCTCTCCTGTTCGGAGCCCACGTGGATGAAGGGGTCAACCCCGATGTCCGTGTGGTTGTGGGCCTTCATCTCCAGCTCGCCGGAGGAGGGGTTCTTCACGAAGAGGGAGCAGTATTTTGCCCCGAGCACCTTGGGCAGGTGGTTGATCACCGTGTTGAGCATGGCCGTCACGTCACTGGCCGTGTTGAGCTCCTGCGCCAGGGTGTGGAGCATGTCCAGGTAGGAAGAATTCATGCCGGCAACCTCCGTATCTGTTCTTTTATCACACCTATCGGCTTTCCGGCGATTTATTCTGAGCCCCCAGGAAGAATCCCCCGGAAAAGCCCGGAACGGGGAAGGCGCAACAGGGCGCCGGAGCGCGAGGCGTGCCCGCCCCTTTCCCCGACGGGGGGAATGGGCAGCCAGGGCGGCCGGGGTCGGGGAGATCCTCTTCCCGTTTCCCTGCACAGGGGGGAACGGGCGCGCACCGGGTACGAGCCGTATGAACCCGGGAACCCGTTTCCCTGCGCGAAGTAAATGGGCCCCTCCGGCGACAGGGAGCGGGCCTGGATATTACAGGCTTGACTTGACGGGGTGGAATGGTTGTATAATCAAATAGATGATGAATGAGGTGAATTTGTTGGAAAAAATAGATATACTCGAGACAAAGATCATGGCCCTGTTGGAACTGGTGAACACACTCAGGAAACAGCATGAGGAGTTGACCGTCAAATATAAAGAAAAGGAGGAAGAGGTACACGGGTTAAAGCAGGAGATGGAGTATCTCTTGGGAGAAAAGGAACTGGTGAAAGAAAAGGTTGCACACCTGATAAAGTGCGTGGAAGCATTCTGACACCTTGCACGAGACAATAACCATACGATTATTAGGGCAGGAATATAAGGTCAAGGCCGGGGGGAACGAAGCGCATATCCAGTCGTTGTCGCAGTACGTCAACGAGAAGGTTCATGACGTGCAGCAGAAGGGCAGCGCCATTTCCACCATGGAACTGATAGCGATGGTGATGCTCGATCTGGCGGATGAAGTGGCGAAGGCGAAGTCCGAGTTGAGGGAATACAAGGAATCGGTTTCCGGAAAGGTGGACCGACTCCTGGCGGATATTGAATCTTCATCCAGGTGAAGGCCTTTTCCGTGAACGGCGACCTCATGATCCCGGCGGACCTTTTCCGGGCGGCGCGTGGCTTCCCGTGGCGCGCACCGGAGCGCGGCCCCGGTTGAGCAGACCCGGGGGGCTGTCATCCCGGGGCCGGTTTGAGTGTCCCGGCCCCGTGCCAGGGATGCGACGGATTTCCCGCGACGGTTTCGAACCCTGCCTGTTCCTTTCTCTCCCGAACCGCAGGCCCTCTGTTGAGATGCAGAGCAAATCGGATATCAGGAAAATCGTGCTGGAAAGGCGGCGGGGGATCGACTCCGACTGCAGGAAGAGCTCCGAGAACCTGATAGCCGACCGGATACGCAGTCTTGCCGAATACCGGGATGCTTCCGTGGTCGCCCTCTATTATCCCGTGAAGGGAGAAGCGGACCTGCTTTCCCTTCTGGCGGACAGGGAAAAGACCTTTCTCTTCCCGAAGGTCCAGGGGGACCGGTTGTCATTCCATCCTGCTGCAAACCTTGACGATTTTGAAGCCGGCTCATACGGGATACCGGAGCCGGCGGCCGGGAAGGCTTTCCGTGTCCGGGACATCGACCTGATCCTCGTGCCCGCCCTCTGTTTCGACGAGCGGGGACATCGCCTGGGATACGGGAAAGGATATTACGACAGGCTGCTCAAGGACAACCCCGGGATCTTCACCGTCGGGGTGTGCTTCGATGAGTGCCATGTGACGGGCCTGCCTGTTGAACCCTGGGATGTACATGTGGATTGTGTAGTGACGCAAACAGGTGTTTTCAGATCAACCACCCTGAGTGGAGAGGTGCAATGATGGATATAATCACCCAGATGATCGTACTCCTGGTCGTGGCCCTGACCGCGACCGTGTGCGGGTAC
>JAKLDU010000005.1 GCA_022703355.1 Deltaproteobacteria bacterium | reverse complement strand
CCCAGCAGCACGAGGACCTTCTTCTGTCTCTTCTTCATGTCGCGTGCCTCCCCCTGTCTTCGTTCGAACGGGTTCACCGGGGAAGGAAACGCCCCCGGCCTTTTCCCCTTTATGGCATATCCCCGGGAAAAGGGCCAGTTCCGCGATGCCCCTCCCCGCTCCCGGGAGAACCCTGCGCTCCCCCGCCGATGGCGTGTCTCTTCCCATGTCCGGGAGAAACCCGGCCGGTTTTACATTTCCCCCGAAAAGCACTATAAGAAAGACAGGGAATCCCGGAAAGGAAGGGCCATCTGAGGGATTGCCGCCTTTCCGGGCCGCTTACCTGCAGAAGAAAGCCCCGGGGGTCTCGGATAGGAGGTGCCATGGAAGCCACGTATGAGAACAGGCAGAGGACCTGGACCATGCTCTGCCACCTTTCTTCGCTCATCGCCCTGCTGGGCATTCCCTTCGGCAACGTCCTGGGGCCATTTGTCGTGTGGCTTTTCAAGAAGAACGAGTTCCCCCTGGTGGATGGCCAGGGGCGCGAGTCCATCAACTTCCAGATCTCCATGACAATCTACGCCCTCGTCGCCCTGGGCCTGGCCATCAGCCTCACCCCGGTCCTCGTCGGCATCGTGTTCTACCCCGTGGCGGGCGTCATCGTGGCCGCGGACCTCGTCCTCGTCCTCGTCGCCGCCGTCAGGGCGAGCAACAACATCCCCTACCGCTACCCCCTGTCCCTGAGGATCATCAGGTAGGTTTCATTCCTGCAGCGTTTACCTTCACGGGGCGCACCGCCGGCTCCTTCGACAGGGCAAACAGAAGCTGTCCGGAACTCGACGGGACATAACACGAGACTCCGGCCAAGGCCGCGACCTGCAAAGGTATAACTCTGGACGCCCGACAGGGCCACGGTCCGCACGGACATAACCCTAGCTCCCGGCCAGGGCCACGGCCCGCACCGGGGCGCCGTCAGCCTCGCCCAGCTTGAGCGGCAGGCAGCAGAAGAGGAAGGCTTCACGAGGGGCTTCCTCGAGATTGGCCAGGTTTTCTATGATCACGGCTCCCTTTTCCAGGAAGATCCGGTGGACCGGGAAGTCCGTGGCCTCCGGCGGGTCGATGGAGATCGTGTCCAGGCCCACGCCCTTGAGATTGAACCCGGCAAGCCAGGCCGCCGCCTCCGGTCCGAGGGACGGGTAGCCGGCGTAGTAGGCGTCGGTGCCCCACCTGCTGCCCCAGCCCGTGAACAGGATCGCGAAATCCCTGCCCCTGACGGCGTCCTCGTGCGCCTTGACGTCTTCGAGGCCGATGATCGCCTTCTTCAGCCCCCGGAGGTCGAGGACGGCCGCGCTGCCCACGAAAGAGCCCACGTCCATGCGGTCGAGCAGGGGCGCGCCGGCGAGGATGTGGGCGGGTGCGTCCATGTGCGTGCCCGTGTGGGAGTAGAGCGTGATCTTCTGCTCCACGAACCCGTGAGTCTCCAGCGTGCACGGCCGGGAAAAGACCGGCGGCTCGGTGCCGGGGTAGAAGGGCATGCCCGGGGCGATGGTGTGGGTCAGGTCGATGACGCGCATGCCGGGCTTCAGGGGACTGCTCATACGTTCTCTCCTCTCGGTGGCTTCTTTAAGGGAAGCTGTCTCCTCACACGCGCTGGCCCCCGGCGCCTGAACGGGGCGAGCACACCGGGCAGCCCTGCATGGAGAAGGGCTTCTCCAGGTGGCACTCCTCAAGGAGCGCCCCGTTGCGGAAGATCTCGAAGGTGGGGCCGTCCGCGGCGACGCTGCCGCCATGGAGCACGATGGTCCTCTCGCAGAGGTCGGCCACCAGGTCCAGGTCGTGGGTGGCGATGATCTTCGTGTGGGTGAACCCGCGCAGGATCCCCATGAGCTGCCTGCGGCCGAAGGGGTCGAGGCCGGTGGTGGGCTCGTCCATCACGAGGATGTCCGGGAGGTTCGAGAGCACCGCGGCGATGGCGGCGCGGCGCTTCTCCCCTGCCGAGAGCCGGTAGGGGGGCTTGTCCTTCAGGGATGCGATCCCCATGAGGGACAGCGCCTCGTTCACCCGGCGGTCGATCTCGTCGCGGGGCAGGCCCAGGTTGGCCGGCCCGAAGGCCACGTCGTCGTACACCGTGGGCATGAAGAGCTGGTCGTCCGGGTCCTGGAAGATCACGCCCACGGTCCTCCGGATCTCCGGGAGCGTCTCCCTCGTCAGGGGCACTTCGCCGATGCGCACTGAGCCGGAGGTGGGGGCGAGGTAGCCGTTCAGGTGGAGCAGGAGCGTCGACTTGCCGGCGCCGTTGGGCCCGATGATCGCCACGGACTCCCCGTGCACGACCTTGAGCGATATGCCTTGGATGCCGGTGGTCCCGTCCGGGTAGACGTGCTCGAGGCCCTGCACCTCAACGATGTGGTGGCTCACGGGAGCACCCCGGTGAGCAGGCTCCCGGCCAGGCGGGGAAGGTCGACGAGCCGGAAGAGGAGAAAGAGCGAGCACCAGCCGAACGTGAAGGCCGCGTCTTGCGCCGTGAACTTGAGCGGCCTGCGGATGTGGAACTCGCCCGTGAACCCCCGGCTGAGCATGGCCATGTGCACCCGCTGCGCCCGGTCCCAGGTCCGCAGGAGGAGGTGCCCCACGAGGGACCCGAACACGCGGATGCCCGTTCCCTTTGGCCCCCGCGAGCGCATCTCCCGCGCCCGGGCCATCCGGGACGCCTCGCCCGAGAGCACGAAGATGTAGCGGTAGAGCAGCATGAGCTGCACGCAGAACACCCGGGGCACGCGGAAGCGCTCCAGGGCCAGGCACACGCCGGTGAACCCGGTCACGGCGACGAGGATGAAAGCGGCCAGCACGGTGAGGCTGAAGCGGATGAGGATGGAGAGGAACGAGACCATGCCCCCGGACAGGGCCACGGGTCCCAGGAAGACCAGGGGCTGCCGGTCGAAGAGGGGGTTGAAGGCCCCGATGAGCAACGCCAATGGCAGGAGCGCGAGGCACTTCCCCAGGAGGTACCGGGGGGGGATGCCCGCCAGGGGGATCATGACCGCGGGGAAGAAGAAGTAGGGGAGCAGCCCGGAGATCTCGTACCGGTCGAAGGACACCACGGAGACGATGAACAGGAGCACGGTGACGAGCTTGGCCCGGGGGTCGAGCCGGTGGGCCGCGGTGTCCCCGGTGGAGAGGAGGTCGAGAACGTCGAGGTTGGTGAACGCACCCGCGATGCCTGCCATGGATCCTGCGCCTCCCTGAAGTCTCAGCCCCTGCCGGGGAGGCGCTTCTTGAGGACGAGGCCCGTGAGGAAGGCGAGCGCCAGGGTGATGAGCCCGCCCGCGATGCCGGACACGGTGGTGCCGAGGCGGCCGCTTTCACCGGAAGCTCCGGGGGCGGGCGAAGCGAAGGAGTAGTCGGGGAGGAAGGCCGTCTTCTCCTGGATCTGGGCCATGAGGGAGTGGAGGGCATCGGTGCCCGCCAGCTCGCTTGTGCCCGCGGTGCGTTCGGTCGCCCACTCGAGGCCGTCGGGATTGGACGAGGCGAACCAGGAGACGAACCCTCCGGTGAGCAGGGCGGCCAGGAGCAGGGCCAGGGCGACGTGCTTCAACTGAACCGACCCGGGAGAGGCCCCGGCGAACCGCCCCTCGAGGATCTGGGGGTTGGCCTTCCAGACGAAGGAGACGACCGAGGCGGTGACCACGCCCTCCACGAGCCCGATGGCCAGGTGAATGGGCTGCATGAGCAGGACGAAGGTGGTGAAGGGCAGGGCCGTGATCCCCGAGAGGGTGGTCTCCAGGACCACGGAGAAGGCGCCCAGCTGGAGCCCGGCCACTGCGGCGAGGACCGCCCCCAGGGTGAGCCTTGTGGCGGTCGCTTTTTTCCCCGCGATGGGTTTGTAGATCAGGGGGTAGGCGAAGAATGCCGGGAAGAAGCCCAGGTTGAAGATGTTGCAGCCCAGGGCGAGGAGGCCTCCGTCGGCGAAGAAAAGGGCCTGGACCACGAGGATGGAGGCGATCACGAGGAAGGCCGCGTGCGGCCCCAGGAGCACCGCCAGGAGCAGCCCCCCGCCCAGGTGGCCGCTGGAGCCCGTGCCCGGGATGGTGAAGTTGATCATCATGGCGGCGAACACGAATGCCCCGAGCACGCCCATGAGGGGTACCTTGCGCTCGTCGAGGTCCTCTTTCACCTTTTTCGAACACCAGGCCACCGTGGCGGCGGAAACCGCCCACATTGCCCCGCCCACGGCGGGGGAGATCAGCGCGTCTGCCATGTGCATGAGTGTACCCTCTCCTCAATGATTGCATTTAAAAGCGTCCCGTGCCGTTCTCCTTGAGGCCGGTCAGGCCGGAACAGGGCAACCGTAGCACAAAAGATGAAAAAGTAACATGATAAAATAATGAAAAAACAGATCGTGACACCCAAGGGCTTTCCCGCACGGGCTTTCCCCGGGGTCAGTCTATGGCCTTGCCCGTGCTGGTCATGCTCAGGGTGCCGTGACGGACGCCCTTCACCGAGCGCAGGGCGTGGGCGAGCTTCTCCACCTCGTGGGCCCGGCCTTTGACGGCCACGATCTCCAGGCAGTTGTGGTGGTCGAGGTGGATGTGCTGGGTTGAGATGATGAGGGACTGCCAGTCGTGCTGGATGTCCGTGAGGCGCCCGGCGAGGCCCCGGTGGTGGTGGTCGTAGACGAAGGTGACCGCGCCCGCCACTTCCTGGTTCTCCTCCCACTCCTTCTTCACGAGCTCCGAGCGGATGAGGTCCCTGAGCGCCTCGGAGCGTGTCGCGTAGCCCTTCTTCCTGATGAGCCGGTCGTACTTCTCCAGCAGCCGGTTTTCCAGTGAAACCCCGAATCTCGCGAGCTCTGACATGGGCCACCCGATATCACGATTTACCTGATACGTGCCACAGGCGGAGGGGCAAGTCAAGGGGACAGCTCCTGAATGCCGTCCGACTTCCGGTCGCCTGCGGCCTGTACCGGGAGCGCTTCCGGGACCTCTGCAGGGCGGGGCCCGCGGGGACGTGTTCAGACTCTCCCTCTAGCCCCTGCTGCCTTACCTGTTCCCCCGTTGACCCAGGTCAATGACAGAAAAGAATCGCCGGGGCATGATCCTTCTCTAAAGGGATGAGAGCCTCTTCCGGGGAAACCACGGAAAGGGGCGAGACATGGAGGAAAGCTCATGAACGACCTGCTGTTCTTTCTCGCGATGATTGGCGTCTGGTATTTCGTCCAAGCCTGGCTCCTGCCCAGATTCGGGGTCAGGACCTGAATGAGCCCGGGCTGTCCGGTCGAGGACGGCAAGAAAAAGGCCCCAAAGGCCTCAGGCAAAGAGGGCATGTCCGCGGAACGGCGCTGAAGCCCTTTTCTGTAACTTTTCCGCGCTTCATCCGTTAAGATAAGGCAATGCACACTATCGCTCACATAGTCGAGGAGCACGGGGGAAGGCTGTTTGCTTATCTCCTGCGGCTGACCGGGAATCAGGACACGGCGCATGACATCCTGCAGGAAAGTGTGACCCGGTGCATGGAGCGCTATGAGGGCCGGGAGGTGTCCCCTTCGCTGCTGTTCACCGTCGCGCGGAACGCGTTCATCGACCACGTCCGCAGGAACGGCAGGTATGCCGGGCTCGACGACGATCATCCCGACCCGGCGGCGGACCAGGAGCATGCGGCCATCGTGAAAGACGGGTTTCTGAACGTGCTCAGGGGCCTGCAGACCTTGAGCGACGAGGAGAGGGACATCCTGTCCATGGTGGCAGGCGGCGGTCTCTCGTACGGCGAGATCGCCGGCATCATGTCCATGAGCGCGGGGAACGTCAAGGTGAAGGTGCACCGGGCCCGCCTCAAACTGAAGGAGTACCTGGAGGGTGGAAACCATGAATGAGCACGATTTTCTCATCAGCATGTTCATCGACGACGAGCTCGATCTTGAAGAAAAGATCGACTTCGTCGAAAAGGTTCATGGAAGCGCCGGTTTCAAGGAAGACACCGTGTCCCTCCTGCGCCAGGAGCAGCTCCTGCGCACCGGGCAGGCGGACCCGAAGCCGTTCGTCCAGCCGGTCCCCGCGAACCCGTCCCGTTTCTTCGCCCCCCGGGTTCTGCGCACTGCGGCGGTGGCGGTCGCCACGGCGGTGATCGTCCTGTCCTCGATGTTTTTCTGGCAGCACGGGCAGCAGGCGCAGCCGGGCAGCGCCTCGTTTCACCGCTTCGTCATCTGCGTGCCGGACGCCAGGCAGGTCGAGATCACCGGGAGCTTCACCGGCTGGAGAAAGGTCGCCCTGGAGAAGCGGGGCACGGGGGGGTATTGGGAGGTGACGCTTCCCCTCCCGCCCGGAGAGCACAGCTTCACCTACATCCTCGACGGCTCGCACAGGGTTGCCGACCCCACCATCCCGGCCGGCGAGATGGACGACTTCGGCGGAGAGAACTCCATCCTCTACCCCGGGATCGATGCATGAAGATGCTTTTCATGGCCCTGGTTTCGGCAGCTCTCTTCACCGGGTGCGCGCACCACTATCACCGCCTTGGGGGCAGCAGCCTCGAGCTTTATCTGAAGGCCCCCGGGGCATCGTCGGTGGTGTTCGCCTCTTCGCTGGACGGCTACGAGCCCCATCCCGCCTCGAGGGCAGGCAGGGGCCTGTGGGTCGTGCGCGTTCCGGGCAACAGAGAGTTCAGCTATTTCTACAAGGTGGACGGGCGGGTGTTCATCCCCGAGTGCGACTGCCACGAGTATGACGAGTTCGGGTCGGAATCCTGCGTCTATGTCCCCGGAATGTAACCTTTCGCCATGTCGTGCGTTTTATCGGCAGCACATGATCAAGGGAGGCTTGAAGGACATGAAAAAGACATGCACGGCCGTTTTACTGTTTCTCCTCTGCGCATCGCCCCTGTTCGGCGACGAGGTGGACAACGAGCTCACCGGTGCGCCCGGGGTGCTCAGGGAGCACACCCGCGCCATGATCCAGGCCGGTGTGGAGAGCGGGGACGCCATGAAGATGACGAAGACCATGGAGCAGAACAGGTTCCAGGTCGAGAACATCATCCGCTCCCAGGAAATCGTGATGGGGGCTCTCGCGGAGGGCCTGCCTGCCGGACCGGTGATGCGCAAGGCCTACGAAGGCCTGGCCAAGAATGCCCGGGAGCAGGACGTGGTGAACGCCATGGAGAGAACGAGGGCCCGCTATTCCCTTGCCTACCGGACCGCCCGGAAGGTTACGGAAAGCGCCGTGGAGAAAGCGCAGACCGGAAACGCCATCGCCGAGGGCATGGCCGCCGGGCTGACGGCCCGGGATGCCGACAGGATTTGCGACCGGCTCCAGACCAGGGACCGGGACAGGACGAAGGACCGGACGAACGCCCTGGCCAGGGAAAGCTTCATGGCAGCCCGCGAGATGGTGCGGTACCGGGTGCCCTCCGATGTGGCCTCGGAAGCCGTGTGCACCGCCCTGGAAAAGCAATACGAGGCAAAGGACATGGAGATGCTCAGGTCTTCGTTCATGAAGAATGCCCGGTACGGGAATGCCGCCCGGCTGGCCAGGGAGTATGCCTCCCGCATCAGGGGCGGCATGTCTTCCGGTGAGCTCGGCTCTGTCGGGAGAGGCGAAAGCGGACAGTCGTCCGGCATCTCGGCTGGCGCCGGGGCAGGAAACGGAAGCGGCGCTGGGGCAGGAAGCGGGTCCGGGGCCGGGGGGCAGGGCGGATCGGGCAACGGCGGCAAAGCCGGCTCTGGAAACGGCAGCGGCGGCAGGCAGTAGGGTTTCATTCCCGGAGAGATGAAGAAGAGAGCGGGCGGGCTCATGAGCCCGCCCGCTCTCAGCCGGTATTTCGGTGCGGACCGGGCCGGGACGTGCGGTATAGGGTCCCGGCACCCCGGTCCGGGAATTTGCTTTTACGGTTCCATGGGGCAGGCTCGCGTCCTTTGCCCAGTCCTGGCTCGAGCCGTCGTACACCTTGATGTCAATGTGGCCAAAGGATTGAGCCATGAGGAGCCACCACGAGGTGGCCACCTTCCCGGTGTCGCGGTACAGGATGACCTCTTTGCCGGGGTCCCCGCCTGCAGCATCCCTGGCCAGGCTCTTCAGGTCCGCCATGGGCCTGCAGGTGCCTTCCCTGGTGAAGAGCACGGAGCCGGCGGGTGTCGAATTCTATTGTTTCCTCCCTGACATGAGGAAGATGGTAAAACGCCTCGTTTCTCCATCAGGGCCAACCTTTGCCATCTCTGCCGCCGTACTCGCCTTTATGTAGCCATACCCTGCGTCCACGAACATGCGGTGCAATGCATCGCGGTCTATCCCGTTGTGGAAGACGCCTTCACTGCTTGCGTGGAATCTCCCGCCGTCGGGGTCGAGATCGGCGATGCAAAGGTGCCCGCCCGGGTTGGTGATAAGATAAAACATCTTCAGAAGAGGCCCGATTTCGGCGATATGATGGAGGGTCATGCTGCTGGTGACGAGGTCGAAGCGACCTTCGAGCGTATCGCCTGCATCGAGGTCCACATGCTTTATCACGATGTTCGTAAGGCCTTTGCCCTCGACCTTGCCCCTGAGGACTTCGAGCATCCCTGAAGAGCTGTCGACGCAGGTGATGCAGCGGACAAACGGCTGCAGACGGAGGCTCAGAAGACCTGTTCCGCAGCCGAAATCGAGCACCGCCGTGCTCGGATCGACCCTGACCTCTTCCATGAGGGCCGTTGCGATATCGTTCGCAAGATTTATCCGGCCGGGTTTATCCCAGGCCTGGGCTTCGCTGTCAAAATTACGCTTTTGCCTGTTCATGGAGATAATCAGGGACCCTTACGGCCACCACTTCGCCCTTTACGCATACTTGCCCCTGAGCCGAAAGCTCGGTCACGACGACCACCTTGCGCCCCTTGACCTCCTTTACGTGCGAGCGCAAGGTCAAAGGCACGCCGAGTGGGGTGGGCTTGAGGTAGTCGACGTGCAGAGACGCGGTGAGGAAGCGTATGGCCGGCTCGCTGCCGAGTTCCCTGCCCTCGTCCCGATGTGCAAAAGCGGCGGCGGAGCCTGTGCTGTGGCAGTCGATCAGCGATGCAAGCAGCCCTCCGTAGACGAATCCGGGTATCGCGCTGTGCTGCTCTTGAGGGGTGAACGTGCACACAGTTTCCTCTCCGTCCCAGAAACTCCTGATCTTGAGCCCCTTCCGGTTGAGCCTGCCACACCCGTAGCAATGGCTTAGATGGTCCGGATAATAGTCCTGAAACGCCTTATCCTGCATATGACCTCCTGACAGCGTTTATGAGGGTCCGGCCGCTCCGTGACAACCATCTTCCATCTCCTCTTCCGCTGTCAAGGAGAGGAGATGGAAGAACACCTGCTTTTCCGGAAAGCTTGTGTGCCGGACAGGGAGGCTATTTTTCCCGTGAGTATGGCCAGGCGGCGATCCCGCCTTCCATGACCGTAACCTTGTTCCAGCCGTTCGCCTCCAGGACCAGGGCCGCTTCATACCCCCGTAAGGATATCTTGCAATAGGTGACGATCTCCCGGTCCTTGTCCTGGGGCAGCTCGCTCAGACGTTTGCGCAGGGCGCCCAGGGGGATGAGCGTCTCACCGATGCCGAGCCTTATCTGCTCGTACTCATCCGGTCCCCGGACATCGAGGATGAACGGGTTCTCTCCACTGTCCAGCTTTTCCTTGACCTGGCGGGGCGTGATGCCCTTGAGCCTGCCCTTCATCTTGTTCTGCATGAGGTGGGCAGATGCAATGCCATGGTCGATGGCGAGAGAGAAGGGTGGGGCATAGGGCAGGTCGGAGTTTACCACGTCTTCGACGGTAAGCCCACCCTGGAGGGCGAAGGCCCACTGGGCGATCTGCCTGCTCACGTTGCCGGGACCCACGCACTGAGCGCCGAGGATTTTCCCGGTCTTTTTGTCGGCCACCAGCTTGGTGACGAGGAGTTCTCCGTTCATGAACCCTGGTTTGTCTGGGCTCGCGTTAATGACCGTTGTGATATTTTCATATCCCAGCTTGCGGGCCGCTGATTCGGAAAGGCCCGTGGAACCGGCCGAGAAATCGAACACCTTGCAGATCCCTGTCTGGATGGTGCCCGGGAAGGTAACGGTATTGCCCATCACCGCATTCTCCCCGGCCACTCTTCCCTGCAAATTGGCGAGGTCGCCGTAGGGCGCAAGCACCTTCTTGCCCGTGATGCGATGGGTCGTCTCAACGCAGTCGCCTGCTGCATAGATATCAGGGTCGGAGGTCTGCATGAACTCATTCACCGCGATGCCGCCGGTGGTACCGATCTCTATCCCCGCCGCCCGCGCGAGCTTCACGTTCGGCGCAACGCCAATGGCCACGACTGCGAGCTCGCACTCGAGCTCTGTGCCGTTCGCCAGCTTCACGCCGGTGAGCACGCCGTTCTCCCCGAGGAAGGCCGCAATGCCGTTGTCGGTGATCACGTTGGCGGACTTGCTGCGTACATGGTTTTCCACGATCTTGGCCAGGTCCCAGTCAAGGAAGGTGAGCAGCTGCGGCAGCATCTCTATGACCGTGATCTCGATCCCGGCCAACTGCAGGGCCTCGCAGGTCTCGATCCCGATGAGCCCGCCGCCGATGATCACGGCATTCCGGACCTTTTTCTCGTCGCGTATCTTCCGCAGAAAATCGGCATCGGCCATGGACTGTAGCGTAGTGATCCCCTTGAGTTCGATGCCTGGAACGGGCGGCATCTTCGGCGTCGAGCCCGTGGCGACGATCAGCTTGTCGTACTCCAGCACGCTTTCCTCCCCGGTGACCATGCTTTTCAGGCTGACCGTCCGGGTCGTCCTGTCAATGGCCGTCACCTCTGTGCTGGTCCTCGCCTCGATGGCCTTGGCGTTGAGATAGAACTTCGGGTCGCGGACAATCCCTGCGGGTGTGCTCAGGAGCATGTTCCGATCGTCGAAGAAGCCGCCGACATAATAGGGGTACCCGCAGGACGCCATGGAAAGGTCCGGGTCTTTCTGGATGATGACCACCTCGGCCTGTTCGTCCATGCGCCTTGCCTTGGCCGCTGCCTTGGGGCCTGCTGCAGACCCGCCGATGACGACTATTCTCTTCATACTCATGATATGGTTCTCTCCTTGTGCGTTTTCTCTTCCACATTACTCCAAAAGATCCATTTGAACATTGACGTGCGTCAATGCGTGGAAGTTTTCCCCCTTTTCCCACGAGGCGCGGCCTGCAGCGAGATGATCGTGCGCCGCACATACGTGCCGCTATGCCGGGAAGGTGAATCGCGTTCCGCCAGCACTTGTGCGATAGATGCCGGGGAACCTTTCCCTGAAGTACGAGCAGGCCGCCTCTCCGGTGCAATGGTTGGGGGAGATGAGGGCCGCGTTCCAGGATCCGATGGCCTCTGCTGTCTGCTCAATCGTCTTCTGGTCTGCGCCCATGAGGTGCATGCCGCCGATGACCGCTCTGATATCGCTCCTGCCGCTCTGCTCCCTGATGTATTCCACGGTGTTCACGGCACCTGCGTGGGCGCACCCGAGCACGACGATCAGCCCTTCCTCCGTCTCGATCCACAGGGCCTGGTCGTCAGGCAATGAGTCGGGGAACGTGCCGTTGGCGTCCAGGGTGAAGGGTTCAAGGATCTTTTCGAAGGCCGTTCTGCGGGGCACCGGCCCGGTGAGGAGGATGCGCCCGGTAAGCCTTGTCGGCTCGGTGTGGAACATGCAGCGGGAGGTCCGGTTTTTCACCGCGTCCAGCGATGGGCCCGGCATCCCGATGGGCATCGAGCTGCCAGCGCCTCCGTAGAGATACTTGGGGTTCGTCGCGTCGGGATGAAGGTGGACGATGACCTCGGGGGCATGGTCGAGTGCCAGGGGTATTCCTCCTGTATGATCGAAGTGCCCATGGCTCAGGACAAGGTGCACCGCCTTTGACAGGTCGATGTCAAGCTTTTCCGCGTTGGCCGCAAATGCACCTGCCATGCCGGTGTCGAACAGGATATTGGTACCGTCCGCCTCGATCCACATCGAGAGGCCATACTCGGCGGCGAGGTCGTTCCGTTCGGCAGTGTTTTCGGACAGAACAGTTATCTTCACTTCTCCATTCATGATTCACCTCCGCTATTTCCCGGGTTTCAGCTTATCATGTTTTCAATGAACCGTAAAAAGCCTCTTCCCCCGGGAGGGGAAGAGGCAGAAGAAGCGGTTTTCCAGAATGAGCGAACAGGCCTGCAGCAGCTTTGAATGAATCGTATATCCCTGGCGGTGACCATGCGATGAGAAAGGCATCTTCGGGATCAGTGGTCGCAGGTATTCTCTCCCAGTTCGAGAGAGCCTGTGAGGTACTCGGTCACGATCTCCTCCGGATTCCGGCCGGGAGCGCCCGTCAGGACGCGGATGCCCTTTTCCGCGAAAAGACCCTGGGCCCGCTGGCCCATGCCCCCCGCGATCACCATCGATGCGCCCCTCTCTGCGAGCCAGCCGGGCAGCAGCCCGGGCTCGTGGGGGGGTGCAGCGACGTCTTCCCGCTTGGTAATGCTCTTCGCATCGACATCAACATCGACCAGGGCAAAGCGCTCACAGTGTCCGAAGTGCATGCACAGTTTTCCTTCTGCAACAGGCAGTGCTATCCTCATGGGCGAGTTCTCCTTTACGGCAGTATTGTCTTTCGGTTCTGTACGTTCGTTCGCAGGATTGCCGGCGTCGGGCGCTTCCATGCGGTCGAGCTGCATGATGGGCCTGATGATGTCCTGCATGATCCGGGCCGTCGCCGTTTCACCGTACTGATGTATGAATGCCCGGCCCTCGTCGCACGCCAGGGCGATCCCCGGGTCGATGGGGATGGAGCCGAGGAACGGGACGGCCATGTCGACGGCCAGGTTGCGTCCACCTCCGGAGCGGAAGATCGGAGTGACCTCTCCACACTTGGGGCACGCGAATCCGCTCATGTTCTCCACGACGCCGAGCACGGGCACGCCGAGCTGCCTGCAGAAGGAGATGGACTTGCGCACGTCGACCGCGGAGACCTTCTGCGGTGTGGTGATGACCACCGCCCCATCCACGTCGCCGAGGATCTGGCAGACCGAGAGCGGCTCATCGCCTGTACCGGGGGGCGAATCCACGATGAGGAAGTCCAGGTCTCCCCAGGCCGCGTCGCGGATGAACTGTTTGATCGCACCCATCTTCATGGGCCCTCTCCAGATCACGGCCTCGTCCTGGCTCGGCAAAAAGAAACCGATGGACAGGACCTTGAGGCCTCCCAACTCGATGGGCAGGATCTCTCCGTTTCCCACCCTGACTTCCTCGCCCGTGAGCCCCAGCATGGTGGGCACGCTCGGGCCGTGTATGTCGATATCCATGAGGCCCACCCGCTTGCCGGCAAGCATCAGTGAGACGGCCAGGTTCACAGCCACCGTGCTCTTCCCCACGCCACCCTTGCCGGAAAGCACCAGGACCTTGTGCCTGATCCGGCAGAGGCGCTCGGAGATTTTTTTCCTCTCTTCGAAATCCTCGTCGCTCTCTCCGGGGAGCCTCTTCGAGGCCTGGCAGCTTGAGTCGCCGCATGAGCTGCAGGTTTTCGCCTTGGCGGCTTTCCGGGGATGCTGCTTTCTTTTCGCGGAATCTTCCAGGGCCGCACGCAGCGTGTCGGATGCCAGCAGTGCACAGTGCTCGGACTCCTCGGGCAGGTCGACGAGCGCGTCGAGGATGTCCTGCTGGCTGAGGGCGGCAGCATCGCTTGCGCTCCTGCCCTGCGCCAGGGAGGTGGCCATGCTGCCACAGGCTGCGGAATGGGCGCATCCGTCAGTGATGAACGATGCATGCTCGACATGCCCGTCTCTTTCGAACACCCAGAACTCCATGGTATCGCCGCACGGGCCGGTAATGCGGGCATGACCGGTGTATTCCTTGAGCTGCCCCACGTTCTTCGGGTTTTCTGCATGCTCCAGGGTTCGAGATTCCCAGAAACTCAAATCATCGCTTTCCATATCTGTCTCCTAAAGGTTGAGTTGTTTCCATATTTCCCGGATATCCATGCCTGCCTGAGACTCTATCTCAACGACGGAGAGCTCGCTGATCTGCGCTCGGGTCACGCTTTTGTC
Organism: Deltaproteobacteria bacterium; assembly: GCA_022703355.1. Classification (GTDB taxonomy): domain Bacteria; phylum Desulfobacterota; class Desulfomonilia; order UBA1062; family UBA1062; genus Phosphitivorax. Next base: position 34,833 of record JAKLDU010000005.1, on the reverse strand, counting down.
GTAGCGGATGCGTCCCAGCGTCAGCGCGCCGGACTCTTTCGCATGGCGCTCTATCTGCTCCGTCATCTCCGGGTTCAGGTCCCACTTGTTCACGCACACGCAGGCTTGGACCCCGAAGTGTCTCGCCAAGGCAAGGACCCTCTCCAGGTCGTGCTCGCCGGACACCGTGGGCTCGGTCACCGCGAGCATCACCGATGCACCGCTCAAGGACGCGATCACCGGGCAGCCGATGCCGGGAGGGCCGTCTACGATGACGAGCGGATATCCCGATTCGGTCGCGATGCGCCTGGCTTCCTGCCGGACGAGCGTGACCAGCTTGCCGGAGTTCTCGGCAGCGATGCCGAGCTGAGCATGGACCATGGGGCCGCAGCGTGTCTGAGAGACCATCCACGAGCCGCAGGTCTGCTCCGGGAAATCGATCGCATGAGCAGGACAGAACCTGACGCACACCCCGCAGCCCTCGCATGCGACCGGATCTATGCGGTATGTGGATTGCCCGGGTTCCTCTCCGGACACCCTGACTGCATCGAACCGGCAGAGTTCCCGGCACAGCCCGCAGCCCGTGCAGTCGTCGTGTCTGATCACCGCGAGGTTGCCGCTCCTGAACTCGTCCTGTTTGAGCACCCTTGGCTTGAGTATGAGGTGCAGGTCAGCGGCGTCCACGTCGCAGTCGGCGATCACGGCATTGCCTGCCAGCACTGCCAGCGATGCCGCCAGGCTCGTCTTGCCTGTACCGCCTTTGCCGCTGATCACCACAATCTCTCTCGGCCTGGAATCTTTGGTCTTCACGTCCGTTCTCATTTGCCGCAGTGCGATGCGCCGCAGCGCTCGTCGCGGCCACAGCAGGTCTTTCCGTGCTCTTCGAGAGAGCAGCCACCGTTCCTCGCCTCTGGGGCGCCTGTGCAGCCGTCCTTCATCAGGAAGCCGGTCCCTCCGGATATCAGTCTGCGAAGATCCCCCTTGCACTCCGGGCAGTCCGTTAGGGACAGGTCGTTCATGGCCTGGCGCTTCTCGAACCGGTAGCCGCAGGAAGTGCACTCATATTCATAGGTAGGCATGGCTCTCTTTCCTCTCGTTTGTGCTTAGCTCAGTCACCCTTGCCAGGAGCTCTTCGAATCTCGGGCGGTACTCGGGCAGGGCATCCACGATGAGCATCCCGCGGGAGTAGCTTTCCGCGATCTGCCGGTCGTCCGGGATCTCCAGAAGGATCGGGATGCCGCGGTCGCGGCAGAAGGCATGGACCCTCCCGTCCCCCGCGTCCACCCGGTTGATCACCACACCGCAGGTTATCTTGAGCTCACCGACCATGTCCACCGCGAGCTTGAGATCGTGCAGGCCGAATGGGGTCGGCTCAGTGACGAGGACGACCACGTCCGCATCCCTGATCGTGGTGACCACCGGGCACGAGGTGCCGGGCGGCGCGTCGAGGATGGAGATGCATCCTTTGCGGATACGTGATTTGACCGCGCGGATGAGCGGAGGGGCCATGGCCACTCCCACGTCCAGGCAGCCGTGCACCAGGGAGACGTGGCCTGTCTGGAAGGTCTCGATCACGCCGATGCGATGTCCCTTTTCGCTCAGGGCGCCCTTCGGGCAGACCCGTATGCAGCCCCCGCAACCGTGACAGAGCTCGGGGAAGGTGAGCACGCTCTTGTCTATGACTGCAAGCGAGCGGTACCGGCAGAAGCTGCTGCACTCGCCGCAGCCGTCGCACAAGGTTTCGTCAGCTTCAGGCACCGGCACGCGCACCTCCTCGCGTGCCTTGAGCTCCCCTGTGAGAAAAAGGTGGGCATTGGGCTCCTCCACATCGCAGTCCAAGAGCTGAACGCTCTGCCGGGCAACGCGCGCAAGATTCACGGACACCGTTGTCTTCCCGGTCCCTCCTTTTCCGGAAGCTACAGCAATGATCATGAGGTCTTTCCCCGGATCGTTCCCTGTGCGGACCGGTATCTCCTCAGTCCGCGCCTTTGCGCAGTCTCTTCATCGACCTCGTCCTGCCACCCGTCTCTGGTATCGACAAAGCAGTCGAACCTCCGGACATAGGGCTTTATGTCCAAAAGAGGGGTGCCGTCCAGCACGTCCACGCCATCGAGGAAGAGGATCGTACCGTCACGCCTGGTCAATTCCACGATGCTCAACCCGATGGGATTGGGTCTGCTCGGAAACCGCGTGGAGAAGAGGCCGTGCGGGCTTTCGTGGAGAAAGGGGGTAACGGTCATCTGCGGGGTTTGTGCCCGGTGAAAGTGGTAGATCAAGATGAGGTGTGAAAATCCGTCGAGTCCTTCAAGACCTTCCTCGTACTCCGCCAGCAGCTCGGCCCTGCCCGAACAGCCCTTTGCATAAACGCTCTGGGCAGGGGTCTGATCGGGCACCGTGTGCCCGCTCCTGATCACGCCTATGGGGAGATAGAGAATCTTCGGGCAGGTCGTCCGGCTCATACCCAGTGGCCCTCCACGTCAGCGGACTGTGCCCTGCTCAAGCTTCCGGCGCGGAAGCGATCGAGCGCCTCGGCAACGGTGGGGGCATCGGTGGTGTAAATGGCCACACCTGCTGCCTGGAGGACCTTGAAGGCCTTGGGCCCGCAATGGCCTGTTACCAGAGACGATGCACCGGACCTGGAGACGGCCTGCGCGGCCTGGATGCCTGCCCCCTGTGGTGCGTTCAGGTTCTGGACGTTGTCGACGATCTCGAAGTTTCCTGCCGAGGTGTCATATACCAGGAACTTCGGCGCACGTCCGAATCGTCTGTCCATGGGCGCATCTAAGGTTTCTCCCGAGGTTGTGAAGGCAACTTTCATCATATTCTCCTTTCAATACCGAACACTCTGCATTCAGACGATGCCCCCTGCATCCTGAAAAAATCGGGGCCGGCCCATTGATCTCTTCGGAGGAGGCGTGAGCCGGCCTATTCCATATGCACATACAATCCGGCGTCCGGCCGGTTATATGCCTTTCCCCTTGAGGAACCGGACTCTGTCTGCAGGGTGCTCGCCGTCTGTCCTGTCACTCAGGCTCTCTCCGGTCTTTCTGCTCCCCGCCCCCGTTTTGAAGGACCCGCCTGCCGGGGCCTTCCAGCCCGGCAGGAGGCATAACGGAGACGACATAGCCAGGTTCTCTCCGGGCTATTCCTTTCAGGCGACTGGCCAGGGCTTTGATCCGGCTGTCCGGCTGCCGCAGATCGTGCCATGCCCACGCCGTCAGCCAGGTGAGCAGCGGGGCGCCCCTGAACAGCCTTCCCGCCAGCCCGGGAAGAACAGGGCCAGACATTCCCATCGACCCGACGCAGGCCGTCGTTTTCCGTCTCAATCTGAACATCCGTCTCATTATGGTACATCTCCCGGCATAAGCCGTTTCCCCCTTCGCAGGAAGCTCACCTACGTTCGTTGGTCATGATGCTTCCGCACCTCGGGCACACTGCTGCACTATCCTGGATGCCTTTCCCGAACCGCCTCCGGTGGCCGCAGCTCGGGCATATATACAGGCGGCACTGCCGTGAGCCGTCTCCGCATCCGGGTATTCCCCTGGCACGCGTGCAGCATCCAGGCATCGCATACGTGCTTTCTTCGAGCTTGTTTCCTTCCCATGCCCCCATGACCTCCCGCAGGTCGCCGGATATGAAAGGGATGACCTTGATTCCATAAGCGGTGATGAACTCGTGCATGAAGCGCGAGACCGCACCGCACACCAGTACGTTCACCCCGAGCCCGGCAAGCTTACCGGCTTTTTCTCCGGGGTTGTCCGCAGGGATCTTCTCCTCGGTCTCGCGCACGATCCGACCCGACTCCACTTCCACCAGGAGGATCTGCCGGGCGACATCGAAGACCGGTGCTATCCGTTCGTTCCAAAAAGAAAATGCGGCTTTCATGGCTAATAATGCACCGTGTCCTTTTGGCTGTTTCATTGAGCACAAACCGTGCCTGAATGGTGCGCCATGGTTCTTTTTCTCATAACATGCGAAGATGTCGAATGAAGTGCTTTGAGGAGAGTCGACAGTCGTGCCGTTAAGGTAGCATGACTGCGACCACGAAGGTTTCGTGGTAGCAATATCGCGACCCCAATGCCGTGCCCGATCGGGTCATCGACCTGCGAGGAACGGCCTTGATGCGAATACCCAGGGCCGATGGCACACAAGAAGCCAGGTCCGAAAAGGGCGGAACGAACCGTTCCTTAAGACGATGCAGTGATCAGAAGTAGTGAGGAATACCTGTTTGTACGGGCGGCTGAGCTGGTCCCGGCCCTGGGCGTGAGCATCGTATCGGGCGGAAGGGACATCACCGGGATGCCCCCGGAGAAGCGGGGCGTCGGCATCATGTATCAGGACTATGCCCTGTTTCCGCACCTTTCAATCAGGATCAACATCACCTGGAATCGAGCATATGCAAATCGTTTTCGGGCATCATCGACCAGGGTTTCCTCTACGAGATCCATGTCTCGGTTAAGGGATAGATGTTCAAGTCGCTCGTCTCCAAGGGCTCGGCAATGGATCTGGGGTTCGACATCGGCACGGGCGTGCAGATCTCGTTCAAGACATCGGCCGTGCACGTGTTCTGAAGGGCTGGCTGCCCGGGCAATTTCCTTATGGAGCCGCGTTCAGAGACCCTTCGGGATATCGTCCCTTGTCAGCCACGGCCTCTTGTCCAGACCGACCCTTTTCGAGGTCTCCGCCACGATCCAGTCAAAGGGCAGGTCGGCAAAGGACCCGAACTTTTCGATGTACTCGATGTACTTTCCGCCGTTCAGATCGCAGGGAGGCAGCGTGGCGTCGGTGCGTCCGTCCCACTGAACCACCGGGACCCCGATCTTGCCGCACAGAGCGCTGTCAAACGTCGGGGCAGCGCTCACCCAGGCGCCATCCAGGAAGAGCTGGGTGTAGCCGTGGCGAGGGAAGATGTCTGTCCCGGTCAGTGCCACGATCTTTGCCGGGATCTTATGGTTGCGGATCCGGGCGAAGGCGAGGCGTGCCGGGATGCCCGCTGCACGGGCCAGGGCGGCCAGCAGCACGGCCTTCTGGACACAGTAACCCTTACCCCACCCCAGGATGCGCGAGGCAGTGAAGTCTTCCCTGAAGACCGATATCATGTAGAGGTTATATGGGATCTCGTCGCGGACAAAGCCGAAAAGCGCAAGCGCCTTTTCCAGTGGGGTACAGCATCCTCCAGTAAGCTTGCCGGCCTTTAGCCTGACGGTCTCGTGACCGCAGTCGATAACGTCCGTGGGCCTCAAGTATTCCTGCATGTCACTCATGACTCTTCTTCCTCGCTTTTCTCACCCTGTCCGCTGCCCCGGCGAATTCCCGCAAGATGGCAGCGCTACCCGGGCCGGTACCCACAACGACCGTTTCCGCCTTGATGGTAATTATCAGACCCATACGCAGCATCATAGACGACAATTCCGATATTATGAGAATGACACAGCCTGGCCAGGCGGAAAAGGGGAAAAACCATACCGCAGGAATCATCGTTCGAGCACGGCAGGATTGCCCGCTTAGGGCCTCGCCGCCGCAGCCCGACTCACAAGGGTGTACGGCCTTCGCTTGCGGAGGCAGGCAGGCGCGCCCCATGACGCTCTCCCCGGGGAGCAAGAGTCGCGTGATTGCGACTCAAGGGGGAGGGGCACCCTCGTAACCGCCTCGGAAAAGGCCAGACACGGCACCATGCTCTAGGCGACCATATGCTCTTCGGTTCGCCTGGCATACCCCTTGCTAGGTAAAAGGGAAAACGTGTACGGGCATTCGGACGGTCCGTCTGGTTGTCCGAATCCGTGCATTGGAAAGGCTGGAGACCGGAGCATACCTATGGAGCAGTGGAAGGACCATGTGCTCATCACCGATAAGCGGATGAGGACGTTTCAATGGTTCTCTTTGCTGTCCGGCAGGCAGAGGATCATCCTGCTCATCACGACGTTCATCGCCCTGTCCGTGGCTGCCCTCGGCTTTCTGGGCCATGATGAATCGCAGCAAGGCGATGCTCTCGGTTTCAGTACCGATATGCCCATAAGCCGGATCGCGCCCGGACTGGGCGTTACGGGAAAGGCCCTTGCGAGGGAGCTCATGCTGCCCATCGACGTCTCCAAGAGCAGACCCCTCAAGGAGCTGAAGGTCTCGGACAAAGAGCTGTCGCACGCAGTAGACCATCTGCTCTCGCACAAAGACTCTCCCGGGAAATACTACCTGTTTGTTGCGCTGGTGCTTGTAGGTGCCGTATACCTCAATATGCTCGGACGGCCGGATGCATCGGGCGTGAAACAGAGAAAAAGCTGGTATCCGCGATCGCCGTACATCGTGGTCCTGCTGGTCTCCGTTCTTTTCGCCGGCTTTTATCTCGGGAAATCTCCTAACCCGATGGAAGGCGTAGTGAAGGTGTTCAAGTCCATGGTTGGGCTTTATCCGGACTCCATGGTCAAGGCGGCGGCACTGCTGTTCTTCATAGCGCTCGCCGTAGTTGGCAACAAGGTGGTTTGCGGTTGGGCCTGCCCATTCGGAGCTTTTCAGGAGCTGATCTACAGCATCCCTGTCCTGCGGAGAGCGAAAAAACACAAACTCCCATTCGCGCTTACCAACACCATCCGTGCAGCTCTCTTCCTGTCGGCGCTGCTTATCCTCTTCGGGATTGTCGGAGGCCGTACGGGGCTGGTCCTGTATCATTTCATCAACCCCTTCGATCTGTTCGACCTGGACCTGGGGACCACGAGCATCCGGGCAACGGTCGTTGCCGCCTCTGTCGGGTCGTTTTTCACTTACCGGCCATTCTGCCAGATCATATGCCCGTTCGGTCTCGTTTCCTGGGTATGCGAACGCTTCAGCATCACACGGGTGCAGATCGACAAAGACAGGTGTGTTCAGTGCGGGGCCTGCATAAAGGCGTGCCCATCGGATGCCGCCAAAGGACGGGTGTACGGCGCGAGCATTCCGGCTGACTGCTTCAGCTGCGCACGCTGCCTGAACGTATGCCCGGAGGACGCAATTACCTACGGGCCCGTAAGGGTTCACCCGGCGAATCGTGCGCAAAAGCCCGCAAGGTCGAGCCAGAAGGAGGGCAAGTAATGAGGAGAGAGTCAAGGATAGCCTGTCTGTTGCTCTATGCCTGGGTTATGCTTTTCCCGGCCGGCAGCGGCCTTTTACATGCCTCGGATGCAGACGCGACAAAAACGAAACCGTCGCACACCATAGCCGTTGCGGCCTTGGGCGACAAAGCGGACTCCGAGATCAGCTCGGTTGCAGGCAAAGCGCCATACTATCTCATATTCAACGAAAACGGCACCTTTCTGAAGTCAGTGAATAATCCCGGCCTGACCGGCGGGCGCAACTCCAGTGCGGCCGCAGTCGACCTGTTCCTGAGAGAGTCCACCGGGACAGTGATCGCAGGAAAGTTTGGTGTGAAGATGCAGAACCGATTGAAGATGAGTGGAATCTCTTACTGCGAGCGCGAGGGCAATGCGCGCAAAACCGTTCAGGCGCTGGTCAAAAACCGTTCAGGAAGATGAACCCTGAAGAAAGCGGACGCGATAACGGAAGCGGCTGGCCCGGGGGTTGCCGCGCTCGGCTCGTGCTCACCGCGGATCGCGGGCATGCCGGCCGGACCGCCGGAGAGATCGAGGAGAAACCGGCCATACGCAAAGAAAAGAACGAGTACACCCGGGCATCCTGAAGATCGAAGGTGACTTTCTCTCTCGGCCTCGTTCATTTATGATATGAGGGGGAATCGATACAATCGGAGGTTTTCCGCTATGAGCAATGGAGACAGGGGAAGAAAGAACCACGTGTGCGAGGTGCCCGGGGACGTCCTGCTACCCCTTGATACCGACAGGGGCGCCTGACTTCTGCCCCATGCTCCATTTACCGGAAGTCATGGAAAAAGTCGCAGAGGAGTACTCGAACCCTTCGGTGCGGGAATTCGCCCGCCTCGCCTCGATTCAGGAGGTTCAATGCTATGAGGTCTCGTCCGCAGGGATCAGGACGAAAATCCCCCGGATCGAGGAGACCATGGAGTTCGCGAAGAAATGCTGATACACGCGGCTGGGCATCGCCTTCTGCCTGGGCCTGAAAGAAGAGGCCAGGATGCTGGCAAAGGTCTTCGAGGTGGTATCCGTGAACTGCAAGGTCTGGTGCGTACCTAAAGAGGACATCGGATTGACCGGAGATGAGATGATCATGGGGGCTGAGTTCATGGAGCCCATGTGCAACCCCATTGCCCAGGCCGAGATCCTGAACGCCGAGTAGGTCGATCTCGCCGTGCTCCTGGCGCTTTGCATCGGGCATGACACCCTGTTCCTCAAGTACTGTAACGTGTCGTGCACCGTGCTTGAGGTCAAAGACCGTGTGCTCGGCCACAACCCTTTGGCCGCGCTGTACCTTTCCAAGGGTCCCCACTACGGCCGGCTCAACCTGTCGGGGAAGGCCACCGAGGGAAAGCTGAAGGTTACCCCGTAGCGGTCTCGAGAGGCCTCTGCCCGAGGGAAGGCGCTCGTTTCTTCTTCAGTATCAAACGTGCCGCCTGCTGCGGAGCTACCTTTTCTTGCGCGCGACACGCGCCGCCAGCAGCACCGGGTCGTACACCGGGGAGAAGGGCGGTGCATAGGCGAGATCGAGTTCGAAGACCTGGTCGATGGTCATGCGGTTGTAGATGGCCGTGGCATAAACGTCGATTCTCTTGACCGAATCGACCCTGCCAGCGAGTTGCGCGCCCAGGACCCGCCTGTCCTTTTTCCCGACGATGACCAGCGACGTCATGGGCGACGATCCGGGATAATACCTGGCGCGGTCCCTGGAGCGAACCACGATCTTCTCGGGCTCTAGCCCCATGTCTCTGGCCTGGTCGAAGGAGAGGCCTGTCCGGGCCACGCCGAGGTCGAATATCTTGGTCACGGCCGTGTTCAGGACCCCTGCGAAGGCCTCCCGCTCGCCCGCGATGTTCATGCCTGCGATGAGCCCCTGCTTGTTCGCCTTGAGTGCGAGCGGGGCGTGGACCTCGGTTCCGAAAGTCGTGAGAATGGCGGACGCGCAGTCTCCGGCGGCGTAGATGCCGGCCGCATCGGTCTCCATGTATTCGTTCACCCTGATCGCACCGTTTGCCCCCAGTCCTATCCCTGCCTCGGCGGCCAGCCTGCTGTTCGGCTCGACTCCAAGGGCGAGCAGGACCATGTCTGCCTCGAGGCTCTCTTCCCCGAGCACGATTCCCACGCCACCCCCGAGGTGCTCCAGGCCGGAGAACGGCTTACCCAGGCTCAGAGCCACCCCTTTGTCCGTCAGCTTCTGCTTGATGATGTCGGACATCTCCTTCTCGAAGGAACGGTGGAGGTCTTCACGCCGGTGGACAAGGGTCGTTTTCAAGCCCAGCCCGCAGAACGACTCCACCGCCTCGAGCCCGATATACCCGCCGCCGATCACAGCCGCTGTTTCCGGCTTTTCCACGGCTGCGTAGTCCGCTATCTTCCGGGCGTCGGAGAGGTCGTTCATGGCGAATACTCCGGCAAAGGTGCCCATATCGATGCCAAGGGTCTGAGCCCGGGCCCCGGTCGCGATGAGGAGACTGTCGTAGGGTTCGACAGTGGTCTGCCCTTCGTGCTCCACGGTGACTGTCCGCCCGGACGGGTCTATGGCAACGGCCGTGTGCCCGAGCCTAAGGTCGATCCCGCGTTTCTCCCTCGCCTCATCCGGCAGGACCTCGATGAGGTCGTCCAGGGACCCGACCGCTTTCCCGACAAAGTAGGGGATGCCGCACGCCGCGTAGGAGATGTACCCTCCCCGCTCGAACAGGACGACATCGTAATCTGGCCTGAGCCGTTTGACCTGGCTTGCCGCGCTCATGCCCGCCGCATCTCCGCCGATGATGACAACCCTCATGATCCCTCCTTTGCATGTCTCACTTCCTCGGCTTGCCCCAGAGCGGGTCTTCGCCGAAACGCCTCACCCACCAGTCTTCGCCCCCCGGATTCCCCGGTATTATTCTCATATGCTTTCTGCCCCCCGGGCTTATCTCCTGTGCTTTCGCATCACCACGAAGGAGCCTTCCCCAGGGCCCGGCTTGACCGGCTCTTCTCCGTCGATCAGGTACAGATCGCGGAATATGGCCCTGTCTTCAGCATCTCGTCTCACCGGATGCGTACGAAAGCTGTGGTCCTGGAAAATCCACTCCTTCATGATGTATACGGTGAGCCCGGCATGCAGCAGGGCGCCCGTGACCCTGAGAATGAAAGACTCCCCGGTGCATCTATCCATACAGGCGACGCTCATGAGCAGGAGGCCTATGGAGATGGCGGGGACACACCTGATCCTGACCGGGTGTGTAAGCCCGCCTGCCGCATCGCCGGTATGGAGCAGAAGCTTTGCCCCGTATACCATGAGCAGGGCGGTGAAGACCACGATATCCAGGCCGAGATCGACTTCCGCGAGAGAGCCCGGGAGGGACAGTCAAGTCCCCTTTCAAGTTCACATTCATGGGAGGCGTCGTAAAGGTCTTTTCAGACCCCTGTATGTGGGGCAAGAGTAGGGCTCTTCGATCGTAATTTCATAGATATGACTCAACGAGACTTTTTCTCGAACCGGCCTGTCAGCCCTGCGCAGCCCATCTGACGAACCTGATGCCGCCTCTTTTCTTTATCGCCCTGAACGGCAGGCCTTTCCGGATACCCTCGAGCACAGGGCCCGGATCGACAACCACCGACCCGCACAGATAATCAGCACCGAACCTGAACAGGGACTGCGACATGGGTGTTGAGGGGCCGAGCACGACAGATACGGCATTATATGCCTGTGCGAGAAAGTAGCCCATCTGGCGGGTGAGCAGGGCGGTGCCGGTGACGGCCAGCACATCGAGCCCGATGAGGACCTTCTCCCATCGATCCCTTGGCACCGAGCCAGGAACGTCCCTGAGCTCGAAGAGGTGAAGCTCCCCCGCCGTTTCCCGGAGTGCACCGGTGAAGGGGAAATCACCCACGATGCCCACTGCCTTGTTTCTCCCCAGTTCGGCAATCAGGGTTTCGGCCGACGCATTTTCTTCGGGCAGGGAGTCCGGGTCGGGCGTAACGGCTGCGTTCAGGGCGGCCAACCCGAGACAGACGGCAAAGGGGGAAGGCTCGCGCAGAAGCCAGGCGGCCTGGGCGGCCTTCATGCCGATGAGTTCCTCCGCCATGCCCGTTTCGTCCTTCCCGTGCCGGGCGCCGAGCAGGGAGGCAATGCCCATGCGGCCGCCTGCCTCGACCGCAATGAATTTCGGCCCTGCCGTGACCTGTTCGACTACCGCATCCGGCCGTGAGAGAGACCGGATCATATCATCGACGAGATTCCGTTCGACGCCTGAGAGCGGATGGATATCCAGCCTGGGAGCCTGTGGTGTGCACGAGTGGTCGGTCATTATCGTCACCTCGTATCCAGCTCGTCAATGCGGCGGCGGACAACATTATAAACCGGTTTGCACGGAGCGTGCCATGCCATGAGCGAAGGTTTTCTTTTTGGCGATCTTCTTTTTTGAAAGGGCTTCCGCTGCATGGTTTCCAAGGGATCAAGCCCGGAAGGGGGGGTAAATCCGGCAGCGAGGTGCTGTTGCATTCTGCACGGTTATCTCCGGCGGCCGCGGCCGTCGGTTTCCGGGACCTCGATGCCGAGCGCGGCGATCTTGCGGTAGAGGGTGCTGGCGTTTATCCCCAGGTCGCGGGCTGCCCGCTTCCGGCTGCCGCCGTAGCGCAGAAGCGTCTCGGTGATGAGGTGCCGCCCCATGGCCTTCAGGCTCATGGGCCCCAGGCTGTTCTGGCCGGGAGCGGCTGCAGGCCGCAGCTCTGGCGGCAGGTGGTGGAGCTCTATGATGCTTCCGCGGCAGAGCACGTAGGCCTGCTCGATGATGTTCTCCAGTTCGCGGACATTGCCCGGAAAGTCGTGTTCCATGAGCCTGGACATGGCATCAGGCGAGACGGCCGCGATGTCCTTGCCTTGGAGCCGGTTGAACCTGGCGATGAGGTGGTCGATCAGCAGCGGGATGTCCTCGCGCCTCTGCTTGAGGGCGGGCAGCGTCAGGCGGATGACGCGGATGCGGTAGTACAGGTCTTCGCGGAATGTGCCCGAGCGCACGAGGTCTGCGAGGTTTCTGTTCGTTGCCGCCACGACCCGCACGTCCACTTTGACGGGTTCGACCGACCCCAGGGGCTCCACGACGCGGTCCTGGAGGACACGCAGGAGCTTTGCCTGCATGGCCGGCGATACGTCTCCGATCTCGTCGAGGAAGAGGGTGCCGCCGTGCGCCAGCGTGAACCGGCCTGCCTTGTCGCGCCGGGCATCGGTGAATGCGCCCGCCTTGTGGCCGAAGAGCTCGCTTTCCAGCAGCGTATCCGGCAGGGCCGCGCAGTTCACCGGGACGAAGCGCTTTTTTTTCCGGGGTGACAGGTTGTGGATGGCCCGGGCAAAGAGCTCCTTGCCGGTCCCGCTCGGGCCTTCGATGAGGACTGTGCTGTTGCTCTCGGCAACCTGAGGGATGATCTCGAAGAGGTCCATCATCAAGGGGCTGCGTCCGATGATGTCCTCAAAGGTGCGCAGGCCCTTGAGCTCCTTCTGCAGCTGCTCCACCTGGCTCAGGTCCTGGAAGGTCTCGACGCCTCCGATATGGTTCCCCTCGCCGTCGCGAAGGATTGCGGCAGAGATGCGGATTGGGACCTTCTGCCCCTGTATGTTGATGATGTGGGCGGTGGAGTTCACCGTGGGCCTGCCGGTCTCCAGGGTACGCCTGAGCGCGCAGGACTGCTCGCAGATGTCCGCATGGAACACCTCGAAGCACGCCTTGCCCAGGGCGTCCTTTCTCGGCACGCCGGTGATGCGCTCGGCCGCGCGGTTGAACGAGGTGATCCGCCAGTCCGGCCCCACGGTAAAAACCCCCTCGTTGAGGGAATCCAGGATGATGTCGCGCTCGCGCTGTGCGTTGTCCGTGCATTCTGATGGCTTCATATGACCTGTCCCTTTTCTTAAATAATGCGAAATGCAATTCGACATCAAGCAGATAATCTCAAAATGCACGTATGATATATGACAGCAATCACTTTATAACGAAAGATCACCTTGAATATCATTATCATGAGTGTGCAGGGTGGTATGGCACATCATTTGCTGTTTTTCTGTTCATGAGGATAGCGGTTGCCCACTGGGGAGGACGGATATCGCCGGTCTTCGATATGACGGACACCTTGTGCCTCATCGATATCGAGGCTGGCAAGGAATTGGGCCGCAGGGGCAGAACCCTGACCGGCAGGGACCCTTTTCAACGGGCTGTTGAAGTGGCAGGGCTCGGTGTGGAGGTGCTGGTGTGCGGGGCCGTATCCCATGTGCTGGAGACTGCCCTCATCAGGGCGGGGGTACAGGTCGAGGGGTTCATGTGCGGCGGGGTCGATGAGATTGTGACCTCGTTCATCACAAGCAGGCTGGCCGACGGACGCCATCTGATGCCCGGCTGTCGCGGTCGCCGTGGGAGGTTCAGGACCCGGGGCGGAAGATGCCGATGGGGTCGCAACGATTGACACAAGGATATTCGCGGGAAAAAAGGAAGGAGGAACTGACCATGCCATATGGAGATCGGACAGGGCCTGGAGGATTCGGACCAACGACAGGACGCGCTGCAGGATACTGTGCCGGATATGCTGTTCCGGGATATGCCAATCCCGGGCCAGGGCGCATCTATTGGGGCCGGGGCGGCGGATGGGGAGGGTGCGGTGGACGAGGGCGCGGATGGCGCCACCGATATTATGCGACCGGTGTGCCTGGGTCCGGGGCTTGCCCTCCCTCATGGGGAAGGGACCGGCCGTATACCGCTCCGACCGCGCCTCCGGTCGGAAGGGAGCAGGAGCTCGAAGCGTTGAGGGGGCAGGCGGAGTATCTCGAGCAGACCCTCGGCAAGATCCGTAAACGGGTGGAAGAGCTCCAGACAGCGGGAAACAAGGATTGAGAAACGGCAGCTGCCACGTGGCCGATGAGAGGCTGCCGAAGACATTTGCCCCGGCGGGTAGCCGTCTGAGGCGGTCCTGCATGGGAATAAAGAGAGGAAAGCATGGGTATGGGGAGATGCGGAGGACGGGGTGTGAGAGGTGGGGGCGGTAGAGGAGCTGGCAGAATCGGAGGCAGAGGCCAGGGTATGGGAGGCAGAGGCACGGGCGGAAGAGGGGTGAGCATGGGAGGCAGAGGTGTGGGCACAACGGGAGAATCGACCCTTGCCGGGCCTGTGAAGAGAAAAATGATGACGGCAAAGGTCGACGGAAATTTGTGTACGGGGTGCGGCGTATGTGTCCCTCTGTGCCCGGTGGGCGCGATCAGCATGCAAGGAGATGGGGCATATGTGGACGAAGATACATGCTGCGGATGCGGAGCCTGTGAAGAGGACTGCCCTGTGGGCGCCATATGGCTCGACTGATCGAACGGGAAAGCACTGCTGAAGGCCTGGACCGGAAGGCTGTTTGTTGGCCTGTTTCCTTATTGACGGAAGTGCAGCGGGAGATCCTGGGCATGATATCGCCTCACTGCAGATGCGTGACGGGTTCGGCGGCATGATGGCCTTCGACGTAGGGGAAGATCAGGAAGACGCCAAGCAGTTCATCCGGAACCTCAAGCTCATCTTCCACGCGGTGAGCCTCGGTGCGACCGAAACCCTTGTCTGCATCCCCTACCTGACTGCCATGCTCTATCTCCCGCCCGAACGGCGCACGGTATTCGGCATCAAGGAGAACACGGTCCGCCTGTCTTTAGGGATCGAGCCCACGGCGAGCATCCTGGAGGACCTGGAGCAGGCGCTCTCGGGTCTGTGAGGGCAATCTATGAAGAAACTCAGGATCACGGTGCTGGTTGAAAATGTTGCGCCGGCCGGTGATCTTATGGCCGAGCACGGGCTGTCCGTGTGGATAGAATCCGGACACGGGTGCTATCTCTTCGACACCGGCCAGGACCTCGCGCTCGGCGCGAACGCACCGAAACTCGGCATAACCCCCGCGATGGCGGATTCGGTCATCCTGAGCCATGGGCACTACGACCATACGGGCGGACTCCACCATGTCTTGGGCCTTGAGAAATGCCCGCCTGTCTATGCTCACCCCGATGCCTTCGAGCCGAAGTATGCCTGCGGCCCAGGCCGTGTGCCCCACGATATAGGCATGCCTCACAAGGTTAAAGATCTCGTGAAGTCCCGGGCGGAGATCAGACCTGTCCGGGTCCCTACGGAAGTTGCGGACGGCCTGTTCATCACCGGGCCCATACCCCGCAGGAACGACTACGAGGACAGCGGGGGGCCGTTCTTTGCCGATGCCGAATGCACGGTACCCGACGAGTTTCGCGATGACCAGGCGGTCTTCATCGATACGCCGGGCGGCGTCGTCGTCCTGCTGGGCTGCGCCCATGCCGGAGTCGTGAACACGCTGGAGTATATCCGGGAGCTGACGGCCGGCTCCCGCATCCGCGCCGTAATGGGGGGTATGCACCTCCTGTCCGCTGGTCCGGTCCGTATGGATAAAACCGTTGCAGGCTTAAAAGATCTGGCCGTGCAGGAGTTCTACCCGTTCCACTGCACCGGCCGGGAAGCGGTCGATCGCCTCTACCGGGAGTTTCCCCAGAGGTGTTTCCCGTTTTCTACGGGAACGGTTTTTACCCTGGAAGGATGAGCTGGTGGAATCCTACGTGCGTACGATACGGTCCCTGGTGGGGAAGCAGCGTATCTTCGTCCCGGGCGTTCGCGCACTGATCGTCAACGGGCAGGGGGAGGTCCTGCTCCAGCACCGTTTGGATACGGGGTGCTGGGGGCTGCCCGGAGGCTCTGTCGAGTTGGGGGAAACGGCCCTGGATGCCCTCAAACGCGAGGTGCTCGAAGAGACCGGGCTCAACGTGCTCTCGGCAGAACCCATGGCCCTGTACTCCGGCCCGCAGCAGAGCTTCGCCTATCCGAACGGCGACGAGGTCCAGTGCTTTGCCATGGCCTTTATCATCCGCGACTGGGAAGGCACCCCACGGCCGGACGGCATCGAGGGATCTCAGCTTCGCTTCTGGCCCAGGGGCGGACTCCCCGGAAACCTGGCCCACGTTCACATCGAGACGCTCTCAGACCTCGAGCGATACCAGGGGAGGTTCATCCTCTCCGGAGGAAGCGGGCAGACCGATGGCAGATGAAAGAACTCCCGGCAGCGGGAAAGCTTTCCGGCACATCTTCGGTCCGGTCCCGTCCAGAAGGCTCGGCAGGTCTCTCGGAGTCGATCTGGTGCCGTTCAAGACCTGCACGTATGACTGCATCTACTGCCAGCTCGGCCGTACCACGAACCTCACCGTAGAGCGCCGGGAGTGGTGCCCCCTTGAAGAAATCATTGGAGAGCTCGAATGCAAGCTCGTTTCACGGCCGGACTACATCACCCTGAGCGGGTCCGGCGAACCCACCCTGTACTCGCGCATCGGCGAACTCATCGGCCGCATCCGCTCCATGACGGATATCCCTGTCGCGGTTTTGACCAACGGATCACTGCTCTGGCAGGAGGACGTCCGTGTGCAGCTCAGGGAAGCACACCTGGTCATCCCCTCTCTGGATGCCGGCAACGCGGGCATGTTCAGGGCCGTTAACCGGCCGCACCCCTCGATCACCTTCGAGCTCATGCTGGACGGGCTCGCCGCTTTCCGGAAGTGCTTCAGCGGGCAGTACCATCTCGAGGTCTTCATCCTGTCCGGCCACACGGCGATGCGTGCAGAGGCCGAAATGATCGCCAGACAGGCGGCCTTGATCGGTCCCGACAGGGTACAGATCAACACGGTCACCAGGCCCCCTGCCGAGGACTTCGCGGCAGGCGTGGACCATGCCCGTCTTGAAGAGAACGTTTCGCTCTTCAGCCCGCCGGCCGAGTTGATTGCCGACTTCCGGAAGGTCAACGGCAGAGACGAGTTTTCCGCAACGGCCGAGACGGTCTTTGAGCTGCTTAGCAGAAGGCCGTGCAGTGCGGAAGACATTTCGGGCGGGCTTGCGATTCACCTCAACGAGGCGGTGAAATACCTGGAAGACCTCATGAACAAAGGGCTCATAGAGCAGGTCCGGCTGAAGGGTAAGGCCTCTTTCCGCGCCCGCACCGGACGATGAGCAGGTGAAAGGCGCGGCCTTATGATCATGTACCCCATGGATATTCCCGCAACGTCCATTTCTGCGGTCTCGGGTGGATTTTGCACCGTGAATCACGAGCTCGACCTGCTGGGTGTGCTGGTCCTCTCGACAGGTGCCGGGGGAGGGGTGATCAGGGACATCGTATTCAGGGTCACTCCGCCTATGTCGATCGGTGACGAAAGACATCTGCTTGCCTGCATCGCGGCAGGGCTCATGGTCTTCCTCGTCGCACCGAGGATCGCCAGCGGCCGGAAAAGATCGTTCGGCTCGCAGGGATGAGGAGTCTTCCTTCACTGCGGAGGAGAGACACGAACTCGTCGTATTTCTCCTCCGTCTGCAACCCTAAAGTGAAACAAACCTCGCAGGAAAGGGCTCAGTCAAAGGCCATGGAAGTCTTCCATACCTCCCACACCTTGCCCACGAGGTCCGGTCCGGGCTTGAGCGTCATCTTGCCCGGCTTCCAGCCCGAAGGCGTGGCCTCGGTTCCTTTGCTGTTCCGCACGACCTGGAAGGCCTGGATCTGGCGGATAGTTTCGTCCACGTTCCTGCCCACGGGGGGCGTGAGCACCTCATAGCCCTGGATGACCCCGTCCGGGTCGATGATGAAGCGGCCGCGCATCTCCACGCCCGCATCCTGGTCGTACACGCCGTACACGCTCCCCACCCGGCCGCCGCCGTCAGAGAGCATGGCAAATGGCACGCCGCCGGATACCATCTTCGTAAGCTCGTGATCGTTCCACATCTTGTGCACAAACACGCTGTCCACGCTCATGGAAAAGACCTCGACCCCGAGCTTCCGATACTCGGGATATTTCTCGGCAACTGCCGAGATCTCGGTCGCTCAGACAAAGGTGAAGTCTCCGGGGTAGAAGCAGAGCACCACCCATTTGCCGAGGTAATCGGAGAGCTTCACCTGTACGAACTTGCCTCCCAGGTACGCCGGTGCCGTAAAATCCGGGGCCTTGCCCCCAACCTTGATCATGCCCTTTTCCTCCTTTACCGGTCCAGTCCCTGCAGGAGCGGTTCTTTCGGGGGCTTCCCCCACCGGGCCGCCAGTGGGCCGCGCACACCCTGCCTTGATCTCTTCGGGCATACATCTCCTCCTTCCATGCGTTCGATATCCATGATCCGTCTCCCGGATCGTGCCGGGGGACTTTTGTAAAACGAATTATTAAATATATTAGCCCCGGGTATGCAGATCGACAAGTAAAGCGGGGTAAAAGAGCATTGTTCACGAAAAGGCAGAACCCCCCGTGCAAGTTTCCCTGCGGCAGCAGCTCCACGTGCGCGGAATGATCATGCCGGGCACGTTGATTCCCCGGTTCACTCTTTTCGCTTCTGCGATGGGCCTTCTTTGCCTGCACGGGAGACCCCCAGCTTCCTGATCTTACGGAACAGGGTACTCTTGTGGATGCCGAGTTCACGCGCCGCCGCGATTCTGCTTCCCTTGTTCCTCTCCAGGGCCTTCCGGATGGTTAGGGCCTCCAGGGTATCCCGTGCGGACCGCATGCTCGATGGCATCGTGCTGTCGCAATAGCGGACCGTAAGCTCCTCGGGCAGGTGACATACGCCGATGGAGCCTTTGCTGCAGAGGATGAAGGCACGCTCCACGGCATTTTCGAGCTCGCGGATGTTTCCCGGCCAGTCGTGGGCCATGAGCAGAGAGAGGGCGTCGGAGGTCAGTCCCTGGACTGCTTTTTCCTGCAGCCTGTTGAAGCGGGTGATAAAATGCTCGGCAAGGGAGGGGATGTCCTCCTTGCGTTTCCTCAGAGGAGGCAGCTCCAAGCGCACCACATTGATGCGGTAGTAGAGGTCTTCGCGGAAGAGGCCTTTTTTCACGAGCCCGGAGAGGTCCCTGTTTGTCGCAGCGATCACCCGGACATCCGCTTTCTCGGAGCGAACCGATCCGAGGGGCTCGTAGACCCTGTCCTGGAGGACACGCAGAAGTTTCACCTGCAGGGCAGGGCTCACTTCTCCGATCTCGTCCAGAAAGAGGGTGCCCCCCTTGGCAAGGGCGAACCGGCCCGGCTTGTCCCTGTTCGCCCCGGTAAAAGCTCCCGCCTTGTAGCCGAACAGCTCTGACTCCAGCAGCGCATCGGGCAGGGCCCCGCAGTTGACGGCGGTAAACGGACCGTCCTTCCGCGGACTCAACTCATGGATGGTCCTGGCCACGAGTTCCTTGCCGGTGCCTGTCTCGCCGAGGATCAGCACGGTGCTGGGGCTGGCCGCTACCGCCGGGATCACCTCGAAGACCTTCTGCATGACCGGGCTCAGGCTCACGAGGTTCCCCACGTGAGAGCGCACCTTGAGTTCCTGGCGGAGTTCCTCCAGCTCTGTCAGGTCGCGGAACGTCTCGGCTCCTCCTGCGATTCTTCCTTGCCCATCCTTGAGCACGGCGGTGGAGACGCTGATGGGGATGCGACGCCCATTCGAGTCGATAATGTAGCAGGATCTCCCTATGGCAGGCTTCCCGGACCTCAGTGTCTTTCGCAGGGCGCAGTCGGCTTCGCACATACTCGACCGGAACACGTCGGAGCAGAACCTGCCCATAGCCTCTTCGCGAGGGATGCCGGTGATCTTCGAGGCGGCCCTGTTGAACGAGGTGATGCGCCAGTCCTGGTCAACCGTGAACACCCCGTCCGAGATGCTCTCCAGTATGGAGTCGGTCGATGATAAAGATGAGGCGGCTGTCTTTTTCTGTTTCTTCACGTGAGGCCTTTCACGAGCACGGGAAGCGAGACTCCAAAGATGGAGCCGTTCATCCGGTGCCCTCTTCTTTGTGCTTTTTTACAGTGGTCTTTTCGCTGCCTGCGTTCTCCAGGCTTGACCTTCAGTGCTTTGTTCACGGTTGAGTACCTGGAGCACCACACCGTGGGCACCGCGCACGGACATGCTGATCTCCCAGGATCATCCACTCGTTGCGGCAATGTGCGCAGAAAAGACGCGCTCCCTTCACTTCGATATTGCCGCCTTCTATTTTTAAGGCCTTGCCCGATACGAGCGCCTCCGCTATTGTACGGCGGGCAGATGCGAGAATGTTTGCGAAGGTCTGCCTCGATATATTCATTCGCCCGGCGGCCTCCTCCTGGTACAAGCCCTCCAGGTCGGCAAGGCGCACGGCTTCCATCTCGTCCAGTGCGAGTGTCACTTCGTCCAGTTCACGAGCTGGGATGCCTGCCGGTTTGAAGTAGAGGATGTCGGGCAGATGCGAAATCCTCCTGCATTTTCGGGTCCGGGGCATTGATCATGCATCTCCTGACTTGGCATATGCTAATTATTAAACCTGTACGTCTCGGGCGTCAAGGCCCCAATGCACAGCGATGAGTATTGACGGGATGGCTTCAAGGGGCATATCAGGAAAAGGAGCGAAGAAAAAGCGGCTTGAAAGATTCGATACCCCATGGAAGACCGTCGTGCAAAAGGAGAGCCCCAGCGCATTCTCGTTTTTCAGCAGAATGGAAGCGGGAAAAACAAGATCAGGGGGATCGGACTTTTCGGAGGGGACCGCTTCGAGGTTGAAACCTGCGATATCGATGAGGCTCTGCCCGATGTCGTTGAAAACGGGGGGGAGTACCTCCCGCGAGTCATCGCAGCGGACCTGGTCCTTGACTATCTGAAGCACCCGGACCTTTCCAGCGACCTCTGGTCTCTCTGCAGTGAGCTTAAGATTCCGGTGATAGCCTCGAACAGGAGAACCACCCGGGGATGTGTCATTACGCCCAGGATCTGCTGTGCACTGCCCCGGAGGGAAGACTTGGGCGAGTATGGCAGAATCTTCGGAACTCCGGAGTTTGAGACGGTCGTTGTCGACGGGAGGGTTTCCAGAATTACCGTCCTGCACGGAGCGCCCTGTGGCGCAACTTGGGAGGCGGCTAAACAGACGGTCGGAATCCGAATGGAAGACGCTCCTGTTCATATCGGCCTCGAGGCACAGTTCTTCTGCACGGCCGACCCCGCCGGGTGGGATGTGCTGTACGGGAGAAGCCCTGTGCATTTTTCGGGAGAGCTCCACAGGGCTGCATTGGAAAGGGCCATCGCCGTCTCGCGTTCGAGGGGCTCGAGACGGTAATGAATCCTATGCGGATGCCGGAAAAGGCATACCAGCCTGACTGCCGCTGTTCCCTCTAATGGCTGTCGCACCCATCGTGCGCCGCGCACGTCGAGCCGGAGTCGCTCAATGAACCGCCAAGCCAGTCTTCCACCACTTTTCGCAGGTCTCCGCTGCATCCGCGTACAACAGCTATCCCATGAGAGCCCAGCACATTGACCGCACCTGCCCCCATATTCCCCGCGAGCATAACCTTCACCCCCATCTCCGCAAGAATGTCCACAATGTTGGACTTGCAGCCACAGCCTGCAGGCGGCTGCACAACCTCCTCGCTCAGGATATTCTTCTGGTCATCGACCGTAAAAACAGTGAAATACTCACAGTGCCCGAAATGTCCGTCGACCACGCTCCCGATCGATGGCAACGCAATTTTCATGATTCCCTCCATCCACGTATATGCCGCTGCCCCTCTCCGGCGTCAGCATCACCGACAGATGAGGGTGGAGAGGAAACAGCTTTCCTGCCATATACCACACACTGGTGTATTGGCACTGGCGCTTGACACCATACCCCGAAAAGCCCACCGGCATCAAGCCCATATATGGTGATCCAAGGTCATGTCAAAACATTCGTGTCAGGAAGGATGAGGGGGGTATGGATGCCCTGTTTGAAGTTTTCGTAGGTGAAGACGGCGAATGCGATTGAAGAGAAGTCATAAATTCCTTACTGTAAATTGCCAGTTTCAACCATATCTTGCAAATAGCCGAAAAAAAGAGATGCCCGGAGTAAATGCAACAGTTCGATGACGACGCCCCTGATCTGGATCAATAATGGGAAAGAAAGATTCCGTCAGCCGGCATCCGTGCCGGTTTTTCCTTACATGGAGGGGCAGCCGATTGAACCATCTTGCCACCTCTGAGATGTGATGGTTTTCCGAACACGGAGGAGCCCCGCCAGGGGCGGTTCATGGGCAACGAACGTGCAGGCATTGAATATGTTGGTATTATTATTATAAATTCAGTAGAACATTCTGGCGGTCTATATCGCGTGAAAGGGGAGGAGAACATGGTTTCAGCTCTGACTTCCAGAGCCAAAATGTACCCACTCGCAGGCGGGCTGCTACTCTGGGCGGCGCTCTCCCTGCTTGCGCCTCCGGTCACACCGGCCCTGGACGCCGAAGCCGGGCGGAAGCTCGGGCTTGCGGACGCGGTGCGCATGGCCCTGGAGAACAACCACGAGGTCCTCGCCCGGAAGGAAGGCCTTCATGCCCGGGAAAAGGACGTCGGCGTTGCCCGCTCCTCGCTTCTGCCAAGGGTGTGGCTGGAGGAGCGCTACCTCCGCACCACGACCCCGGGCTACGCCTTCATGTCCCGCCTCAACCAGGAGCGCATCACGACCGGCGACTTCAGTCCCGACCTCCTCAACGACCCGGACCCCATCGGCGACTTCCAGACCACCGTCGCCGTCGAGCAGCCCCTGTTCCTGCAGCCCGCCCTGGTGAGCCTCTCCATGTCCAGGAAGGAGGCGCAGGCAGCGGCGGGTGACCTGAAGACGAAAAAGGAGGAGACCGCCTTTTCCGTGACCAGGGCCTGGCTCATGGTGCAGAGCGCCCGCGGGCACGTGAGGGCCTCGGCCAGGGGCATCGAGGAGGCACAGGAGAACGTGCGGCTCGCGTCCCTGAGGCACAAAAACGGCCTGGCCCAGTACGCGGACACCCTGCGCACCGCCACCGCCCTCATGGAGGCCCGGCAGCGCGCCAACTCCGCCCGGAAAGACCTCGCCCTGGCCCGGGAGAGGCTGGGCCTGCTCACCGCGGCGGGCGAGCGGGTCGACGCGGCCGAGGAGCCCGTGGTCCTGCCCTTCAGGGATTTTACCCATTACACCGGCACGGCCCTGGACAGGAGCGATCTCAAGGCCGCGTCCTTGAGGACGGAGATTGCGAGAAAAGGCGTCTCCCTGGCGGAGGCGGGCTATCTGCCCACCCTGGGGGTGGGTGCGGCCTACCAGCGGGATGACCGGGACACGCCCTTCGGCTCAGAGGGAAAAAGCTGGCAGGCCTCGGCCTTCCTGAGGTGGGATTTTTTCGACGGGACGAAGCGGGAGTACCAGCGGGCGAAGGCGAAGCACCTGGCGAACCAGGCCGAGCAGTCGCTCCAGGCCATGAAGCAGGGGATCTCGTACCGGATCCGCGAGGCCTGGCTGAACGCGGAGGAGGCGAGGATGAACAGCGAGCTGGCGCGGCAGGCCCTCGCCACCGCCGAGGAAAGCACCCGGCTCATCAGGCTGCGCTACGAGAACGGCCTCGCGCCCCTGGCGGACCTCCTGAGCGCCCAGGCCAGCCTCGAGCAGGCGAGGGCCGCGGTCGTGGAGCGGGAAAACGCCGTCGGGATCGCGGCGGCGACCCTGAGCTTCGAGGGCGGGACCATGCTCGAAGACCTGGGCGTGGGCGAGTGAGACGGGAGGTCCGGCATGGCTGCGGCATATCGTGACAGAGGAAGGGATGAGATGACAGGAAAGAAAAGATCGTGGGCCGTATGCGTGCCTCTCTGCCTGCTGGTGCTCGTCGGCATGGCGGGCTGCGGTGGCGGCGGCGGGGAAGCCCCGGTGAAGCGGGCCCGGGTGACCGGCGTCACGGTGCAGGCGGCCTCTCCCCGGGAGATCGACGACCTCTTCGAGGCGGCGGGCACCGTGAAATCGGACAGCGCGAGCATCCTCGCGAGCCGGGTGATGGGGGCCGTGACCTCCCTGAAGGTCCGCGAGGGCGATTCCGTGAAGGTGGGCGAGCTCCTCGCGGCCATCGACGACCGGGACGCCTCCGAGCGGGCGAAGGCGGCTTCCCTGGCCATGGAGGCCGCGAAGGTGAACCGGGACCTCGCGAAGGCCACTTGGACCCGCTACCGGAACCTCTACGAGCAGAAGGCCCTGACCGGCCAGGAGATGGACCAGGTGGAGGCCGCGCTCAAAATGGCGGAGGCGGAGTATGCCCGTGCACAGGCCATGGCCGGCGAGGCCCGGACCGCCCTGGGGTTCACCCGCATCACTGCGCCCTTCTCCGGCCGCGTGACGAAGAAGCACGTCGACGCGGGGAGCATGGCCTCCCCCGGCATGCCCCTTCTCACCCTGGAGGGGGAAGGGAGCCGCTTTGTGGAGGCGTCAGCCGGCGAAGGCCTCTCGGGCAGGATCACGGCGGGTCTTTCGGTGGAGGTGGCCGTCGACTCCCTGCACAAGGTCGTCAAGGGCAGGGTCCGGGAAGTCGTGCCCGCCGTGGATGCCGTGTCGCGGACCTTTCTCCTGAAGGTTGCGGTGGACGACCCGGCCCTCAAGAGCGGCATGTTCGCCCGCGTGCGCATACCCCTGGGGAAGAGGACCGCGCTCCTGGTGCCCGAGGCTTCCATCGTCGAGAAGGGCCAGCTTGCAGGGGTCTATGTCGTGGACTCCTCCGGCGTCATGACCTACCGCCTCATCAGGGCCGGCAGGAAGAGCGCCAATGGGGTGGAGGTCCTCTCCGGACTCGCCCCGAACGAGGAGATCGTCGTGTCCGGCGTGGAGAAGGCCGTCGACGGCGGAATCGTGGAGGGGGGCCGGAAATGAGGGGGCTCGGCATATCCGGCAGGATAGCCCGGGCCTTCATCCAGTCGAAGCTGACGCCGCTGGTGGTCATCGCTTCGCTCCTCCTGGGCGTGTTCGCCATCGTCGTCACGCCCCGGGAAGAGGAGCCGCAGATCGTCGTGCCCATGGCGGACGTTTTCGTGTCGTACCCCGGCGCATCCCCGAAGGAGGTCGAGGAGCGGCTCACCACGCCCATGGAAAAGTTCCTCTGGGAGATCAAGGGGGTGGAGTACCTCTACTCCATCGTGCAGCCGGGCTCGAACCTCACCATCGTCCGCTTCTGTGTGGGCGAAAACGCCGAAGACAGCCTCGTGAAGCTTTACAGCAAGCTCATGTCCAACTACGACCGCATCCCCCCCGGCGTGTCCCAGCCCCTGGTCAAGGCCAAATCCATCGACGACGTGCCCGTCCTCGCCCTGACCCTCTGGAGCGAAAACCCCCGGTACGGCGGCTACGAGCTCAGGCGGGTTGCCATGGAGCTCTGCAACGAGCTCAAGAAGGGTCCGGACGTGTCCGAGGTGACCGTGACCGGCGGGCAGAGGCGCCAGGTCAGGGTGACCCTCGACCCCGTCAAGCTCCAGGCCTACCGCGTCTCGGCCCCGGCGATCATGGGCAGGCTAGGGCGGGCCAACGTGGCGGCCCCCTCGGGCAGGTTCTCCGCGGACAACCGGGAGACGATCGTTGAGACGAACTCTTTCCTGAGCTCCGCCGAGGACGTCGCTTCCCTGGTGGTCCACGTCACAGACGGGCGGCCGGTCTACCTGCGGGACGTGGCACAAATCACCGACGGGCCCGAGGAGCCCGCGAGCTACGTGTTCATGGGCCTGGGGCCCGCAGCCGCGAAAAAGGGCCTTAAGGGGAGCCCCTCCGGGCAGTATGAGGCCGTGACCATCGCGCTGTCCAAGAAGAAGGGCGCCAACGCGAGCACCGTGTCCGAAGACGCCCTTGCCCGGGTCGAGGCCCTCAGGGGCGGGGTCCTGCCCTCGGACGTGCAGGTCACCGTCACCCGGGACTACGGCGAGACGGCGAAAGAGAAGTCCAACGAGCTCCTAAACCACCTGCTCATCGCCACCATCTCCGTGATCATCCTCATCGCCCTGGCCATGGGCTGGCGCGAGGCCCTGGTGGTGGCCGTGGCCGTGCCCGTGACGCTCGCGCTCACCCTGCTCATCAACCACCTCTACGGCTACACCCTGAACCGGGTCACCCTCTTCGCGCTGATCTTTTCCATCGGCATCCTCGTGGACGACGCCATCGTGGTGGTGGAAAACATCAACCGCCACTTCCGCCTCCACGGGGTGGACACCCGCACTGCGCTGACCGCCGTGGACGAGGTGGGCAACCCCACCATCCTGGCCACCTGGACGGTCATCGCCGCCCTGATACCCATGGCGCTGGTGTCCGGGCTCATGGGCCCCTACATGCGGCCCATCCCGGTGGGCGCATCCGCGGCAATGCTGTTCTCCCTCCTCGTGGCCTTCATCGTGAGCCCGTGGCTCTCCTGCAAGGTTCTCAGGAACGTCCACCGCGAGCCCGGGCACGGGGAAGGGGAAGGACCCGGACTCTACGGGAGGCTCCTGGGCCCTCTCATCGACTCCGGGAGGAAGCGCCTGCTCGCGCTGGGCGCCATCGCCGGGCTCCTCATCCTGGCCCTGCTCCTGCTCCCCTTCAAGGGTGTGATGGTGAAGATGCTCCCCTTCGACAACAAGAGCGAGCTGCAGGTGATGGTGGACATGCCCGAGGGCACCACCCTCGAGGGGACCGCCGCCGCGGCCAGGGATCTGACCGAATACCTCAAGACCGTGCCCGAGGTGACTCACTGCCAGACCTACGTCGGCACCTCCGCGCCCTACAACTTCAACGGCCTGGTGCGGCACTACTATCTCAGGCAGGGGGGCTCCCTGGGGGACATCCAGGTGAATTTCCTGCCCAAGGGCGACCGGGGCGACCAGAGCCACGACATCGCCAAGCGCCTGCGGCCCGACCTGAAGGCCATCGCCGACCGGCACGGCGCCCGGGTCAAGGTCGCGGAAATCCCGCCGGGGCCGCCGGTCCTGAGCACACTCGTGGCCGAGGTCTACGGCCCGGACCCCGGTGTCCGGCTCGAGATCGCCCGGCAGATCCGGGGCATCTTCGAGGGGACCGAGGGCGTGGTGGACGTGGACTGGTTCGTGGAGGAAGGCCAGCGCAAGGTGACCTTCGCCGTGGACCAGGAGAAGGCAGAAGGAAACGGCATCGGCGTGGACGAGGTGGCCCGGGCCCTGCAGGTGGCCCTGGGCGGGGCGGCCGCGGGTATCGTGCACTTCGAGAAGGAGCGGGAGCCCGTGGAGATCTTCTTGCGCATGCCCCGGGAGGACCGCTCCGATCTGAACCGGCTCGCTACCCTGGCCCTCCCGGCGCCCGCCGGCCCCTTCGTGCCCCTGGCCGAGCTCGTGAAGGTGAGGGATGGGGTCCAGGACCGGACCATCTACCACAAGAACCTCAAGCAGGTGGACTACGTGGTGGGCGACGTGGCGGGCAGGGCGGAAAGCCCGGTGTATGCCATCCTGGGCATGAAGGACGCCATCTCGAAGATCAGGGTGCCCGGGGGCCTGAACCGTGAGCTCACCCAGTACTCCTCGGTCCAGCCCTGGCTGGAGAACGAGTACGCCATGAAGTGGGACGGCGAGTGGCACATCACCTACGAGGTCTTCCGTGATCTGGGCGTGGCCTTCGCCGCGGTGCTGCTCATCATCTACGTCCTGGTGGTGGCGTGGTTCCGGAGCTTCCTGACGCCGGCGGTGATCATGGCCCCCATTCCGCTCACCCTCGTGGGCATCCTGCCCGGACACTGGGCCTTCGGCGCCTTCTTCACCGCCACCTCGATGATAGGGTTCATCGCCCTTGCCGGGATCGTGGTGCGCAACTCCATCCTGCTCGTGGACTTCATCGAGAGGGAGTGGCGGGAAAAAGGCGACCTCGGACAGGCGGTGCTTCAGGCCGGGGCGGTGCGCCTGAGGCCCATCGTGCTCACGGCCGCGGCCGTGGTTGCGGGCTCCTTCGTCATGCTCTTCGACCCCATCTTTCAGGGGCTCGCCATCGCCATGATGTTCGGCGCCGTTGCCTCCACCGCGCTCACCCTGATCGTCGTCCCCCTCATGTACTACCAGATCTTCCGGGGCAGGCAGTGCCCGGAAGGGCACGGGGACGGGTGCGAAGATCCGGGGGATTGAGCCATGGCCGGACAGGGTCGCCGCCGGGTGGACGGCGGGGAGGACAGAGAAGTCCGGATCGGCCATGACCGTGTCCTGGAGGGGCTGCCCGACGGCGGGAACGGTTGAACGCATGATCGTGACGGGCCGGCTTGAGGAAAGCCCTTGACAGGGAGGGCCAGGGAAAGCCATCCTCAGGCGGGGAGCCCATGAGCGTAAAAGACCGATTGAAGCGCATGACGGGAGAGGCGGCGGGCCCGGGAAAGGCGGACGCCTCCCGGTCGGAGGTCATTGGCGAGCTTCGCAGGAAGATCGACGCCATCATGTCCCGCCGGGAAAGCTACCCCCGCGCCACCGTAACCTTCAGGCCCCGGGAGATCAGGCCCCTGCCCGAGGTGGTCACCGGGGAGGAGGTCGAAAACGCCCGGGGGAAGTGCTTTTTCTCCCGCACCCTCTTCGGCGCCCGCACGAGCCACGGCTCCTCGGAGATAGCCTGCCTCGCCCGGCCCGACATGAACGCCGCGGCCCTGCTGGCCGGCCAGCCCGGGATCGGGGGCATGGCCATCTCCGACGCCCTGTTCCTGGACACCGAGACCACGGGTCTCTCGGGCGGCACCGGCACGCTCGCCTTCCTCGTGGGCCTGGGCTGGTTCGAGGGCGAGGATTTCGTGGTGTGCCAGCTCTTCGCCCGGGACTACCACGAGGAGGGGGCCCTGCTCACCCTCCTGGACGAGATCGCCCGGGACAGGCGCTTCCTCGTGACCTTCAACGGCAGGGGGTTCGACCTGACCCTCCTCGCTGCGCGCTTCATCCTCAACCGGCTCCCGAACCCCCTCTCCGGGATGCCCCACCTCGACCTGCTCTTTCCGAGCCGGAGGCTCCTGGCCCACCGCCTGGAGAACTGCCGCCTGGGGACCCTGGAGAGCCAGGTCCTGGGCCTCAGGCGCGAAGGGGACGTGCCCGGCTTCGAGATCCCCGGGCGGTACTTCGACTGGCTCAGGACCGGGGACGCCTCCCCTCTGGAGGAGGTGTTCCACCACAACCGCCTCGACGTGGTGTCCATGGCCGCCCTGGTCATGCACCTCTCCCACCTGGTGGGCGCGGGCGAGGGTCACCCCCACGCGGACGTCCTCGCCGCGTCCAGGCTGCACCTGCACCAGGGGTGTCCAGGCGTCGCCATCGCCCTTCTGGAGGGGCTCGTGGACTCCCCGGACCCGGCGGTTACCCGGGAAGCCAGGATCGCCCTGTCGCTTTTCCGCAAGCGCCGCGGCCTGTGGACCGGGGCGGCGGCACTCTGGGAGGCCATGCTCTCCGAAGACCCCCTCGATCTCTTCGCGGCCGAGGAGCTCGCCAAGTGGCTGGAGCACCGGCAGAGGGACTGCCCCCGGGCCCTCGTGATCGTGGAGCGGGTGCTCCGGGAAGGCGGGTGCGCCTCCCTCGAGGAGAGGGAAGCCTTTGCCCGCCGCCTGGCCAGGCTGAAGAGGAAGAGCGGCGTCTGAAGGGCTCGAAGGGCGGGCACGCACCGGCCGCTAGCGCAGGGTGGAAGCATGGGTGTGGCAGAGGCAGATGCTGAAGCGCTCGAAGGGCGGGCACTCAGGGGCCGCGAGAGACCGGGAAGACCGTTTTCCGGGGCAGCGCCTTCGGGCTCCTCAGGGGCGCATGCGCCCCGTAACCGGCATGGCCAGGACGTCCCTTACCATCTTGGCCGCGACGAGCATCGCCAGGCGCCCGAAGGTACTCCTGCCCGCGATGAGGGCCAGGTACTCCCGGACGATCCCCTCGGCCCGGGGCAGCCCCCGGATGAACAGGGGCTCCCCGATCCTCGAGGACATGAGGGGCCGCAGCATCC
Organism: Deltaproteobacteria bacterium; assembly: GCA_022703355.1. Classification (GTDB taxonomy): domain Bacteria; phylum Desulfobacterota; class Desulfomonilia; order UBA1062; family UBA1062; genus Phosphitivorax. The sequence goes on along the minus strand of JAKLDU010000005.1, from coordinate 5,047 downwards.
GTGCAATGCAGAACTCCCTGGCGACCCGTGCGTAAGGGCGCCGGTAGAGGCGAAACGCCCGGCGGGGGTCGCCCAGGCGGGCCGCCTCCAGGATGGAGAGGGCGGCGTGTTTCCCGCTCGCCAGCGCAAACGCGATCCCCTCGCCGGTGATGGGCTCCACCAGTCCGGCCGCGTCCCCCGCCAGCAGGACGTTTTCGCGTCCCGGCCTCCACAGGAAGTTCCCCGAGGGGATGTAGCCGCTTCTCACCGCGGTTGGCTCCCTGCGGGCAATCTGGCGGTGGAAGGCAAGGAACAGCCTCTTCATCCCGGGGTTCCTGCCCAGCAGGCCGCCCAGGCCCACGGAAAGCGTTTCCCCCTTGGGGAACACCCAGGCGTACCCCCATTTCACGTGGCCGAGATGGATCTCGGGCACGTCGGATGCTCCCGGCACCTCGGCCGTTGCTACGTCCGACTGGAAGCACAGGCCGTACGCCTGCTTCCGGAAAGAGCCCGGAAACAGGGACCTGGCCACCCTGCTCGCCACCCCGTCCGCCCCGACGATGAAGGGGGCCCGGAGGGGCTCCCGGTTCCTGAAGTGCACGGTCATCTCGCCCGGGTCCACGGAGGTTGCCGCGTCCCCCTGAAAGACGTCCGGCCCCTTCTTGAGGGTCAGCTCGAACAGGTGCGCGTCGAAAGCGGCACGGTTCGCCAGGTAGACCGGGTGGGGAGAGCATACGCTGCTCAGGAGGGAGCCCCGGTGCAGGAACCGGACCCCCCGCGAGACGCAGGCGACCCCCGGGCCCCAGGCGCCGGCCCCGAAGATCTCCTCCACCTCCGAGCGCGCCCTGCCGCTGAGGAGCCCGCCGCAGAGCTTTTCCCGGGGGAAGGCGCACCTGTCGATGAGGGCGACGCGCATGCCCTCCGATGCGAGGGTGAAGGCGGCGGCAAGGCCGGCCGGGCCGCTCCCCACGATGGCCGCGTCGTAGTGTTTCATGGGGTTATTTTATTATTAAAGATTATCGATCACAACAGGAGAGATGCGGATGGTCAGCGGGGCAAACCGCGGCAGGAGACGGCATTGATCCAGGATAAGCTTTTTCAGCAATTCGGGAGCGCTTCTTTTCCCGTTCCCGAGATAATGGTTTTCATATATATTAACAGGCAGACTCGATCTTGAAAGGTTCACAAGAACCATTATTTTTCTTTCCGGGGAGGGATTTGCCATGGCAGGTTTCGAAAACCATCTTCACGAACGGCTCCGGGCACTCGCGCAGAACCTCTGGTGGACGTGGCACCCCGAGGTCATCAGCATCTTCACCGACCTCGACCCCCACGTCTGGCGCCAGGTGGAGCACAACCCCATGGCCTTCCTCAACCGGGTGACGCCCGAGGTCATCGAGGAGCGCGCCTCGGAGCTCGTGCTCGAAAGCCGCATCAACTACGCCTTCCGGAGGCTCAACGAGTACATCGAGCAGGAAAAGACCTGGGGCTTCATCCACGGCGGCAACCTGAACAGCCGGCCCGTGGCCTACTACTCCGCCGAGTTCGGCCTGCACGAGTCCATGCCCATCTACTCCGGGGGCCTGGGCATCCTGGCGGGCGACCACCTCAAGAGCGCTTCCGACCTGGGCGTCCCCCTCGTGGGCATCGGGCTCCTCTACCAGCAGGGCTATTTCTGCCAGCGCCTGAACAGCGAGGGCTGGCAGGAGGAGGACTACATCAACCTCGACACGCGCGACCAGCCCATCCAGCCGGTGACCGACCCGGGCGGCAACCCGGTCGTCGTGCGGGTTGACACCCGGACCACGCCGCTTCTGGCACGGATCTGGAAACTCCTGGTGGGGAGGGTCAGCCTCATCCTCCTGGACACGAACGTCGAAGGCAACTCCGTGGAGGACCGCGAGCTCACGGCCCGGCTCTACGGAGGCGACGCCAGGCTTCGCATGCGGCAGGAGATCCTCCTGGGCATCGGGGGCTCCCGCGCGCTCAAGGCCTTGAACATCTACCCGGGCGTCATGCACCTGAACGAGGGGCACAGCGCGTTCGCCATCCTCGAGGAGGTGCGGCGGGTCATGGAGTACGAGCAGATCCCGCTGGGCCGGGCCCTCAGGCGCGTCTCGCTCCACACCGTCTTCACCACCCACACCCCGGTGGAGGCGGGGCACGACCGGTTCCCGCCCGACCTCGTGGAGGAAAACCTCGGCGTCTTCCGGGAGCGGATGGGACTGAGCCACGACGAGTTCATGGCCCTGGGCCGGGTGAACCCCAACGACCGGGGCGAGCCCTTCTGCATGACGGTCCTCGCGCTCAAGGGCTCGCGCCGGGCCAACGGCGTGTCCGCCATCCACGGCCACGTGAGCCGCATGATGTGGAACGGGCTCTGGCCCGGGAGGCGCGAGTCGGAGGTGCCCATCGGGCACATCACCAACGGGGTGCACGTGCTCTCCTGGCTCGCCCCCCAGATGTACCAGCTCTTCCAGACCTGGCTCGGCCAGGACTGGCCCACCCGCATGGTCCACCCGGACGTGTGGGAGGCGGTCGAGGACATCGACGACGGCGAGCTCTGGGAGACCCACCAGAGCCTGAAGATGCGGCTCATCCGCTTCGTGAGACGGCGCCTTCTCAAGCAGTCGGCGCGCCTGGGACACGAGGAAACCGTGAAGCTCATCGACGGCATCCTCGACCCGGACGTCCTCACCATCGGCTGCGCCCGGAGGTTCGCGACCTACAAGCGCACCGACCTGATCCTCTCCCAGCCCGAGCGGCTGGCAAAGCTCATAAACGACGCCGACCGGCCCATCCAGATCATCTTCGCCGGCAAGGCGCACCCCCGGGACGACGCGGGCAAGGCGCTCATGCAGCGCATCGCCCGCTTCAGCTACGAGAGCGCCCACAAGCTGAAAGTCGCCTTCGTGGAGGACTACGACTACAACGTGGCCCGGCACCTCGTGCAGGGCGTGGACGTGTGGCTGAACAACCCCCGGCGCCCCCTGGAGGCCTGCGGCACCAGCGGGCAGAAGGTGGTGCTCAACGGCGGCCTGAACCTCTCGGTGCTCGACGGCTGGTGGAACGAGGCCTACGACGGCAGGAACGGGTTCGCCATCGGCCACGGCGGCATGCACAACGACCAGCAGGTGCAGAACCGGCGTGACGCCGAGTACCTCTACCAGACCCTCGAGAGCGAGGTGGTCCCGCTCTACTACCACCGGGACTCCCAGGGCATCCCCTCCGCGTGGGTCGCCCGGATGAAGCACGCCATGATGAGCCTGGGCTGGCGGTTCATCGCGGACCGCATGGTCAAGGACTACGCCGAGCGGTTCTATCTCCCGGCGGCCGAGGCCACCTCGGCGGAGACGGACTAGGCGGCCCGGGGGTCTTCGCATCCGCCCCGGATCGCGGGGTGAGGCGCACCGTCGATGCGTCTTTCGTTTCGTACGTCCCGGGAGGGCTCTCCCACCTCCGGTCATGTGGGCCGGGGCGCACCGTCGATCCGTCTTTCGTAACGCGGCGGATGCAATCCGCCCTTGACTCCATGGCCGGACCTGCCTAATGGAAAGGGAAAAACACACCAGCGGAGAGTTGCATGGGTAAGATACGCAGTACGCTCGACATTGTCATGGAAAGGACAAAGGGCCTGAGCATGTCCCGGGACGCGAAGCAGGACCTCAGGCACAAGGAGCTTGCAGACGCCGCCCGGGCGGCAGTACAGAAGTATCTCGACTCCCGGGCGACCCTGAGGGACCTGTCCGCGGAGCTCGACTCCGCGGGCGATGACCGACCGGAACTCCTGGCCCTGGTGAAAGGCGGCCTGCTGGACCAGCTGCAGGTGGACGGGGACAACGGCCGGGTGCTCGACGCGCTCGAATCCCTCGCGGGGGCCGACAGGGGCACGCTCGAGGGGCGCATCCGGGATTGCCGGGCACGGCTCGACGGGGAGATGCTCCGCCAGCTCGAGGAGCTCAAGGCCGGTCTCGAAACCAAGGGCATCCGGGGAAGGGCGGTCGTTCCCAACCTGGCCGCGAGCGGCTCCTGGCGGGACACCCTGTCCAGGGCCCGCCGGGTCCTCGCCGACGAGCTGGGAAGCCTGCTATAGATACTTGAACCAGTAGTCCTCGACCGTCCTGAAGTTCCGCGCCACCTCATCCCTGCCGGCGAGGATTTCGCCGTGGCCGCTCAGGAGGTAGTCCGCATCGAGCTTCATGATCCTGCGGATGCTCTCCTTGAGCGCGGGCCCGCTCCCGCCGGGCAGGTCCGTGCGGCCGATGCCCTGGGGGAACACCACGTCGCCGGAGAACAGCGCCCTGCGCGCGGGCCAGTACAGGCAGACCGACCCCGGCGTGTGGCCCGGCGTGTCGATCACCTCGAACGTGACGTCGCCGATGGCAAGGTCGCCCTCCCGGAGGAAGAAGTCCGGCTCGGGGAGCTTGTAGGCGCTCCCGGCGAGCTCGAGGATGAAGTGATAGTCCGTGAGGCTCATGGCGAACTGCGTCGGGTCCTTGAAGAGCAGGGCCGACTCGAGGTGGTCGGGGTGGCCGTGGGTGACCAGCACCACGTCGATCATCGACGGGGTGAGGCCCAGCGTTTCGAGCCCCTTCTGCACGTGGCCGAAGAGGTGGGCATGCCCCGGGTCGATGAGGATCCTTCTGGAGGAATCGATGAGAAAGGCGTTGCAGTTGTTCTGGGTGTAGTCGTCCCAGACGAACGCGTACAGGTTGTCGCACACTTTTACCAGCATTTGTCATCCTTTCCGAAGCGGGCGGGCCCCGAAGACCCCGGGAACGGCCCGGGGGCTAGAGTCCGCCCTTGAGCCCGATCTCCTCCGCCGCTTCCCGCATGCCCGCGATGGTGTCCTCCACGAGCTCCGGTATCTCCCTGCCCAGCATCCGGGCGCCCTTTTCCACGACGGACCGGTCGACCCCGGCGGCGAAGGCGGGCGACTTCCACTTCTTCATCACGGACCCCACATTCAGGTCGAGCACGCTCTTCGAGGGGCGGACCAGGGCGCTCGCGGCCACGAGGCCCGTGAGCTCGTCGATGGCGAAGAGGCTCTTTTCCAGGGTGCTTTGGG
>JAKLDU010000049.1 GCA_022703355.1 Deltaproteobacteria bacterium | reverse complement strand
GATGGGGCTCTGGGCCACCAGCGTGTGGCCATAGGCGAGCGCCACGCCCGCGACGGTGCGGTAGTTTTCCTGCTCCACCCAGGACAGCAGCAGGTTCTCGCCTTCGCACCCCCTGGCGATCTCCTTCATGACCTCGTTGTGCGTCTCGAAGTGGCTGTGGCCGACGACGATGAGGGGCACATCCACCGCCTCGAGGACGGACCTCACGAGCTTGAGGGCGTCCTGCGGGCTCAAGCCCCCCTTCTCCGGGTGCGTGCCTTCGAGGCGGATGCTGATGAGGTCCGCGCCGTACTTTTCCACGCAGGCCTTCGCCATCCGCGCCGGGTCTGACAGGAGCTCCCCCCAGACCGCCCTGAGCACGTCCGGGTACTTCGGGGAGACCTTGTCGAACACCTCCATGGCCACGAGCGGGGAATTGGGCATCCGGCCTTCCCAGAGGTGAAAAGGCATGGCCGTGTCGCCGCCGATCCTGTACGTCCTCCCCCTGGTGCCTCCCTGCCCCTTCGTGGCCCCCAGCGTCACCTCGCACACGGGCTTCCCGCACGTGTCCTTCCTGATGGCAAAAGTTCTGACCGCTCCGATCCGCTCGCGGGCGGACGGCCTCGTCTCCTGCTCTTCCCGTGGCGCCGCTGCCTGCGCCGCAGGCGCGGACAGGCCCTGTGCCCGGGGTTCCGCACCCAGGAAGCGCTCGCTCAAGACCCCGATGATGTCGTTCACGATCTCCCGGGTCAGGCCCTGCTTGAGCTCGTCTCTGATCTGGCCCATGATCTCGGCCTTGAGGAACTCCATCTGACCGGGCGTATACCCCTTTTCCCGGGGGGACGCCTCGACGGGGGCCTCGTCCGCGGGCCTGCTTTCAGCCGGCGCCGAAGCGGTCGCCTCCTGGACGGGGGCTGCCTCGCCGTCCCCGGCAAAGGCCGAGATGTCGCCCATCTGGAGCACGGGGTGGCCCACCCGCTCCAGGTAGGCCCTGATCTCCTTCGGGTCGATGGCATCCGTCTCGTCCGGGATCCTGTCCATGAGGTCCGGCACGCCCTGCTCCTCGAAGCGCTTTTCGAGGTCCTCGCCCAGGGCCTTCTTGAGGTTTTTGGTCATCCAGATGAGGCGCTTGTGGCCGCCCTCGGCGAAGAGGAACTTTCTTGACGTGAGGAAGACCTTGCCGCAGCCCATGAAGCCCGGGGTCTGCTGGCCGCCGCCCACGCTCCCGGCCAGGGTCGAGAAGGTCATGCCCGCGGGCGTGTCGCCGGTGTACTCGCGATTGACAGCCATGATGCCGTTGCACTCGGGCACGATCGCGCAGATGACCTCGAAGCACCCGCAGGAGGTCATGGGCCGGTCCATGATGGAGTAGGCGCACACCGAGGGCACGGTCTTGTGGGAGCCCTGGTGCACGTACTCGTCCACCCCGGCCCACTGGCCCTTCACCGGGTCGAGGCACGCGCCCTTCTTCACGGGCTGGTTGGGCCCGGTCTCGTCGATCTCGTAGGCGGCCTTGGCGTCGAGCCAGTTGTAGGCGCCGCACAGCCCCAGGCGCTCGGGGGTGACCACGCACACGTGGTTGGGCGCGAAGGACTGGCAGAGCAGGCAGGAGTAGAAGAGCTCCACGGACTCGTCGGTCATGGACTCGAGCCTGCGGTTGCGCTCGATGTAGGTCTGGCGCGCGACGTCCAGCCTCCGCTCCACCTCGGCGAGGTCCGTGATGAGGGTCACCTTCACCTTGTCCACGATGGCGGGGTAGTTGCCGAGGAGCTTGGCGTGGAGGATCTCGCCGTAGTGCCTGAGCCGCAGCCCCCTGTCGAAGCCGCTCTTCGAGATGCGGGTCCAGACGATGTCCCGCTGGCCCATGTGCCAGATGCCCTCGGCGCCGTTGACGAGGTGGTGGATCTGGCGCTCGAGGATGGCCTCGAAGTCGGGCTGCATCTTCCTGCCCGCCGCCTCCACCCAGATGGCCAGCGGCAGGGCCGCGCCCACGGGCACGTCGTCCACGTCCGGGCCGATGATCTCGATCGTGCCGTCCTCGATCTCGTCCATCCCGGCCATGGTCACGAACTCGAAGGCGGGCGTGAGGTTGCCCCCGAACTCCACCCGCGTGTCCTGCTTGCGGATGCGCTCGCCCTCGAAGGCCGGTCCGTAGGGCACCGGGATGGGGACCTTCGTGATCCTCACCTTGCAGCCCCTCACCTCGAGGGCCTTCTCCACCATGGACTCGTGGGGCACGGATGACACCACGTGCTCGTAGGTGCAGATGCCCGTGGGCAGGATCTGGGGGATGTCGGTGTCCGCGATGACGGGGAAGCCGTAATTGAGAGCGCCCGCCGCCGCGGAGTACTTCTCCTCGTCCACCTCGCCCAGGGCGAGCACGAAGGCGAAGATGCGCTCCTTGTTGTACCTGAGGTTGGCCTTGAAGTCGCCGGGCTTCACGTTCCCGAAGGAAAGCGCCGACCTGCTGGCGAACCCCATGGGGTAGATGAGGGCCGACACGTCGGGCCCGAAGGGCACGAGCCGCGATTCCCACCCGAGCTGTACGCCCTCATCCTTGAGCTGCCGGGCGAACTGGCCTCCATTGGTGGAGCCGGCCATGAACACGTAGATGTTCTTTTCCTGGAGCTCGCGCGCGATCTTCACCGCGACTTCGCTGGTGGGGGCAGCGCCCGTGACGGCGGCGAATCCCGGGGCCGTGCCGTCCACGAACTCCACGCCCCGCTCGCGCATGATGACGTCGCTGGCCGCGCCCAGCCAGATGCCCTCCACCGGGTCCGGCCCGACCACGTACTTGCAGGCCTCGATGGCCTCCAGGGCGAAGAGCGTGGCCACGCCCGCGTCCAGCGTGTTGCCGAGGTAGGGGAGCCAGACCTTTTCCGCGGGCACCTGGGGCAGGAGGCTGCGGGCGTGGACCAGGACCTTCGCGAGGTCGCCCAGGCGCTCGACCTTCTCGCCGGTGAAGGAGTAGATCACGGGGAGGTAGTAGGCGGTGTCCGGGAAGCCAACCCGGCAGCCCTCGCCCTTTTCCCGGATGGCCTCGCCCAGCTTCGCCTCGGCGCGGGCAACCCACTGGTGGGCCCCGCCGATGGCGCTGGAGCAGATGAGCTTAGACACCGAGCTCCCTCCTGTCCTTCATGTCCATGAGCTTGCGCTCGGCCTTGCGGTTGATGCCGAGCTTCTCCCGGCGCTCATCCAGGAGCTTCAGGACGGCCTTGGCCGCTTCGATGGGGTCTTGGTGCACGTGGAACGAGGCGCCGAACACATCCTTCGCCCCGCCGTTCAGAAACGAGGTCACGTTCTTCGAGCCCTCGATGTAGAACGGGTGGCCCAGGACCACGTCGATGCCCGAGGCGACGAAGTAGCAGCCGATGGCGATGGCCTTCTCGCTCATCCACTCGGGGGCGACCCCCACCACGGGCACGTCCGAGAGGTCGTCGCCCAGGCCGCCCTCGCGCACCACCTCGGTGGCCGCCTCGAGGAGCCGGGAGTTGTCCACGCAGCTCCCCATGTGGAGCACCGGCGGCATGCCAACAGCCTCGCACACCTCCCTCAAACCGGGGCCCGCAAGCTCGAAAGCCGCCTCGGGCGTGAGGTTGCCCTCCTTGGCCGAGGCGATGGCAGCGCACCCGGTCTTCAAGACCAGCACGTTTTCCCTGAGCAGCTCCCGCGTGAGGGTGTTGATGTAGGAGTCGAGCTTCGATTTGGGGTTGTTGCAGCCCACGATGCCCGCGATCCCCCGGATGCGCCCCTGGATGATCGCGTCGTTCAAGGGCCGGAACGAGGCGCGGTACGTGCCGCCGAGCATGTACCTGATGCTCTCCACGGAGAACCCCGCCACGAGGGGCTTCGAGTAGCCGGGGATGGCCACCTTTTCCGGATCGCGGTTTCCGTAGTTGTCCACGGCGCGCTTCAGGAGGCCCTTCGCGGTCTCGTAGGCGCGGTCCGTGCTGAACCGGGTCTCGCTCGCGCCGACGGTCTTCGCCATGGCGCTCGTGGAGACAATCTCCGTGTGGTAGGACCTGGCCACGTCGGGCAGGCCGGGCATGCAGCACTGGACGTCGATGAGCATCATCTCCACCGCGCCGGTGACGATGGCCAGCTCCTGCTGGAGAAAGTTGCCCGCGATGGGGATGCCGTGGCGCATGAGGATCTCGTTGGCCGTGCAGCAGATGCCCGCCAGCGTGATGCCCTCGGCCCCCGCGGCCTGCGCGTATGCCCTGACCTCCGGGTCGGAGGAGGCGGCGGCGAGCATCTCGGACAGCGCGGGCTCGTGGCCGTGGACGAGCACGTTCACGGTGCGGGCCCCCAGGATGCCCAGGTTCGCCGTGCTCTTCACCGGCGTGGGCGTGCCGAAAATGATGTCCGACACCTGGGAGGCGATGCGCGAACCTCCCCAGCCGTCCGCCAGGGCGAGCCGGAAGGCGTGGAGGAGGATGTTCCGGTAGTCGTGGTCCACGCCCATGTGGGTGCGGTGCAGGGCTTCCACCACCATGCGGTCGATGCCCGCCGGGGAGGCGTCCCGCTTCTGCCACACGCCCTGGCGGCTCAGGGGTGCGAGCTTGAGCGTCCTGAGGCTCTCCTCCTGGGAGGTGAACTCCCCGAGGAAGAGCTCCGCGAGCTTCACCGCGAGCTCAGGCACGGGCACGTCGCCCTCTTCGATCCCGTAGGCTTTGGCGATCCTGCGGAGCGCCTTCTCGTCCTTGAGGGTGTAGCCACCTCCCCTGCCTTCCCCGATCTTCCTCAGGAGCAGCACCAGGTGCCGGCCGTGGTCCGAGTGAGCGGCGGACCCTCCCGCCACCTCACGGAGGAAATTGCGCGCCACGATGGTGTCCTCGTCCGCCCCGCACACGCCCAGCGGAGTCTTCGGGGTGATGCGGCAGGGGCCCATGTGGCAGATCCTGCAGCAGACCCCCCTGGTCCCGAAGGCGCACTGGCTCTTCTGGCCGTCCATGCGGAAGAAGCTCAAGTCCACGCAGTCGAGCTCGGCCTTCCGGATGGCCTCGACGGAGGCGGGGTCGCACGCCCTCTCTTCGGGTGTCCTCGTCTTTTTCTCAGTCACGGGTGTCTCCAGCCGGGTCGAGCCCGGATATGAGGCCGTCGATGCCCGCCAGCACGGGGTTCGTCCGGGGCACGTCCTGCATGCGCAGGCCCTCCTCGCCCGCCCGGGCGATCTCCGGGTCGAAGGGGAGGATGAGCACGCTGTCCGCGCCAAGTTCTTGGCCGAGGGCGGACAGGTCCCGGGTGTTCGACCCGTCCCGCACGAGGTTCACCACCAGGGCGAGCCTGGCGTACTCGACGCCCATCTCCTCTGCCAGCCCGTGGAGCCGGCGGATAGTCTCGATGCCGCGCTTCGAGGGGTCCCCCGCGATGAGCAGCAGGTCGACCTGACGGTACAGCCGCCGGGACAGGTTCTCGAGGCCGGCCTCGTTGTCTATGACGATGCAGGGGTAGCTCTTCGAGAGCTCACCTATGCAGTCGCCGAAGAGGTTGTTGGCGTAGCAGTAGCAGCCCGGACCTTCGGGGCGTCCCATGGCGATGAGGTCGAAGTCTTCGGCCTCCACCAGGCTCTCGGCGATTCTCAGCTCGATGAGTTCGCGCTTCGAGACCCCCCCGGGCTGGCCGGCGCCCGCGTCCCGGCTCTCCTCGCGGATCTGGCCCACGGTCTTGAGGGCTTTCACGCCGAGCACGCCGTCGAGGCAGGAGTTGGGGTCCGCGTCCACGGCCAGCACGGGCGTGCACCCCCGGTCGATGAGGCAGGTGACGACGGCCGCCGCAATGGTGGTCTTGCCGGTGCCCCCTTTGCCGGTGATCGCGATGGTGTATCTGGTTGCCAAGGCCGGTTCCCTTCCGAGGGGTCAGATCCCGCTCCGCACGAGCGCCGACAGGGCCTCGAGCTTCTCGAAGACCATCTCCGCGTCGGATGGTGCGAGCGACCCCGTGCCGCAGGAGGGGGTGATGAGCGACTGGTCGAGGATGGTGCCCTTCCCGATGCCCGCCTTCGAGGCGAGGTTCGCCACGACGGCGTCGAAGCGCTCCGCCAGGCCGGGCACGGTCTGCTCGCGGATGGCCGCGGAGGTGGGCACGATGCCCCAGGCGATGAGGCCTCCCCTGCGAACGAAAGACGCCACCGCCTCGGGGTAAAGGGCGATGGTGTCGCCGTAGGCGAACGCGTCGAGGTTGACCAGGTCGACGCCTGCGTCGATGAGGATGGTCCAGTCCGTGTTCCCGCAGCAGTGCACGCCCGCGATGGCACCGTCGGCGTGGACCGCGTCCGCGCACTCGGCGATGGCCGCCACCACCTCGTCGCGCTTCACGCCGATGTAGGTGGAGGACCCGAAGGCCGAGAGGATGGGCTCGTCGACGAAACAGATGACCTTTTCCCCGTAGGGAGCGAACTTCTGTATCTGCCAGCGGCACTTCATGGCCAGCGCCTTCACCACCACGTCCCTGAACTCCTCGTTGTACCACACCGCCCGCTTGTTCTCGTCCACGATGGTGAGCGCGAACGAGCACGGGCCCGTGGTCTGCACCTTGACGAAGGGGTACTTTTTCCCGCAGGCCTTCAGGCGCTCCTCGAAACCGTGGAGCCCCCGGGAGAACGCGGGGGTGATGGCCATGGCCGAGCAGTCGCCCGTCCCGCTCCCGGGGTCCATGGCGGTCATGTAGGCTTCGTAGAACAGGGCGAAGTCCTCGGAGTAGTCGCCGGAGGTGTCGAAATACATGCGGCCCCTGTCCCGGTCGATGACAGCCCGGGGCATGCCCTCGGAGTACTGGATCTCCATCTGCTCGTTCAGGCCCAGCTTCGGCAGCTGGGGCCACAGCGGGGCATGGGCCAGCGTTCTGAACACGATGTCGAGCGCCTGCCCCGCGTCGGTGTGGGGGAAGGAGCCGATGGCCGTTGCAATGCATTTCGTACCGGTTGCCATGGGTTTCGTCTCTTTCGGGGGGCCCTGGTGAAGTGGCCCCACGATTTCACTGTAATTTTTTGATTATATCCTCGAAGAGAGCTAGCAGATTCACGTCGAGATTGTCAATGGCGGACCTGCCGTCGCGGTCGTTGGCCAGGATCTGTTCCGCATGGGGGATGGAGCCGATGAGCGGGAAGTCGCCGATGGAGCGCCTGATGAGCTCCCCGTCGCCCGGGGACCTGACCTTGTTGGCCACCACGAAGATGTTCCCGATGCCGATGTCCGCGGACATGGCGGAGATGCGCCGGAACGACTCGATGGAACGCTGGCCCGGCTCCACGACAACGATCAGGGAGGTCACTCCCCGGGCGGTGGCGCGGCCGATGTGCTCGATGCCCGGCTCCATGTCCAGGAACAGGGCCTCGTCCCGGTGGAGCACCACGTCCTGGACCAGGGAGCGCAACAGCACGTTCTCCGGGCAGGCGCACCCGGTGCCGCCCCCCCGGACGGCGCCGAGCACCAGGAGGTCAACGCCCCGGTGGCGGTGCGCATAGGTGTCCGCAAGGTCCGAGACCTCGGGGTTGAGCCTGAAGATCTGCCCGTACTGCTCCACCTTGGCGCCGGTGCGCTCCTCGATGAGATCCCGCTGCCGGGCGATGGTGACGATCGCTTTCTGGCCTTCGAGGGGTATCCCCAGGGCCGAGGCGAGGTTGGCGTCGGGGTCCGCGTCGATGGCCAGGACCCGCCTCCCCTGCTGCGCCGTGAGGAGGGCGAGCGCCGCAGTGAGGGTGGACTTGCCCACCCCGCCCTTTCCCGTGACCGCGACCTTCATGGCTAGCCGCTGATCCCGGTGATGGTGCCGTCGTCGTCGATGTCGATGCCGAAGGCGGCGGGGAGCTTCGAGAGGCCGGGCATCCTGAGGATCTCGCCGGTGATGGGGATGAGGAACCCCGCGCCGGACGCGATCTTGATCTCGCGCACCGTGACGATGAAGTTGCTCGGCAGGCCCAGGAGCGACGGGTTGTCGGAGAGCGACTGCTGGGTCTTGGCGATGCACACCGGGAGCTTGTCGTAGCCGAACTTCTTGATGAGGGCGAGGTTGCGCTTGGCCAGGGGCTGGTAGTCGACCGAGACGGCGCCGTAGATCTCGCTCGCCACGGTGAAGATCTTGTCCTCCACCGGGGCGTCCCAGTCGTAGAGGGGCTTGCTGTGGCCGGTGGCTGCCTGGCAGAGCTTCACGGTCTTCTCCGCGAGCTCGAGGCCGCCCGCGCCGCCTTTCACGAAGATGTCCGCGGGGGCGATGTTCATGCCCTCGTCCTCGGCTGCCTTGAGAACGGCTTCTATCTCCTCGTCCGTGTCCGAGGTGAAGCGGTTGAGCGCGATGATGCACTGGACGCCGAACTTGGCGATGTTCTCGTAGTGCTTGCGGAGGTTCGCCATGCCCAGGACCGCGAGCCTCGGGTTGGGGGTGTTCAGGTCCTCCCGGGGCACGCCCGCGTGGTACTTGAGCGCGCGCACCGTGGCCACGAGCACCACGACCTTGGGGTCGAGGTTTCCGTAGGGGGCCACGATGTCGAAGAACTTCTCCGCGCCCAGGTCGAAGCCGAAGCCCGCCTCGGTAACCACGTAGTCGCCCAGCTTCAGGGCCAGGTCGGTGGCCATGATGGAGTTGGTGCCCTGGGCGATGTTCGCGAAGGGGCCGCCGTGAAGGATGGCGGGCACGCCCTCGGTGGTCTGGACCAGGTTGGGCAGGAGGGCGTACTTCAGAAGCGAGGTCACCGCGCCCTCCACCTTGAGGTCGCCCGCGTGCACGGGCTTATCGTCGTAGGTGAAGGAGAGCAGGATCCTGCGGATCTTTTCCTTGAGGTCCTTATACGATCGCGAGAGGCAGAGGATGGCCATGATCTCGCTCGAGGGCACGATGTCGAAGCCCGTCTCCCGGGGCACGCCGTTGAGCGAGCCGCCCAGGCCCACCACGATGTCCCTCAAGAACCGGTCGTTCATGTCCAGGACCCGGCGCCAGGTAATCTTGCGGGGGTCGATGTCGAGCGGGTTGCCGTGGAAGATGGAGTTGTCCAGCAGGGCCGACAGGAGGTTGTGCGCGCTCTCGATGGCCGGGAAGTCGTTGGTGAAGTGGAGGTTGATGTCCTCCATGGGGAGCACCCGGGACGCGCCGCCGCCCGTGGCGCCGCCCTTGACCCCGAAGACCGGGCCCAGGGACGGCTCGCGGAGCGCGGCCACAACGCTCTTGCCCAGGCGCGCCAGGGCCTGGGTCAGCCCGATGGACACCGTGGTCTTGCCCTCGCCCGCCGGCGTGGGGGTCATGGCGGAGACGAGGATGAGGGAGCCGTTCGGCCTGCGGTCGAACCGGCGGATGGCCTCGAGCCTGACCTTGGCCTTGTAGCGGCCGTAGAGCTCCAAGTCGTTTTCGGTGAGCCCCAGGGAGGCGGCTATCTCGGAAATGGGCTTCGGTCCTGTCTCTATCTGTTTCTTTGCTGTTTTCGGCATAGGCTCACTAGCTGATCACCGCCTCGAACCGGATGTCGATGTTGTACTCATCGCTGAGGCGGGAAAACTCCTTTTTGAGGTCGAGGATCTTCACGGCGGGGGGCAGGGAGAAGAAGCAGGCCATCCGGAAGATGTTCGCCCCGGTCACCGGGTTGTTGTCCACGTTGCTGGACATGTCGTCGATGTTGATGCCCCGGGTGGTGAGCACCTTGCAGATCTGGTGCACGATGCCGGGGTGGTCGAGGGAGGTCGCCAGGAGCCGGTAGGGAATGGAGGGTGAGGCCTCCCGGTGGCTGGGCGCCTTGGTCTTGCGGACGTAGATCTCCAGGCCGGTCTTGTTTCTCAGGCTGTCCAGGTCGCCGATGAGGCGCTCGATGTCCTGGGTGTTGCCCGAGGTGAGGATGATCATGCCGAACTCGTTGCCCAGCACGCAGCCGCGGGAGCGCTCGATGTTGATGCCCCGCGCGGTGAAGAACTCCGAAATCTCCTTTGCCAGACCGGCGCGGTCGGGCCCCATGGATGAAAAAACGACATATGATCTCATAGCACCACTCCCTGACTTCTTGAAATCGGTATTATAAGCAAATATCTGGAGTGGCCTATGCTGTCAAGGGGAGGAACGGGCCGCCGGGCGGACCAGGGCAGGCAGGGGAAAGGGGGCGGCTAAAGAAGAGGGATTACCGCATACTATCCTGGGTTGACCCGCGGATTGCCGGGGCCGCCGGAGAAGTTCGCCCACATCTCCGAGTAGGCGCGGAGCTGGCTGTCCACGAGGCTGTTGACCGTGCCCTCCTCGAAGAGGCCGCTGCCGTCGCGCACGCCCGCCTTCCTGCCGGTGAGAACCTCGATGCCCTCGTCGATGGTGCCCACGCTCCAGATGTGGAACCTGCCCTCGCTCACGGCCTGGATCACCTCGTCGCCGAGCACGAGGTTCTGGACGTTGCTCGAAGGGATCATCACCCCCTGCTCGCCCGTGAAACCCTTGAGCTTGCACACGCCGAAGTACCCCTCGATCTTTTCGTTCACCCCGCCGATGGCCTGGACCTCGCCCTTCTGGTTCACGGAGCCCGTCACCGCGATGCCCTGCCTGACGGGCACTCCCGACAGGGCGGACAGGAGGGAGTAGAGCTCGGTGGAGGAGGCAGAGTCGCCCTCGATGCCCGAATAGCTCTGCTCGAACACGAGCCTCGCCGCCAGGCTCAGGGGCTTGTCCTGGGCATAGCGGTGGGTGAGGTAGCCCGAGAGGATGAGCACGCCCTTGGTGTGGATGGGGCCGCTGAGCCGTGCCTCCCGCTCGATGTCGATGAGCCCCTGGGAGCCCACGCCGATGGTGGCGGTGATCTTGCTGGGCCTGCCGAACACGATGTCGCCCATGCCCATGACGGACAGGCCGTTCACCTGTCCCACCGCCTCCCCCGTGGTGTCGATCTTGATGATGCCCCGGTCGATGTACTCCCGGATCTTCTCCATCACCATGTTCGAGCGGTTGAACTTCTCCTCGATGGCCTGCCGCACGTGGGCTTCCTTCACCAGGGGGGAGGCCTGCACCGTGGCGTAGAAGCTCGCCTCCCGCAGAACGTCCGCGATGGCGCCGAACTCGGTGGAGAGCTTGCTCTGGTCCTCGGCGAGCCGGGAGCTGTGGTCCACCACCCGGGCGATGGCACCCTTCTCAAGGTGCTTGAGCTTCTCCTGGGTGCACACGCTGCACACGAAGGACGAAAAGTGCCTCATGTTCTCCTCGGTGCGGTCCATGACCAGGTCGAAATCCGCCTTCACCTTGAAGAGCGCGCGGAACTCCGGGTCGAGCTCGAAGAGCCGGTAGTACAGCACCGGGCTGCCGATGAGCACCACCTTGATGTCCCACGGGATGGGTTCGGGCACGAGCCACCGGGTGGTCATGAACCCGAGGCGCTCCTCCGCCTCCTCCACCCGGATGTCCCCGTTGGTGATGGAGCGCTTGAGGCTCTCCCAGGAAAGCATGTTTCTGAGCACCTCGTACACGGGCAGGATGAGGTAGCCGCCGTTGGCCCGGTGCACGGAGCCCGACCTGATCATCGTGAAATCGGTAAAGAGCGCCCCGAGCATGGCCTCCTTCTCGATGCGGCCGAAGAGGTTGTAGTAGGAGGGGTTGAGCTCCATGACGATGGGCGCCCCGGTGAGGTCGGTGTTGTCCACCACGACGTTCACCCGGTACTTCCTGAACTTCATGTCGTCCTTCAAGGCCAGGGGCACGGCCATCTGCCCCATGCCGGCCTGCAGCTCCGGCGGCAGTACCGGCTTCTGGCCATCGGACCTGAACAGGGAGAGGTTGTCGAGCATGTCGGCCACCATCTCGTCGAGGTAGGCCTGGACGCCCGGGATGTCGTGGAAACCCTCCCGGAGATCCTCAAGGAGCAGGTTCAGGGTGAAGGACCCGATCTCCCGGTCGAGCAGGTCGATCTTTTCCGTGGTCTTCTTTTCGATGGAGGCCATCTGGCGGCCGGTCTTCTTCAGGTCCTCGTTGAGCTTGCGCTGCTTCTCGCTGATCTCGTTCTGGGCGTCCCTGTCGAGGTCGCGGAACTCCTCCTCGGTCAACGGCCTGTTGTCCTTGAGGGGGATGGTCAGGAGCCCCATGGGGGTGGCCTGTATGACGAACCCCTCCTTCTGCGCCTCCTCGCCGATCCGGTTGATGAGCTGCTCGCGCTCCAGCTGAACCTGGCTGACGGCGGCGTTCTTCCTGGCGGCGTAGTCCTCGCTCTCGAAGGCCTTGCTGACCTCGCGCCGGGCGGCGTCGATGAAGGCGTCCACGAGCCTCCTGAACTGCCGGGCCCTGCCCGCGGGCAGAGAGATGGCCTTGGGCCTGTAGTTCTCCTGGAAGTTGTTGACGTAGCACCAGTCGGGCGGGGTGGGCTTGCCCTTCGCGACCTCCTGGAGATAGCCCTTCACCGCGGTCTTTTTTCCGGTGCCGGGCACGCCCGCGACGTAGATGTTGAACCCCTTCTCCTTGATGTCCAGGCCGAACTGCAGGGCTTTGAGGGCCTTTGCCTGCCCCACGATCCCCTGGAGGGGCTTGCCGTCGATGCTCGACTCGCAGCCGAAGATGTCCTCCCCGCACCGGCAGGTCAGTTTCTCGATGGGTACCCTGTGATCCATGTCTTACCCCCTTCCGTATTCGGGATCCCCGCAGGCCCCCGGACAGGCAGGCTTTCCGCGGAGGCGGCGCAGGAGTGCGGGAAGCCTTCGGAAACATGGCCGTACGCCCCGGCATATCACTTATAATACCCTTCGCGCGCCGGGGAGCAAGGCGATGCGGGTGCATATGCAAAGGATTCGTGCATGCCGTGCCCACCCGGTCCTTTACAGGGCGCCGGGAATGCTCTATGACCATGCAGGCAGGCGGTGCAAAGGGAGCCCGAAGGACCATGTTCAGCTATCTCAAGAACAGCAGGTATTTTGCACAGATCGCGGACGGCGTGGAGGAGCTGGGTGCGGCCGAGCTCACCGGCCTGGGCGCCTCCGACGTGAAGCCCACCTTCCGGGGCGCCTACTTCACCGCCGACAAGGCCACGCTTTACCGCGTCAACTACGCCGCGCGGCTCCTCACCCACGTGTACGCGCCCATGGTCACCTTCGACTGCCACAGCACCAAATACCTCTACAAGACAGCCCGTGGCATACCCTGGACGGAGATCTTTCCCCTGGACAGGACCTTCATGATCACCTCCACCGTATCCCACAGCAAGATCAATCACTCGCAGTACGCGGCGCAGGTGCTCAAGGACGCCATCGTGGACACCTTCAAGGACAGGTTCGGCAGAAGGCCGAACGTCGACAGGCTGACCCCGGACCTCGTCTTCGGTCTCCACCTCTTCAACAACAAGGCCACGATCTCCTTCGAAACGTCCGGGGGCTCGCTCCACCGCAGGGGCTACCGCAGGGAAACCGTGGAGGCGCCCATGCGGGAGACCGTTGCGGCGACGATCGTCGCCCTGAGCGGGTGGGACGGCTCCACCCCGCTGTACGACCCCATGTGCGGGTCCGCCACCCTCCTGTGCGAGGCGCTCCTCAGCTACTGCAGGATCCCCGCGGGCGGCCTGCGCACGTCCTTCGGGTTCATGAACCTGCCCGACTTCGACGGGCGGGTCTGGGAAAACGTGAAAAGAGCGGAAGACCGGGCCGCGCGCAACCTTCCCGAAGGCCTCATCGGTGGGAGCGACGTCTCGAAGGAGGCGGTGGCCGCGGCGAGGACGAACATAAACCTCCTCAAGGGGGGCGAGAGGGTCTCGGTGAAAAGGCTCCCCTACCAGGACATCCCTGCACTCGAGGGGCGCACGATCGTCTGCAACCCGCCCTACGGCATACGCATGGGCAGGATGGGCGACATGAGGGAGTTCATCCGTGAGTTCGGCGATTTTCTCAAGAAGAAGTGCACGGGCTCCACGGCCTTCGTTTATTTCGGCGACCGGAGCCTGGTGAAGTCCGTGGGCCTGCGGTCGACCTGGAAGAAGCCCCTCAAGAACGGCCCCCTCGACGGCAGGCTCGTGCGGTACGACCTGTACTGAGGGGCAGCGCCCGGGGCGCTACTCTTCGAACGGGGGTCCGTCGGGGGAGACCTC
>JAKLDU010000048.1 GCA_022703355.1 Deltaproteobacteria bacterium | reverse complement strand
GCCCGTCGGCGCCGTTGACCGCGTTGACGGTCTCGAAGCCCGCCTCTTTCAGGGTGTAGTTGACCGAGGCACGCAGGGTGGCCGAGTCGTCCACCAGGAGGATCTTGCCCTTCATCAGGCTTCCTCCTCGAAGATCCCTTCGAACCCTGCGAGGAAGACGATATCCCTGACCTTTGCGCTTGCCCCCCTGATGTGGAAGGACCCGTCGCTCACGGCAGCCTTTTTCATGGCGAGCACAAGCTGCAGGCCGGAGATGTCGATGTCGTCGACGCCCGAAAGGTCGAGCACGGTATCGTGGAGCGTTTCGTCCAGCAGGGGTTCGACCTTCGAGCAGGCCGCCTCGATCTCCGAGACGACGAGCTTTCCTGAAAAAACCAGGGCCCCTGAAGAATCCTTGTGAATGTCCATGGCGGCTACCTCATGGATATGGGAAACAGCTTGTCGAGCTTCACTGCCTTGAATATGTTGTAGAGATTCTCGTGAATTCCCTTGATCTCGAAGCTCGAGCTTCCGCTGTCGAGACCCTTGAAGAAGATCAGTATCTTTCCGATTCCCGACGAGCCCATGGTCGGCACGAGGCTCAGGTCCATCACGACCTTTTTCGGGCGGAGCTTCAGGATCTTTCCCAGCTCGGTCCTGAGAACCTCGGCGGCCTCGGTGTCGACGGCGCCGGAAACCTTGACCGTCAGGGTCTCGTCTGTCTTTTTCGTGGTCACTTCCATCACGCTCTCCTTATGGGGCTGCCCTTGTCCGGGGACCCGCACCTCTTCCCTTCACCCATCGGATTTCCAAAGTGAGATCTTTATACAAAAAGGGGGAAAGGGAACGGGGGTGAAAAAAAGATCAGGCCTGCGTTCAGGCCCCGGTTCCGGGACGAAGCGAAGGGTGAGCCGAGAGGCCGGCGCACGGTAAACCTTCCCATCGAGCAGGAAGAACCCCGGCTACTGGTGAACTGCGAGGCCAGGGCACGATAAATCTTCCCGCCGGCAGGAAGTACCCTGGCTGCGGGAGAATTGCGAGGCCGGGGCACGGAAGGGCAGGGGGGTTATCCCCCCGAAGCCTGAAGCCCCCTGCAACGCCGCCACGCCTCTGATATCCGAGATTCACGGATGTTCTTGCCACGGATACGCTTAGAGCCCCCTGCAACGCCACCCCGCCTCTGTCATTCGTGATTCGCCCTGGTGATCCATTCCTATGAAAGTGGGGGCCTCAAGCATGGAACAAGCGCATTGACAGCCGCGGAAAAGAAGGCTATCCAGTTTGACATCTGCGCCCGTTATTATGAAATATTCTGTAATGATATCGGGCAAGGACAGGAGAATACACCCTGGGCCACGGGAACCGGCTCCGGTTGGGACACCGCTTGATCTGAACAGTACGCGGGAGAAAGCATGGACCACTCTTTCATTGTCGTGGTGACCGGACTTTCCGGGTCGGGCAAGACGACGGCCCTCAAGGCGATAGAGGACGAGGGGTTCTTCTGCATGGACAACATCCCCATGGACCTCCTCCTGAAGTTCATCGAGGTCTACGACTCCGCCACCTTCGACATTCCCAAGGTGGGCATCGGCATGGACGTGCGGGCCGGGGCGAGCTCCATCACCCGGAGCGCGCCCTGGATGATGAACCACCTCAGGGGCATGGCGGCGGACGTGCACATCGTCTTTCTGGAGTCCACCAGGGAGCATCTCCTCAACCGGTTCAAGGAAACCAGGAGGAGACACCCCCTTTCGGACCTCCACCAGAACCTCCTCGACGCCATCGAGGCGGAGATCGCCATCATGGAGCCCGTGCGGGGCATGGCGGACTACATTATCGACACCTCTGACATGAACGTCCACGAGCTCCAGGCAAAGGTGAAGCAGATCATCTCCGCCCAGGACAAGGCCCGGGACATGTACATTGAAATCCGCTCCTTCGGCTTCAAGAAGGGGGTGCCCGCGGATGCTGACATCGTGATGGATGTGCGGTTCCTGCCCAACCCGTACTTTGTCGAGGGGCTCAAGGAAAAGACCGGCTCCGACGGGGAGGTGAAGGAGTTCCTCATCGGGCACGAAAGCTACCGGGACTTCATCTCCCGGTTCAAGGATCTCATCTCGTACCTCCTCCCTCAATACAAGAAGGAAGGGAGGTCGTACCTCAACATAGCCATCGGCTGCACCGGTGGCAAGCACCGCTCTGTCGCCGTGGCCGAGGAGATCGTGAAGGCGGTCGAGGACTCGGGCTACAACGTGAAGCTCGTCCACAGGGACATCGGGCTGGGGGGGCATTAGCGATGGTCGGCATAATAGTGGTCGCTCACGGGCGGCTCGCCGAAGCTCTTTCGGAGGCTGCGGAGATGATCGTGGGGCGCATGGAGGGATTCCGGGCCTGCTCGTTCTTCCAGGGCAGCGAGGTCGACAAGCTCAGGAAGACCCTCAAGACATCGATCAAGGAGGTGAACACCGGTCAGGGCGTCATCATCCTCACCGACATGTTCGGCGGCACGCCCTCGAACATCAGCCTGTCGTTCCTCGAGGAAGGCGAGATCGAGGTCATCACCGGGGTCAACCTCCCCATGGTCATCACTGCGCTCACCAAGCGGGAAGGCAAGAGCCTCAAGGACCTCGCCCAGACGCTGAAGGAGCAGGGCTCGCACAACATCAGCATCGCCTCCGAGATCCTGTCCACGAACATAGGGAAAAAATGAACGTACTCCTGGTGAGGGTGGACGACCGCTTCATACACGGGCAGATCCTGGAGTCCTGGATCCCGCACCTGAAGGCCCAGAACGTGGTGGTGGCCAACGACGAGCTGGCAAGCGACCATTTCCAGAAGGTCATCATGTCCATGGCCATCCCCGAGCGGATCTCGCTGAGGATCGTGCCCATCTGCGAGGCCCTGAACCTTTCCGACGACTGCGAGCTCGACGACAAGAGGACGCTCGTCATCGTGTCCTCCATCAGGGATGCCCATGAGCTCTTCATGCAGGGCTTCATCTACATGAAGCTCAACATCGGGAACAACAAGGGATCGGAGGGTGCGAAGCAGATATCGTATTCCGTGTGGGTCGACGAGGTCGATCTCGACATGC
Organism: Deltaproteobacteria bacterium; assembly: GCA_022703355.1. Lineage (GTDB taxonomy): Bacteria > Desulfobacterota > Desulfomonilia > UBA1062 > UBA1062 > Phosphitivorax. Next base: position 11,015 of record JAKLDU010000048.1, on the reverse strand, counting down.
TCAAGGAGCTCATGGACCGGGGGGTGGAGGTGAACCTCCAGTCTGTGCCCCGGGAGCGGAACATCGACATGAAGACCATCATCGGCATGGTGTCCCCATGATGGCCGAGATCGCCCTGAGCACCGTGGTGGGGGCCCTGCTCTGGCTCGACCGGGTGTACGCCTTCCAGCTCCTGGTGTCCCGGCCGGTCGTCATCGGCCCCGTGCTCGGCGCCCTCATGGGGAACCTCCCCGCGGGGCTCGCCGTGGGCGCTGCCCTGGAGCTGCTCTGGCTCAACGCCCCTCCCGTGGGCGCGTACCTCCCCAAGGACGAGTCTTTCTGCGCCGCCGCGGTCACGCCGGCGGCGGTGCTCGGGGCGGCGTACCTTCCCGTGGCCTCGGCCGCGGGGCTCGCGCTCTTCGTCGGGCTGCCCCTGTCGCTGGTGGGCAGACAGCTCGACACGCACTTGAGAAAGCTCAACCAGGACCTGGTGCCTTCCGGGGTGGAAGATATCGAGCGCACGGTGGGCCAGGCCATGGCAAAAGCCCTCGGGCGCAGCCTGCTCTACGGGCTCGCGGCGCTGGCCATCTCGAGCGCCCTGCTCTGCACGGCCGTGGTTCTCCTTGCGCAGAGGCTCCCCGCGCAGGCCGCAACCGCACTGTCCTTCCTGCCCATGGCAAGCGTGGCCATCGGCCTGGCAGGCCTCGTCGCCAGGGACCTGCCGCGCCCCGGCAAGGCGGGCCTTTTCATCCTCGGGGCGGTATTCCTGCTCGTGCTCACATGGATACGCTAGAGCTTCGCCGGACCACCCCCCAGGACCTGCCCCGCATCCTCGAGATCGAACGGCTCTCCTACCCGTCGCCCTGGAACGTCCACACCTTCCTGAGCGTCTTTTCCGACGAGGACTGCATGAACCTCACCTGCGTGTGGCGCGGGGCGATCGTGGGCTTCTGCCTCACCGAGGTCATGACGAAGATGGTTCACCTCCTCAACCTGGCGGTTCACCCGGAGTTCCGCCGCCAGGGTCTCGGGCGCTCGATGCTCGGGGAGATAATTTCATTTGCCAGATCGAACAGGAAATCGTATGTCTTTCTCGAAGTGAGAAGGACGAACAACACGGCGCAGGCGCTCTACACATCGCTGGGATTCTCCGCGGTGTGCACGTGGCGACGCTACTATACCGATTCGGGTGAGGACGCGTGCATCATGGCGAAAAGGATCGAGGTGATGACCCCGTGAACGATGTCCTGGCAGTGGTGAAAGGCAACCGGGCTGTCGCCCGGGACACCTTCCTGATGGACCTGGACTGCGCCCTCGAGCCCTCGTTGCCCGGCCAGTTCCTCATGGTGAAGGTGAGCAGCTCCTGCGAGCTCTTCCTCAGGAGACCGCTCGCCATTCTCGGCCAGGGTGAGGGAACCCTGGAGATCCTCTACAAGCTGAAGGGTGAGGGAACCCTCGAGCTGTCCCGGAAAAAGCCGGGGGACGTTCTGTGGGTGCTGGGGCCGCTGGGAAACTGCTTCAGCCCGCCGCAAAACGGGGAATCCGCCCTTTTCGTGGCCGGGGGGACGGGCCTGCCGCCCGTGCTGGCGCTCGCCTCCCGGGTCGGGAGCGGAGCGCTGGTCATCGGGGCGCGGTCGAAGGGCGACATCCCGCTTTTGGACCGGATGAACTCCCTCAAGGGGGTCGCCGTTTACCCGGTTACCGAGGACGGCTCCCTGGGGAGGCGGGGAATGGCCACCGACGTTTTGGGTGAGCTTCTGGCGGGTGCTGCGGGGCCTTGCGCCGTGTACGCCTGCGGACCCCGCGGCATGCTCGAAAAGGCCTGCGAGCTGTCGGGCGTTGCGGCTGCCCGCTGCGAGGTTTCCCTGGAGGAGTACATGGCGTGCGGGTTCGGCGTGTGCTCGGCCTGCACCGTGAAGACGTCCGCCGGACCCCGGCGCGTGTGCTCCAACGGGCCGGTGTTCGACGCGGCCACCATCGCATGGGGTGCCCGATGAACACCAGCGTGCGCATCGCCCCCGGGCTCGTCCTCAAGAACCCTGTCCTGAGCGCGTCGGGGACCTTTGCCTACGGCGAGGAGTTTTCCCGACTCTTCGACCTCGGGCTCCTGGGCGGCATCGTCACCAAGGGTCTGTCCCTGAACCCCAAAGAGGGAAACCCCCTGCCCAGGGTTTATGAGACTCCCTGCGGGCTCATCAACGCCATCGGCCTCGAGAACATCGGGGCTGACGCCTTCATCTCCGGAAAGCTCCCCGAGCTTCGCTCCTTCGGCACCCCCGTCATCGTCAACTTTTTTGGCTCCAGCGAGGAAGACTATGCCCTGCTGGCGTCCAGGCTCGACGTGAACGGCATCGCCGCCATCGAGATGAACGTGTCCTGCCCCAACGTGAAGCAGGGCGGGCTCGAGTTCGGCCGCGACCCCGAGGTCCTCTTCCGGCTCACCGGGGCGGTGCGGGCACGGACGGGCAAGCCCCTCATCGTCAAGCTCACCCCCATGGTGAGCGACATCGGGGCCATGGCCCAGGCGGCCCGGGCGGGGGGCGCCGACGCGATCACCTGCGCCAACACCATCCCCGCCATGGCCATTGACGAGCACACGTGGAGGCCCGTCCTGGGAAACGTCACGGGCGGCCTCTCCGGGCCCGCGATAAAGCCCGTGGCCCTGAAGCTCGTGTGGGAAGTGTCGAAGAAGGTGGACATCCCGATCATCGCCTCCGGCGGCGCCTGCACGTGGAACGACTGCGTCCAGTTTCTCCTGGCCGGCGCGTCCGCGGTGGAGATCGGCAGCGCGTCGCTCAGGGACCCGCTGTGCTTCACGGACATCATCACCGGCATCGAGCACTACCTCGAAAGCAGGGGGCTGGACTCGGTGACCGATCTCATCGGAAAGCTCGAAACACCCTAGAGCCCTGACCGGCACCGTACGGCGCCGGTTCCGGAGCGGCTGCAGATTACCCTGACACCCCCCGGGGCAGGTGCGCCCCCGGTCGAGCCTCGCCTGCACGACCGGGCGCCGCAAGGCCCCTGGCGAGGTGTGGGGCCGCCTTCCATCATGGAGCGAGGGGGAATCGAATGCTGTTGCGCGATGTGGGAAGGGCCAATCCGCTGGTCCTCGTGTGTGTCGGCATGTGCCTGGGGATTCTCGTTTTTGTCGGGGACCTGCCCTTCATTCTCTTCTGCCTGCTGTTCGCCCTTTTTCTGCTCGGGAAGAGGGCGTTTCTTCCCCTGGCCATCGGCGCGGTCCTGGGCTTTGCGTCGATGGCCGTGAGCCCGGCCGCGGTCGAGGTCCCCGAGGGGGATTACCGGGTAGGGGGAAGAGTCACGGACTCCGGCTTCGTCAAGGGGACCTTCTGCATCGTTCTCGACCGCGTCCGGATAAACGGGCGGGAGTCGCGGGGCAGGATGCTGCTCAGGGTCTACGAAGGGGTGCGGGAGCCGGGCAGGGGCCGCACGCTCGAAGGGATCGTGCGATTGAAGCCCTGGCTCGAGCGCGGCAACCTCGGGGAGTTCGATTACCGGGCCTATCTCCTCGCTCAGGGGATTACCTCCTCAGGATATATAAAGGATATGGGCGGCGTGACCCTGACGGGAGAATCCAGGGGGCCGACCCTGAGGTCGCGGGTGTCCGCCCTCCTGGCGGTAAACGCCAGGCCCGAGGCGGAGATTCTGAACGCGGCGCTGACCGGGGACCGCTCGGGACTCGTCGACTCCCTCCAGGACAGCTTCTCCGCCCTGGGCATCTCGCACCTCATCGCCATCTCGGGGCTCAACATGACCGTGGTGTTTCTTCTGGGGTATTCGGCTGCATTTCTGGTCATGCGGCTTCTGCTCCCGGTCTCCCTGCGCCTGGACACCCCCCTGGCCGCACAGATCGCCGGGCTTGCCTGCGTCCTCTGCTACACCGCATTCGTGGGGTACTCGCCCCCGGCCGCCCGGGCGGCCATCATGGTGTGCACGGCCGTCGTCTTCCTTCTCATGGCCCGGAGGCCCGACCTGATCGAAAGCCTTGCCGTCTCGGGAATCCTGATCCTCCTGCGGCTTCCGTGGTCCCTGTACTCCCCCAGCTTTCTCCTCTCGTTCGGGGCGGTTCTCGGGATCACCGGCACCCTGGGCAGGCTCCGGGGAAAGCCCGCGTGGCTTTTGGTCCCCGCCGTGCCGCTGGTGAGCGCGGCGTTCACCGCGCCCCTTGCCGTGCATCTCTTCGGCTTCGTGTCGCCCGTGGGCATCGCTGCAAATATGGTGTTCGTTCCCTGGTTCTCCTTCGTGGTCATGCCCTTGGGCCTTGGTGGCCTGCTTGCGCTGCCCCTGTCTCCGTGGGTTTCCTCCCGACTGCTCTCCCTCGCCTTCGACGGCACCGGCATCATGCTCTGCGCCTCGGAAGTCTTCGGCTCCCTCGACCCGGTGCCCAGCCCGGGAGTTTTCTGGGTCATGGCCTGCTACGCCGGGCTGGTGGCGGCATTCTTCGGAAAGCCCTCGGCCTGGAGAAACGCCTTCCTCGCCGCCTGCGTGCTCACCATCGTCGCTCTTCCCGCGGGAAACCGCATGGCACGGGCCCACCGGGGTCTGGCCTTCGACTTCATCAACGTCGGCCAGGCCGACAGCATACTGATCACCAGGGGGTTGAAGGCGGTGCTCATCGATGCCGGGTCACCCGCCACCGGGTCCGATGCGGGGCGTTTCGTGGTGGCCCCGCATTTGCTCAGGAGGGGGGTCGCGAAGCTGGACCTCGTGATCATGACCCATGCCCACCCCGATCACGTCGGCGGCATGCCCTACCTGCTGAGCCGCTTTCCGGTGGACAGGATCTGGACGTCTGGCACGGATGACCCGTCGCCCGATTTCCAGACCGCATTATGTATTGCACAGAGGAAATCCATTCCGGTACAATGCCCGCACAGGGGCGATTCCCGCACCATCGGCGGCATCGAGGTCAGGGTGCTGTCCCCGCCTGCCAGGGCAGGGGCGGCGGCTTTTGATTCCAACCTGAACTCCATCGTGGTGAGGGCAGGCGACGACGGGATGAAAGGACTTTTCATGGCGGACGCCTGGGGGCTGGGGGAGATCCGGCTGTGCAGGCTTCACGAGGAAATCTCCGCCGACGTGCTCAAGGTTGCCCACCACGGCTCGAAGGGGTCCTGCCTCGACATGTTCCTGAAGCGGGTCCACCCGGCGCTTGCGGTCATTCCCGTCGGCCGGCGAAACCTCTACCGGCTGCCCCATGGAGACGCCCTGCAGCGGCTGAGCGCCAACGGCGTCCCTGCCTACCGCACCGACAGGGACGGCAGCGTCACGGTGTTCCGGGAAGGCGGGCATATCTGCGTTAAGTCGGGTTTGTCTCCTGCCGATAGGAAAATGTACGGTGCATCAAAACGCACCGAGTGAGAAGGAATTCAGGGGAGCTGATGAGCAAGGGAATGATCGACAAGAGAGGGTTTTCGCTCCTTGAGCTCATGATGGTCGTCGTCATCATCGCCATCATGGCTGCCGTTGCGCTGCCGAACATGAGCGGCTGGTTCTCAAAGAAAGACCTGGACGCAGCAGCCCGGGAGCTCTTCACCGCGTATCAGCAGGCCCGGCTCCAGGCCATCAAGGGAAGCGAGGAGGTGAGGATCAGCTTCGACACCTCCACGACGCCCAACAGCTACATCGTGCGGGCAACCACCACGGGGGTGGTCATCGGGCCCGTGAGCCTTCCCGACGGCAGCATATCCTTCGAAGCCCCCGCTTTCGTGGGGCCGTACGGATCGACCACCACCGGATTCAACAGCAGGGGGCTTTCCCTCCAGTCGGGGACCATCACCATCGTGAGTTCCGACGCGCCCTCGGCCAACAATAAAAGGATGATAACCCTGACCGTCGGCGGAAACGCGACGATCGCGCCGTAAACCGGTCCGGACAGGGGCTACTGGCGGAGGATCCGGATGACCGCCCTGTCGTCCTCCACGAGCATGTCCGCGTCGGTGATCTGCTTTTGCCTGAGGTTTTCCATGATGTCCGCAAGCGAACTCCTGATCTGCAGCGAATGGCAGATGGAGTGGGATGAGCCGTACACGCCCGTGACGGTGAGCCGGTCCACGCTTTCCATGGATTTGAGGGCCTTGACGAGCGACTGGTAGGTGGCCTGGGAGTCGATGTTTTCAATGCACAGCGTTTTCAGCAGGGAGGCGGGGGCATGGCTGATGATCTTCCCGCTGATAAGGGCGCGGACGGGCTTGATGATCTCGCTGATCAGGAGGGCGTTCATGACGGGCGCCCCGAGGTCGGACCTGTGGCTGAGCGACCAGGACGAAAGCGTTACCCGGGACCGGACGTCCACCAGGGAAACCTTCAGAGAGGTCTCCGTGCAGCGGTTGATCGCCGGGGCCGTCGTCAGGGTGCCGGTGAGCAGGAGGTCGGCCCCCTGGGACCTGGCGATGTCGATGGGCTTGAGGAAGTCGGACCGGGGTATGCGCGAGACCTGAGGGGACTCGATCACGTTTTCTCCAGAATTCCTGAGCTCCCGGGCAAAGCTCGACTCGAAGGCCGAGTACGTGCCCTTTCCCCTGCCGGACCACCACTCAAAGGCCTTTTTCCCGCTCCCTGCGTCGGCAATCATGAGCAGGACCCTCGGCCGCAGGTTCACGGGCGCGGAAAAGGAACGGCCCTTGATCCACGCCTTGAGGGGCTCGTCGTTCATGCGCACGTCGACGTTGAGCAGGAGCACGCCGTTCGCCTGGGACCTCGACGTGATCTGGTACCGGACGATGTCCTCCATGCCGCGTGACTCCAGGAACGCCGGGAGCTCGCCCACGAGGTCGCGGACGGAGCCCAGCGGGACGTATTTGAGGCAGATCTGCAGGGCCGCCTTGGAGAAGGCGTCCTGCAGGGCCGCCTGCTCCGGGTTTGACTGGGTGCCTCCTTCCAGCGCCCCCACGCCCGCGGTGGAGATCAGCACATCCGCGCGGCTGACGAGGGGGGCGGCCAGAAGGAGAAGGAGTGTGAGGAGAAGGGCTGACTTTTTCCCGATAATCCTCACCCCGCGAGAAAGTCCTTGAGCTTGGAATTCGTCTCAGAAGGCTCGATGCTCGCCACGGCGTGCTTGTAAATGAGAACCGGCTTGTCGGTCTGTATGAGGATGCAGAAAGGGTCAAAGCTCTTCACGAAACCCTCGACGCGTTCCTTATCCACGAGGGTCACAACAATAGGCACCTTTTCCTTTCGGGCTTGATTGAGGAATTGGTCCTGAACATTGAATACAACTTTACCCATTACAACCTCCTTCTGGATCACGGTGCAGTTTTTTGGAGTCCCGCTCTTGCCATACTATTCTATTAATCATATTGTCCTTTTGATCAAGTCTTTTTTGTGCTAAATCAACGAAATCTATGGGTTGTCACGATATGCACTCTTGAGGGTTGTATGTCAAAAGAAAAAGCCGCGGCCAGGGTGAGAGAGCTTCGCGCACTCATCGAGCACCACAACCGCCGCTACTACGTCCTCGACTCGCCCGAGATCTCCGACTTCGACTACGACAGCCTCATGAGGGAGCTTTTGACGCTCGAAGCCCTGAACCCCGAGCTGGCTTCACCCGATTCCCCCACCCAAAGAGTGGGGGCCCTTCCCCTGAAGACCTTTTCCCCCATGCCCCACCGCGTGCCCATGCTGAGCATCGACAACGCCATGAACGAAGCGGAGCTCCGGGATTTCGACGGGAGGGTCCGCAAGCTCCTGGAAAGGGACGAGGTGACGTACTGCTGCGAGCCCAAGTTCGACGGCCTGGCCGTGGAGCTTCTCTACCGGGGGGGCGTGCTCGTGACCGGGGGGACCCGCGGCGACGGGTACACCGGAGAGGACGTGACGCCCAACCTGAGGACCGTGAAGAGCATCCCCCTGCGGATCGGGGGAGAGCGGCCGCCGGAGCTTCTGGAGGTGCGCGGCGAAGTGGTCATGTACCGGAAATCGTTCCAGGAACTGAACCGGGAGCGGTCGGAGCAGGGAGAAGCCCTGTTCGCGAACCCCAGGAATGCCGCCGCGGGGTCCTTGAGGCAGCTCGACTCCCGGATAACCGCGGGAAGAGACCTGTCCTTTTTCGCCTACGGCGTGTCCGATGCGGCCGCCCTGGAGGCGAGCTCCCAGTATGCAGTTCTCGAGAGGCTCGGGGGGCTGGGGTTCAGGGTGAACCCCGAGGTCCGCATCTGCAAGGGGATCGACGAGGCGATGAAATTTGCCATCTCGGTGCAGGAAAAACGGGAGGCGCTCCCCTTCGAGATAGACGGCGTGGTCATCAAGGTCGACGGGATAAGGGACCAGGACGAGCTGGGCATCAAGGCCCGGTCGCCCCGGTGGGCCCTGGCGTACAAGTTTCCGCCCACCCAGGCCGTGACCGTGGTGAGGGAGATCCTCGTGCAGGTGGGGCGCACGGGCGTGCTCACCCCCGTGGCCGCACTCGAACCCGTGAAGGTGGGCGGGGTGACCGTGTCCCGGGCGACGCTCCACAACCTCGACGAGGTGAGGAGAAAGGACGTCCGGAAGGGCGACACGGTGATCATCCAGCGGGCCGGGGACGTGATCCCCGAAATCGTCTCCCCGGTGCTTTCAAAGAGGACGGGCGAAGAGCCGGAGTTTGCCATGCCCGGCGCCTGCCCCGTGTGCGGCGCCCCGGTCATCCGCGACCAGGGGGAGGAAGAGGAGGGCGGTGGGCAGGGCATCATGTTCCGGTGCGTGAACATCTCCTGCCCGGCCGTGGTGCGCGAGCAGATCTTCCACTTCGCCTCGAAGGACGCCCTCGACATCGAGGGCCTGGGCCGGAAGATCATCGACAAGCTCATGGACAAGGGGCTCGTGAAGAACGCGGCGGACCTCTACACCCTCACGAGGGAAGACCTCCTCGGGGTGGAGGGGTTTGCAGAGCTGTCCGCCGCGAACCTCCTGGCTTCCCTCGACAGGAGCAGAAGAACCACCCTGCAGAGGTTCCTCTACGGGCTGGGCATACCCCACGTGGGGACCGTGGCGGCCAGGGATCTGGCCGGTCATTTCAGGTCCCTGGAACAGCTCACGGAGGCGAAGGCGGAGGAGATCGAAGCCGTCCGTGGCGTCGGCGGGGTCATGGCCCAGGCCATCCGGGGTTTCTTCGACCGGGGGGAGAACAGGGCGGTCATCGGCAGGCTTTTCGAGCTGGGCCTGGAAGTCGAGCCTCCCCGGGCCGGCACACCCGGGGACACGTCCCTGTCCGGCAAGAAGTTCTGTTTTACCGGCACGTTGTCACGCATGACCAGGTCGGAGGCGAAGGAAGAGGTTCAGAGCAGGGGAGGGAACGTGGTGGACTCCGTGAGCAAAAGCCTCGACTACCTCGTGGCCGGGGCCGAGGCGGGATCGAAGCTCGACCGGGCGAGGTCCCTGGGGGTCGCGGTGCTCACCGAGGAGGACTTCCTCTCCATGATCGGCGGGGTGTAGGGCATGAAGGTTGCGCACTTGAAGATACAGGGGATCGTGCAGGGCGTGTGGTACCGGGCGGGCACCAGGGACGAGGCCGACCGGCTCGGGGTGTCCGGGTGGGTGAGAAACGCCCCCGACGGGTCCGTGGAGGCGTTCGTGCAGGGCCCCGCCGCGGCCGTGGACAGGCTGATCGAGTGGTGCCGGAGGGGTCCCGCCGGCGCCAGGGTCGACCGGGTCGATCAATCCCCGGCCGCGGTCGAGCCGGGTCTGAAGGGGTTCAGCATACGCCGCTGAACTCCGGCGGGAGGGGGGCTCCCTCCGTGCCCTTTCATTTTATCCTTGCGCGAAACCCGGCTTTGGGATAAGAGAACTTCGCTCCTTGCTCCTCATTGGGGCTACTAATCCACAAGGAGGTAAGTATGAATCTCTACGAGATCATGTTTATCCAGAATCCGGACATTGGCGAAGAAGAACAGCAGAAGCTCCTCTCCCGCGTCACCACCGCCGTGACCAAGAACGGCGGCGAGATCATCAGGCTGGACGACCAGGGGATCCGTTCCATGGCCTACAAGATCGAAAAGCACTCCCGCGGCCGCTATTTCCTTGGCTACCTCGATGGACCGGGGTCCATGGTATCCGAGATCGAGCGCAACCTGAGGATCGACGAGAACGTCATGCGTTTCGTCCTCATCAGGCTCGACCGCCACGTCACGCGGGAAGAGCTCATGCCGAAACAGGCCGCAGAGCCGGAGCCGGAGGTCCAGCAGGAACCTCAGGCCCAGCCGGAACCGCAGCCAGCGACAGAAGAGGGGGGGGAATAAGATGAGCGCTATGCAGGGCAGAGGCGGAAATCCCAGATCGAGGACCTATTATAAAAGGAAGACCTGCAGGTTCTGCGAGGACAAGAGCATAAAGATCGACTACAAAAACTCTTCGCTCCTGCAGAACTTCATCACCGAGCGCGGCAAGATGCTTCCCCGGCGCATAACGGGCACCTGTTCGCGCCACCAGCGGAAGCTCACCATAGAGATCAAGAGGGCCAGGATCATGGCTCTCCTGCCCTATACCGTGCACGACTGACGCCATGCCTCTGACGGGAAGAGGCCGGAAGACCCTGTGGATCTACACCGGGGTCTTTCTTTTTATGGGCCTTCTGGTGATCACGGTGCCCGTGGACGCAATGCCGCTCCTGGTGTGCCTGCCCGCGCTCTTCTCGGCCTACTCGGACAGGATCGGGAAGCCCGTCGCGGCCCTTGCGGCGGCCCTTGCCCCGGCCCTGCTGGCCTTCGTGCCGGGGTACGCGGGAAGCGTGATCATCTACCTCTTCGTCATCGCTTTGGGCGTCCTTTTCCACCGGCTCCTGGGCCGGGGCAGCATCAACCTCGCCGTGCTCGTGCCGTCGAGCCTCGTGCTCGCCTTCGCGTTTACGAGCATCCTGTACCTGGCGGCGGGGCAGGGGGTGGCCATCGGGGCCCTGATATCCCAGTGGGTGGGGGGCTTCTTCGACCAGCTCATGGCCGTGTACCGGCAAACCGCCTCCGAGGGCGTCATCCGGGAGATGGCCGCCTTCCGGGAGCGGATGGAAGGCTACGCGGTGAAGCTCTTCTGGGGGTTCCTGGCCT
>JAKLDU010000047.1 GCA_022703355.1 Deltaproteobacteria bacterium | reverse complement strand
TTTGTCGCCGCCCACGCCACCGGCCATGCCAGCGGCCTGGTGCGTATGCACTACGATCTCGAAGGCGAGGCACGCCTGGCCTGGGCCAGTTTCGCCTACTTCCAGAATTGGCGCGAACGTGTCGGCGGCGAATGCGGGTTCACGCCGGTGGCCGAAGCCTCCGGGGCGGTGGGCCTGCACCCGGGGGCCCTGATGGCGGGTCTGAAGATATTCATCCTGTAGGCTCCCCGCAGCTCAGGCGGTCCAGCGGCTGCAGGTGTGGAGACAGGGCCAGGGGATATGCACCCTGCAGGCTTTCCGCAGCTCAGGCGGTTCGCCAGCTGCAGGTGTGGAGACAGGACCAGGGGACATTCGCCCTGCAGGCTGCCCGCAGGCCCCGAGCCTGGCCGGGCATGGAGGTTGTGCATGAGCGCAGTGCCGGAGAGGTACATCGATTTTCACGCCCATCTGTTCCCGGACGACTTTTTCGATGCGATCTGGGCTTTCTTCAGAAGGGAGTACGGGCTCGAGGTCGCACACCGGCTCTATGCCCGGGAGTGCATCGACTTCCTGAGGGAGCGGGGCGCCGGGGCCGTCGTCTATTCCAACTACGCCCACCGGAAGGGGGTGGCCCGCACGCTCAACGAGTGGAACATTGCCCTGCTCGAAAGCACCGCGGGCCTCTCCTGCTTCGCCCCCTTCCACCCGGACGACGATGACGCCCTCGCCATGGCCCGGGACATCCTCCAGCACCCGCAGGTCCTCGGTTTCAAGCTCCACTTCCTGGTCCAGCCCTTCCGCCCCGACGACGAGAGCCTCTTCCCGCTCTACGAACTGGTGATGGAGCGGGGCAAGCGGCTCCTGATGCACATCGGCACCGGGCCAATCGGGAACGGGCGTGTGGGCGCCGCGTACCTCGAGCGCATTCTTGAGCGCTACCCCTGCCTGCCCGCGAACATCGCCCACATGGGCGCGTTCGAGTTCGGCCGGTTCTTCTCCCTCCTCGAGGGTCACCCGGGCCTCTTCCTCGACACGGCCTTCTGCTTTCTCCCCGGAAAGTTCCGCATGTACACCCTGGGCCCCGAACCCCTCGAACAATACCGGGACCGGCTCCTGTACGGCTCCGACTTCCCCAACATCTTCTCCCATTGCGACGAGGAGCTGGCCGCCCTCGAGGCGATGGGCCTGTCGGACGAATTCTACCGCAAGGTGTTCCGGGACAACGGTGAGGCGCTCCTGGGAAGAGCCATATCGGGATTATAGCCGCTCAGGGGCGTCCAGGGACTTTCACCGACGCATAACGGCCCGTGATTGATAAAGAACTCGTGAATTGTAATTTTTCTATTGATAAATTGCCCTGAAGGTGCATCCTTTCGCCCCCCCGATCATCTATAGATATACGAGAAAGAAAAAGCAGCAAACAAACAGTTAACCTCCTCTTATGGATGGCGCGTCCTATGCCCTAAACGCCATCCTTTTTTTTGTCCGGAATCTCCTCCTCCTCAACCCGTCCGTATTGACGGGGGCCCCGTGCGAGGCGCCCGAACAGGCCCGTGATCACCGCGCCCAGGCCCATGATCATGGCCACGACCATGACGAGCCACCCGATGAAGGGCGCCTGGCTCACCAGCCAGAGTGCCGCCATGCCCAGCAGCGTTTCCAGGATCATGGGCCTGCCCTCGAGCCGGGCCGCCGCGAGGATCTTCATCCCCACGAGCCTGGACGTGCCCACGTACCCCAGGAAGAAGGCGATCCCCGCGGCGAGGAGCTCCAGGGGGATGAGGACGATGCCAATGATGGAGATCAGGAGCATGAAGGCCACGGGAATGATCGAAACGCTCCCGAGGAGCCCCCAGAAGAACGCGCCCACGGGGCCCTGCTCGATGGCCGAGGAAAGGAGCTCCACCGTGCGGGGGGCAAGCGCCGCCGTGAGGAGGGCCAGGGCGATGAGCCCGAGCAGGGGGATGACGCCGGGCACGGCGGGCGGCTCCCAGGGGCGCCAGTGCCACCAGCCGTGGGCGAAGGGCATGAAGGAGGGCACGACCCGGGAGTAGTCCACCACCGTGGTCTGCCCGTCCACCCGCGCGCCCGCCTGCCTGGTCACCGCGCCGCCCACGGACACCACGTCGCCGTGGACCACCGCACCGGGCCCCAGATGAACGGACCCGCCCAAAGCCACGGCGTTTTCCTCGACAGAGCCGTCCACGAGCACGTCTCCCCCCAGGGCCACGGCAAAATCAACACTGGTGCCGACCGGGACCACGACGTCGCCGCGCACCCTGACGATGCTGTCCGCCGCCTGTGCCGGGACGATGCCGGCGAGCAGGGTCACGAGGACCACGAAGGGGGCCGCCAGTTTCAGGAAGATTCTCATCGCACGGCCTCCTGCGGTCGTGATCGCAGGGCTGCCCGCACCACTCAGCTCCTGTTTCGGGAAGCTTCTCATCGCACCACCTCCTGCAGTCGTGATCGCGGGGCTGCCCGAACCACCCGGCGCCCGCCCCGGGAAATCTCTCACCTGGTCACCTGTATCCTCCCGGGCTTCCGCTCACGGAAGCAGCCGATATGCCACGTCCCCGGAAACCCGGTCCGGCCCGCCTGGTTCCGCGACACCGTCCTTCACCCGCCTGCCCGGCGCCTGGCCTTCACCCTTTGGGAGAAGAACGCCGCGCACAGGTACACCCCCCCGGCGAGGAGGATGATCGTCGCCCCGGTGGGCAGGTTCGGCCCGTAGCTCAGGGCAAGCCCCCCCGTGGTGAAGAGCACGGAGAAGAGCACGGACAGGCCCATCATGCCCAGGAGCCTGCGGGAAAAATACCCTGCCGTGGCGGCAGGCAGGGTGAGCAGGGCGATGACCATCACGATGCCCACCACGCTCAGCACGAGCACCACCGTGAGCGCGGTGAGCCCCAGGAGCAGGAGGTAGTACCCCTCGACGTTGACCCCCCTAAGGAGCGCGAACTCCCCGTCGAAGCACACGGCCAGGAACTTGTTGTAGAACAGGGCCGCCAGCCCCACGATGAGCAGGTCGAGGCCCGCCATGAGCCAGAGGTCGCGACCCGTCACCATGAGGATGTTGCCGAAGAGGTAGCTCATGAGGTCCTCGTTGTAGCCGGGCGTCCGGAAGATGAACATGATGCCCGCGGCCATGCCGATGGCCCATACCGCCCCGATGACCGTGTCCTCGCGGCCCTTTGACCTCAGGCTCACGAGCCCGATGACCAGGGCCGAGGCGAGGGCGGCGGCGAGGGCGCCCAAAAGCGACGTGAACCAGGACCACCCGAGCACCACCTGGCAGTACCGGGCCGCGCCCATCCCTCCGAGCACGGAGTGGGAGATGGCGCCTGCGATGTAGGTGATTCTCCGGGCCACCACGTAGCTCCCCATGACCCCGCAGGCGACGCTGGCGAGGACCCCGGCGAGGAGGGCGTTCCTCAGGAACGGGAAAGAGGCGAGGTCAGTGAGGAACTCAATCATGGGGACCCCCCTTCCCGGGGCCGTGGTCGTGCTGGACCATGTGCACGTGGGAGCCGTAGATCTCGCTGATCATGCTGCCGGTGATGTCGCAGGTGGGGTGACACAGGAGTCTGCGGTTCACGCAGGCCACGGTCTTGACGTGCTGGGACACGAACCCCAGGTCGTGGGTCACGAGCACGATGGTCATGGTCTCGCTCAAGTCCCGGAGAAAGCGGTAGAACTCGGTCTCCGCCGCGATGTCCACGTTCGCCGTGGGCTCGTCCAGCAGCAGGAGGTCCGGGCCCGACACCAGGGCCCGGGCGATGAGCACCCGCTGGTGCTCGCCGCCGGAAAGCTCGGCGAAGGGCCGCTTCCGCTCGGCAGCGAGCCCGACCTTCTCCAGCGCCTCCCGGGCGGCCTGCGCGTCGGCCCTGGTGTAGAAGCCGAACCGGGCCCCCGCCCCGAGCCGCCCCATGAGCACCACGTCCATGACGCTCACGGGGAAGAGCTTGTCCAGGGCGGTGGCCTGGGGCATGTACCCGATCCTCCTCCGGGCCTTTTCCGGAGGCAGGCCGAAGACGCTCACCCTGCCCTTCGCGGGCTTCACGAGCCCGAGCACGAGCTTCAGGATGGTGGTCTTGCCGCCGCCGTTGGGCCCCACGATGGAGAGGAAGTCGTGCTCCCCCACCGAGAGGGTGATGTCCTCCAGGACGGGTGCGCCGTTGTAGGAGAAGGTGACCCCGTCAAGCTCGATCACCGCTCGGCCGGCCTTCGTGGAACCGCTCACGGGATCGCCCCCCGCCTGTCCCCCGTCTCCCGGAGGGAATCCCTGACTGCCGACGCCAGGGTCTTCATGTCTTTCGGGTAATCCCCCGGCAGGGGGTCGAGGGTCACCACCCGGCCGCCGATGGCCCGGGCGATGGCGCTTGCCGATTTGCGGGAGAACTGGGGCTGGACGAAGACCACCCTGACGCCCTCCTGCCGCGCCCTGCCGATGAGCTTCGCCGTCTGCCGCGCCGTGGGCTCCTTGCCCTCCACCTCGAAGGCCTCCTGCCTCAGGCCGTACGACAGGCAGAAGTACTGGAAGGCCGGGTGGAAGACGTAGACCGTCCTGCCCTTCACCGGGGCGAGGATCCGGGTGAGCTCCTCGTCCAGGGAAGAGAGGTCCTTCAGGAGCCTTAGGAGGTTCCGGTCGTACTCGCCCGCGCGCCCCGGGTCGATCCTCTTCAGGCCTTCGCAGACGTTTCGGGCAATGGCACGGGTCCGTTTGGGGTCGAGCCAGATGTGCGGATCAAGCCCGCGCTCCCCCGAGCCGGGGGCGAAGCGCACCAGGGGCACGCCGGCGCCCGCGTCGACGATGGCGAGCCCGGGGAACATACCCTTCACCTTCCCGACGAGATTCCTTTCGAAGGGCGCCCCGATGGTGAAGTACACGTCGGTTTTTGCCAGGGACGCGATCTGCCGGGGCGTGGGCTCATAGGTCTCGTGGGACTGCCCCGGGCCCACCAGGACCTTCACCTCCACCGCCGGCCCGCCCACGCGGGACACGAAGTAGGCCTGGGGCAGGATGCTCACGTACGCCCTCAGGAGGCGGTCCCCCGAAGCGAAGGCGGGGCCGGGGAGAAGGGCGCAGGAAAGGAGAGCCGCCAGGGCGAGGACCGTCCACCGCTTCATGGCGCCCACCGCCTTGCCTTCTAGCGCCTGCCCCGGGACAGGCAGACGAGGTGGCGCTCGTTGCACTCGTCGCAGGTCTCGATGGCGTGGCGCGCCGAGAAGTCCTGCCAGTGCTGCTTCTGGTTCGGGGTGAGCGTTCCGCTCCCGCTGCACAGGGGGCAGATGCTGTCTAAAGCCGTGAGGATCGCGGAGCGGATGAACTCCGAGCGGTTGGGGATCTCCTGGATCATCTTGAACAGCGGCTCATCGACCTTGAACGTGACGATCTCCTGCTTTTTCACAAAGGCCTCCGATACGGTCCCGTTTTCCTTGCGGTCCAGTATTACTTAGTATTACCCCGGCATTAAAAAGCAAGATCGGGATCTTGTCAAGCGGAGGGTGGAGGATTCATCCTCCCTGACACAAATGTTTCGACATGACCGTGGAGAATTCCCTTTCTTCGCCCCGGGGAATGCAGTAGATTCCCCGCAGGGCTTCCGGCGGCTCATGCCCGGAGCTCATGAGGAGGGGCGGTGGACAAGGCACGGCAGGCTTCGGAGTACCTTTCCCAGGTCCCCACGAAAACCGTTTCCCTGGGTGGCTTCGCCGTGCACTATCTCGACAGGGGCGAGGGCCGCCCGCTCATCCTCGTCCACGGCGGCGGGATGTGGCTGTACTCCTACCGGCACAACGTCGGCGACCTGTCCCGGGACTTCCGCGTGTGCGCGCTCGACATGCCCGGGTACGGCTACACCGAGCCCCTGGGAAGGATCGGCCCCATGGGCCCGGGAACCATGTCGGAAACGCTCCTGAAGTTCATGGACGCCCTGGGCATAGGCTCTGCGGTGCTCGTGGGGCACTCCTGGGGAGGCGGGTGGGCCCTGCACTTCGCCGCGAGGCACCCCTCGCGGGTGGACGGCCTCGTGCTCATCGATTCGAGCGGACTCAACGTCCGGGATGTCCCCGAGTGGGAGCTCCTGAAGGTCCCCGTGCTCGGCCCCCTGCTCCTGCGGTGCGTCACGCCCCGGGTCGTGGCAAAACGCCTGGAGCGCTCGTACTTCCTCCCGGGCATGGTGACCCCGGACCTGGTCCGGGAGGTGCTGCTTCCCCTGCGGTTCGGGCACAACCGGCGGATCCAGGCGCTGATCTCCCGGGACCAGGACTGGCGGGAAACGGAGGAGGCCCTGCCCGGGATACGGCAGCCCGTGCTCGTCATCTGGGGCGACCGCGACCGGTACCTCGACGCGGGTCTCGTTTCGAGGTTCCTCCAGGCGCTCCCCCGTGCGGAGGCGCACATCCTCAGAAACTGCGGGCACTCCCCCCACGAGGAGTTTCCCGGGGAGGCCAACGCTCTCATCGCCGCCTTTGCGAAAAAGGCGGTGTGCGGGACAAGGTGAGAACCATCTGGCTTTTCTTCTTTCAATCCTCCATAATGCGCCCGGCGGGAACGCGGGTGTTCCCCCCCCGGCAGGCACGGGATACGTGCATGCATCGACCACGATAAACACGGGCAGGAGTAGCGTCGCATGTTTCTTCCCATAGGAGACAGCCCCAACCCCAGGGATTACAGGCCTTTTGTCACCTGGCTCATCATCGCGGCCAACGTTGCCGTCTATGTCTTCATCACCGTGCCCCTGTCGCGCCAGGGCGTGAACCCCAGCGATCCCCTGCTGGGCGAGTACCTGCGGGCCATCGCGGGACAGCTCCCCGCAAACGTGTCCCTCGAGCAGGTGCTGTCGAGCATCAGCGCCTACGAGCTCTACACCTTCGCCCACGGGTACAAGCCCGGTGCCCCGTCAGTCCCCGACCTGTTTTTCAGCATGTTCCTGCACGGCGGGCTCCTCCACCTCGCGGGGAACATGCTTTTCCTGTGGATCTACGGCGACAACGTGGAACACCGGCTCGGCCGGCCCGGCTTCCTCCTCACCTACCTGTTCACGGGGGCGCTGGCCACCCTGTTCTTCTCCTTTTTCGCCGGGCCCTCGATGATCCCCCTCGTGGGGGCGTCGGGCGCCATCTCCGGGGTTCTGGGGATCTACTTTCTGCTCTTCCCGAGGAACAAGGTGAAGGTCTTCATAGCCCTCATCCCCTTCTACGTAAATGTGCTGCTCATCCCGTCGCGCCTGGTGCTGGGGTTCTTCCTCGTGGTGGACAACCTGCTCCCCGTGCTCGTGAGCCAGCAGTCGCCCGTGGCCTACGGCGCACACATCGGGGGCTTCCTGGGCGGCATGGCCATCGCCTTCGCCGGGGAAAAGCTCTCTTGGAACTGGCCCTGGAGGGACCCCCTGTGGAGGATGGGGCACGCCCGCGCCGGCTCGGGCGCCGTGGAGCCCGACCGCGAGGGGGGCAACCTCGCGGGTGTGAGGGAGGCCATGGCGGGCAATGCGCCCGACAATGCGGTGAGCATCCTGGCGCACATGGACAGTTCGGAGATCGCAGACCTCACGCCCCGCGAGTGCGTCAGGCTCTCCGAATGGCTCGACGACGCCGGGCACCCCATCGCCGCCTCCAACCTCCTGCGGCGGTGCGCGGTGAACCACAAGGGCTCCGAGTCCCTGGCGGACGTGTACCTGCGCCTCGGGCTCATGCGCCTCAAGCAGGGCCAGCCCACCGCAGCCTACCAGTACCTTCTCGCCTCCCTGGAAAACCGCCCGTCTCAGGCTACGGAGCGGCAGGCCCGGGAGGCCCTGCAAAAGATCGACATGCACCGGAGCGCGCGGTAGGCCTGTTCGCAGCCCGCGCCCGGCCATCGCCCCGAAGACCCCGGGCAGCCCCGACCCGCTCCGCTTTCCGGACCCCGAAAGAAAATCAGTCCTGGAGCAGGATTCCCCTGAACGACACCTTCGGGCACCCGCTCGATTCGGCGTCCGCCGGTGAGCCCAGGTCCGCCGCCCCGGTGCGGGACCCGCTGTCCCAGGCGACGAAGAGCACGACCCGTTTCCCGCCCTCCACGCCGTCCACCTGCCAGAAACGGTAGAAAGGTATTCTACCGCCCCTGAGGGGGTTGCCGGGGTCGGCATGCCACCGGGGCTCGAGCTCCGCCGCCGTGTACGGGAGGTTCAGCAGCGAGGAAAGCTTGGAGTGGCCCATGACCGAGGCGTAGGTCCGGGCCTCGGCGTCCGCACCGCCCCGGATGGCGGTGAGCGAGAGCCGGGCGGCAGCGGCGAAGAGGATCATGCACAGAAAGAGGGCGACGAGGACCTCGATGAGCGCAATCCCCCTCTTCATCGACTTTCCACCCACCCGCCCCGGTAATGCCAGACGATCACCGCGCCGGAGGCGGGCATGACCCGAAGCGCGGTGGAGGCGTGCCGGTCGGTGAGGTACAGGCTGCCCGAGTTGCAGGTCCCCAGGGGAGAGAAGCACACCTCGTCGTCGGCGAAGCTCACCCCGTCGGCGGGCAGGGCCGTCCTGTTCGGGCCCGTGGCCGCCAGGGAACCGAAGAAGACCCCCCTGCGGAGGATGTGCGGCCCCAGTACCTTTTCCCCGGAATCCCGCCGGCCGTTTTCGTTTCCGTCGCAATAGCAGCTCCACGAAGGGCCTCCGGGCTGGAAGCTCATGCGCCAGGGGCGCCTGCTTTCCATGGCGGAATCCCGGGTCCTGCGCAGCGCGAGGACAAACTCGTCTGTCTGCCTGGACAGGTCGCTCCTGGTGAGGAAACCCGCCAGCCCGACGACGGCGGCCGACGCCAGGAGGGCCAGGATGGAGATCACGGCGAGCATCTCCAGCATGCTCAGGCCGGGAGAATGGACCCGGCAGGGCCCGGGCGCACGCCGGCCGCAGAAAGGCTTCGTGTCCATGGAACGGTTCCTCCTTGTCATATCATTTCACTTCAGGTGACAAATACATGTAAAATATCCGGCCGGGAATTGCCAGGGATTTCCCCCTCGGGTTTTCCGCAAGGGCCTCGTGCCGCCGCTCAGGCGCACGGGCTGGGGCAGGATCCGGTCCGCCTCGGATTCGCCCTCGATGTTCGCGCTCCCCCGTAAGGGCACGGGGGCCGGAGTTTAGGTGATGCCAAGGTCATGACTCATCGCGCACCCTGCGAGGGGCGCACGGACAGGGACGTGCAGTCTCAGACGTCGAGGGGGGGGTTCACCAGGCAGGGCGTGCCGTCCCGGCTCATGCCCCGGATGAAGACCTTGCGGCCCTCCACCCTGAGCCTGCCCTGGGCGAAGAGGGAGATGGCCTTGGGGTAGATCCTGTGCTCCAGGGCGAGGATCCGATCCTTGAGCTCCTCCTCGGTGTCCTCGGGGTAGACGGGGACCGCCGCCTGGATGATGATGGGGCCGGTGTCCACGCCGGCGTCCACGAAGTGCACGGTGCAGCCGGATATCCGCACCCCGTGGTCGATGGCCTTCTGCCTCACGTGGAGGCCGGGGAACGAGGGGAGCAGTGCGGGGTGGATGTTGATCACCCGTGCCGGGAACTGCTGGAGGAACCAGGGTGTGAGCACGCGCATGAACCCGGCCAGGGCCACGAGGTCCGCCTGGTATTCGTGCAGGACGCGAACGAGCTCGCGGTCGAAGCTTTCGCGGTCGGGGTAGTCCCTGTGGGGGATCGAGGCTACGGGGACCGATTTCGAACGGGCGCGCGTCAGTGCGTAGGCGTCGGGGTCGTTGCTGATGACCACGGCCACCGTGCCGTCAATTTCGCCCCGCTCGCAGGCGTCCATGATGGACTGGAGGTTCGAGCCGCTGCCGGACACCAGGACGCCGATGCGCACCATTCGTTTCCTACTCCTCGAAGACCACCGGCTCTTCGTCCTTTTTGAGGGTGCGCACGTACCCGATCACGTCAGCGGACTCCTTGAGGCCCTTGAGCCTCATGAGCACGTCGTCCGCGTCCTTCTCCGCCACGATGAGCGCCATGCCGATGCCCATGTTGAAGGTCCGGAACATCTCCAGGTCCTCGACGGAGCCCAGCTCCTGTATGAGTCTGAACACGGGCGGCACCTGCCAGGAGCCCTTCCTGACAACGACGCCGGTCCGGGCGGAGAGCACCCGGGGGAGGTTGTCGATGAAGCCGCCGCCGGTGATGTGCACGATGCCCTTGATCTCCAGGGTCCTGATGAGGTTGAGCACGCTCTTCACGTAGATCCGGGTGGGGGTCAGAAGCTCTTCGCCCAGAGTCCTGCCCAGGTCGGGGACGTAGTCGCTGATGCCCATCTTCGCCCGGTCGAAGAGCACCTTGCGCACGAGGGAGAAGCCGTTGCTGTGGAGCCCCGAGGAGTGCACGCCGATGATCACGTCCTTGGCGGAGACCCGGGAGCCGTCGATGATCCTGTCGCTGTCCACGATGCCCACGCCGAAGCCCGCCAGGTCGTACTCGCCCTCGGCGTAGAGCCCGGGCATCTCGGCGGTTTCGCCGCCGATGAGGGCACAGCCCGCCTCCCTGCAGCCCGCGGCCATGCCGGCGATGATGGTCTTGGAGCGCTCCACGTCGAGCCTTCCCGTGGCGAGGTAATCGAGGAAGAACAGCGGGGTCGCCCCGTCGACGATGATGTCGTTCACCACCATGGCCACGAGGTCGATGCCCACGTACTGGTGGTTGTCGGCCATGAAGGCGATCTTGAGCTTGGTGCCCACGCCGTCGGTGGAGGACACGAGGATGGGGTCCTTGAAGCTGCCCACGTCCAGCTTGTACCTGCCGGCGAACCCGCCGATGCCGCCAAGGACTTCCGGGCCGTAGGTGGACTTGATGACGGACTTGATCCCCTTGATGAACAGATTCTGCTTGTCGATGTCGACACCAGCTTCCTTATATGTCAGTGACATGGAAACCCCCTACGCACACCTACCTACTATATGACCCTTCCCTTAGTCAATTGCGCTTTGCGAAGGGGGCTGCTTTCCGGGGCACGATCGCACCGGCGGACGGTTATCGATAGCGAGCTGAATGGAGCCGTGCGGCGAAAGGGGCGTCAGGGTTCGTCTCGAACCGCTCCAGACAAAAAAATGGGGATGGCGTCTGGGCAAGGGAACGGCCATCCCGAAGAGGAGGTTTTTTAGGCATTAAGGGTTGATAAGTCCTTTTGTGTAACCAGCTACCTCCCGAGTCTCTTTCCTTACTGTACCCCTCCTATATTCAACCTTCGTGCCAGTGTTCCGAACGGCTCATTAACATGAGAATTATAAGGGTCAATTCATTTACCCGGACAGAAAGGAACGGGGACTTTTCCCCGGCTGGGCCGGCAATGTGTATAATAGCTATACAATCACCCTATACAGGTGTATAGGGAATATACAGCCTTGGGCGGCCCCCTTTTCCGCCCCGGGCGGTCGATCCACTCCAGGCGGGCTTGGCATGGGATTTGTTAAACAATCAGGCGGGAATATCCCTGAAATGAAAGAATCCGGAGCCGACCAGAACTGGATACGCATATCGCCCTGGGTCATCCTGGGTGCGTTCATCGTCCTGGTGCCCATCTTCGCATTCATGACCGTAAAATCCATCCGCACCCAGCAGGCCAACATGATCATGCTCCTCACGGAGAAGGGCGACGCGCTCATCCGCTCCTTCGAGGCGGGCACCCGCACCGGCATGGTGGGCTTCAACTGGAGCTGGGTGCAGATCCAGCGGCTCATCATGGAGACCGCCGAGCAGCCGGACATCCTCTACATCCTCATCACCGACCAGAAGGGCAAGATCATCGCCCACAACCAGCCCATGCTCATCGGCAAGACCCACGGCACCGAGCTCAACCACGCCTCCATCAACGACAGGATCCAGTCGCGCCAGATCACGCGCTACGACGGCAAACCCATCTTCGAGGTCTACCGGAGGTTCATCCCCTCCCGGGGCCGCGTGTTTTCTCTGGGCAGGCGCATGCTCCCCGAGGACTGGTTCCTCACCCACGTGTTCCCCCAGAACTACCGCCAGCCCGTGCTCACCATCTTCGTGGGCCTGGACATGGGCCCCATCGTCAGGACCACCCGGGAAAACACCATCCAGAGCGTGCTCATCGCGATCATCCTCCTCGTCATCGGCTTCTCCGGGATCGTGTCCATCATGATCGCCTACAACTACCGCCTGGCCAGGATGAGCCTGTCCCGGATCAAGGCCTTCTCGGACAACATCGTGGAGAACATGCCGGTGGGCCTCCTCTTCATCGGCGAGAACAGGCGCATCATCGCCATGAACAACGCCTCGGAGAGGATGCTCAGGATCACCTTCCAGGAATCCGTAAACGAGCCCGCGCCCACGGTGCTGCCCCCGCAGGTGAACGAGCTCCTCGAGTCCGCGCAGGGTTCGCCCACGGTGATCGTCAAGGAGATCGACGTCCCGGTCCAAGGCAGGAACATGCTTTTCGAGGCGAGCGCGAGCCTGCTCAAGGGCGACAACGACGAGATCATGGGCTTCATCATCCTCCTTAGGGACATCACCGAGCTGCAGCACCTGAAAAAGGAGGTGCTCCGGAAGGAGCGGCTGGCCTCCCTGGGGAGCCTCGCCGCGGGCGTGGCCCACGAGATCAGGAACCCCCTGGGCTCCATCAAGGGCTTCGCCACGTACTTCAAGGAGCGCTACAAGGACGTGCCCGAAGACCGCAGGACCGCGGACATCATGATCAAGGAGGTCGAGCGGCTCAACCGGGTCATCGGCCAGCTCCTCGAGTTCGCACGGCCCATGAGCCTCACCCAGAAGCAGGTGGACCTCAAGGACACGGTGAAGCACTCCGTGGAGATGATCCGCGGCCAGGCCCGCGCCAAGGGCATCGAGGTGGTTGCCGACAACGGCACGGAGGAGGGCTTCTACGCCGCTGTCGACCAGGACAAGATCGCCCAGGTCCTCCTCAACGTCTACCTGAACGCCCTCGACGCCATGGACGAGGGCGGCCGGCTCTCCATCGCCATCGGGAAGGACGAGCTCAACGCGGGCATCGTGGTGAGCATCTCCGACACGGGTCACGGCATCTCCGCCGAGGACCTGAGCAGGGTGTTCGACCCCTACTTCACCACCAAGCAGTCGGGCACGGGGCTCGGCCTCGCCATCGTGCGCAAGATCATGGAAGCGCACGCCGGCACGGTGAAGATCGAAAGCAGAAAAGACGAGGGGACCACGGTCTCCCTCACCCTCCCCTGTGCGGGAAAGGACTCATGACCATATGACCAGGGACATACTCATAGCCGACGACGACGACGCCCACCGCATCATGCTCACCACCCTGCTGACCGGCTGGGGATACCGGACCTTCGAGGCGGACGACGGGTCCACCGCCATCGAGATGGTGAAGAAGCGGCCCTTCGACCTCATCCTCATGGACATCCGCATGGTGAAGGTCTCGGGGCTCGAGGCCCTCGAGGCCATCAAGGGCATCAACCCTTCCATCCCCGTCATCGTCGTCACGGCGTACTCCTCGGTGGAAACGGCCATAGACGCCATGAAGAAGGGCGCCTACGAGTACCTCACCAAACCGCTGGACTTCGAGGAGATGCGCATGAAGATGGAGCAGGCCATGGACCACAGCCGGCTCAAGCAGGAGAACCTCCTCCTCCGGGAGCTCATCGGCGAGCGCTTCGACACCCGCAACATCATCGGCAAGAGCCCGGTGATGGTGCGGCTCCTCGAGACCACGTCGAAGGCCGCGGCCTCGGACGCCACGGTGCTCGTCACCGGCGAAAGCGGGTCGGGCAAGGAGGTCATCGCCGGGGCGGTCCACTTCAACTCCTCCCGCAGGGACAACCCCTTCATCAAGCTCAACTGCGCGGCCATCTCCGAAGGGCTCCTGGAGTCGGAGCTCTTCGGCCACGAGAAGGGGGCCTTCACCGGGGCCATCCGCCGCAGGGAGGGCCGGTTCATCCAGGCCAGCCACGGCACCCTCTTCCTGGACGAGATCAGCGAGATGTCCATGGGCATGCAGGCCAAGCTCCTGCGGGTCATCCAGGAGAAGGAGCTCAACCGGGTGGGCGGCGAGGAGGTCCTCACCGTGGACGTGCGCCTCATCGCCGCCACCAACCGCGACCTGCTCTCCGAGGTCCAGAAGGGCAACTTCCGGGAGGACCTCTACTACCGGCTCAACGTCATCACCCTGAAGGTGCCGCCATTGAGACAGCGCCGGGAGGACATCCCGCTTCTGGCCGAGCACTTCCTCAGGCTCTTTTGCGAGCGGAACTCGAAGCAGGTC
>JAKLDU010000046.1 GCA_022703355.1 Deltaproteobacteria bacterium | reverse complement strand
CTTCCAGGCAGAATGATTTCACCATGAGCCCGCCCGACACCCGTTCGTACCACTCCGAAAGCTCGTGCACGTCGCGCTCCGAGCAGCGGGAGACCTCCCAGGAGACGGGCAGCTCCCGGTGCGCCCTCGCCGTGCCCGGCAGGTAGGCGAACTGGTCCATGGAGCAGCCCTTGGGGTCTTTGAACTCCCGGCAGAACCCCCCGAAGAAATAATCCGGGAACTTGTTGTCGGGGCGGAAGTAGAAGATCATGTAGTCCATGCCGATGGCGGGCATGCGGTACAGCCCGTCGAAGTAGTTCAGGATGTGGTTGAGGACGTACAGCCCCGTGCGCCTTCGCCCCATGGGCTTCGCCGCGAGGTGGTGGATCATCCAGCTTCGCTGGTAGGCCTTTATGATGGAGACGTGCCCGTAGATCGTCCCGTTCTTCTGGTAGGTGAAGTTGGCGAATACCTCGGGGCTGTTCTTGTACAGGAGGTTGTACGTGTTCTTGAAAAGGTCCCTGCCCTCGCTCAGGGACGCGTACTTCTTCGGGTAGATGAAGCCGGTCTCGAAGAAGAACTCCCACAGGGCTTCCATGTTCACTTCCCGCGAGACGTTCGCATGGGTGTCCCCCGCCTTGCTCACCGTGTCGAAGATCCTGTTGTACGACACGATGTCCATGTCGACAATGGCGCAGCCGAAAAACTTCTGGCCCCTGCCCTTCTTCCTGCCGTAGATGACCTGGGCGTCGCAGACAATCTTCATGCCCCCCGCGTAGAGGATGGACAGGCCGTGGATGACCATCCCCGGGATAAGCACCGCCCGTTCGACGTCCTCGTACACGGAGAACCCCGTGGGGGTCATGTCGGATATCTCGCAGCTGACCTCCCTGCCGCTCAGGGGGTGGGTGTAGGCGATCCTCGGCGTCGGCACCAGGTTCTGCCGGGGGTTGCGGAGCTTGCGCTTCCGGTAGATGGTGCGCTGGTCGCTGTGGGGGGCCAGCACCACGGTCCTGCTCTTCTGGTCGGTGCGGACGATCCTGCACGACCCGGTGTATATGTTCCTTCCGCCCTTGTCGAGGTCGAGGAAAACGCCTTTCGACGGGTCGAGCGCGGCGAAGGCCTCTCCCATCACGTCGACGCGGAACCCGTCGGGGCTGAAATCCACGAGGCTCCCCCTCCCTTCCAGCCCGTCCTGCCTGACCACCGCGTGGACCAGGAACGAGGTGAACCTGCGGGATCGCCTGTCGCTGAAGGAAAAGCACGCCTCGCCCATCTTCACGGTGAAGGACGGGCCCGAGACGTCCGCCGCGTTCACGGGCATGTAGAGGATCGACCTGCCGTCGTCGATGATGATGTTCTTGGGGGACACGGCCTGAGCGTCATACCGGTAGTCCTCCGGGAACCAGCATTTGAGCTCGGTCCCCTGGCAGGGCTCGGGGTAGATCCTGATGAGGCAGTCCTGCGACGTATCGTCTGACCCGGCGTGAAGAAAGATCTGACCCTCGGAGAAATGGACGTAGTTGACGGCGTTGATGAACTTTTTCAGGCTCACCGCCTTGGATGATCTCTCCTCGAACTCCCTGCGGTTGAAAGAAACCGTCCAGCGCGAAAATTCGTGTTCACGTTTTTCCTGGACCCGGGCCACACCTTTCCCGGACACATGCTCCTTGATTCCCATGTGACACCTCCCCTTCCCTTTCACGCGACGGCGAGCGGTCCCCACCGCTGCCGCCGGAACAAAAAACAGCCCTCGTTCCCCTTAAAAACATCTCCGCTTGCAAGCTGTTCTTCCATCGGACGCCTGCGGCATCGCCGTGCGCCCTGTCCCCAAAGTCTCCATGCAGCCCCTCAGCCGCGCGGTTTCGTGCCCGTGCAGACCAGGAGCGGCGTATACGTAAACCGCCCGGGATCGTGGAAAAACGCGTCGAAATCCTCGAAGAAGCCTTCATACCCTCCCCGGTAGCCTTCGAAGACGTCGTGCGCCTTGCGGGACGCCATCTGGACCTTTTTGATCCAGTTGAAGTCGTCGCTGCTGCGCAGCTCCCCATAGATAAGGTGGTGCGGCATCATCTGCACCCGTATGTCCCGGAAACCGAGCTCGTTGAGGTAGGCGTAGAGCTTTCTCCCCACGAACGCGTCGAAGTTGTACTTTCTGCCCATCCTCTCCACGAGCCGGTGGAGGATGTCTTCCATGGGCTTGGGGAGGGGGTAGTGGGTCATGGAGTTGTAGTCGAGATCCAGCAGGCACAGGACGCCGTCGGGATTGAGCGAGGAGGCGAGGCTGCGGATGATGTCCCGCGATCCCTCCAGGTAATATTCGAGCACGAAGCGCACCCAGATGAAGTCGAAGGTTCCCAGGTCGCCGAGGGGGTTTCTGATGTCCCGGAGGTGGAAATCGATGCCCAGGTCCCCGTAGTGTTTTTTCGCGTATTCTATCCTGTCGGGGGCGAAATCGACCCCCACGGCCCCGCCGCCGGGCTTGGCGACTTCGTGGAGGACCGTCGTTGTCTTCCCCGACCCGCACCCTGCGTCGAGAACGCGTGCCCCCGGGCGGATGCCGCACAGCATCGCCTGCTTCCTCACTTCCTCGAGGTCGGTCTTCACGTCCAGCCTTACCGCCTCTTCCGGATTCTCCATGAGGTACCCGTCAGGTCCTTCCATGCGCTCCCCTCCTGATGCAGATTCCCGGCAGCCGACAACATCTGGTATCGTACTATTATTTATCTGATTATATTGCAAGTATTTATTCCAGAAAATCTTCGACCTTTGCCTTCGCCCTCCGGGCGCGCCTGTCCTTCTGCTTTCTCGCCTTCTGCGCCTTCCTGGCCAGCGCGGAGGCAGGCCCGAGCAGCGCCTCCTCCACCTTGTCCGCGAGGGTGCGCCTGGCGAAGAATCGGTTCGCCTCCCGGGAGCGCGTTTCCTGGCATTTCACCTCGATGCCCGTGGGGACGTGCGTGAGGTGGACGCAGGAGGAGGTCTTGTTTACCTTCTGCCCCCCCCTGCCCTGGGCGCGCACGAACCTCTCCACCAGGTCGGCTTCCCTGATGCCCAGGGCGCCCATGCGCTCTGCGAGGAGCTTGACCTTTTCGGGGTTGACGAAGGAGTTTCCGCCCATGGTCCGGCCTTCTCAGGCCTTCTTTCGCCCGTGGAGCCGGCTTACCTGGCAAAGAGCCAGTAGTAAGCGGTGAAGAAAAGGTAGATCACGGCGAGACCCGCCACGAAGGGCCAGTTGCCGTGGAAGTTGATGGGGCCGAAAAGCCAGTACCTGCACCTGCCGCACTGGTGGAACCACAGGCGCGGCACGACGTTGTGGCAGTGGGGGCAGTAGCGGATGACGGCGCTCGGGTCGCGCTCCCGCTCCTTGATGTTTTCCTTGTACGCCTCACGGACGGCGATGTCCGTCCTGCACGTGGGGCACTTGACGCTCATGGGCTGAAAATCGTCCCAGACGACCTTTTTCCCGCAGTTCGGGCATTTCACCGCTATCATGGGTTCCTAAGAGCCTCCCTCTTCATTCCCAACAACACCCTTAAGCCACCTTCCGCCCTGGATGACAACCATCGAGAGCTCCAATTTATCAGAACCATGATCCATCAGCAATGTAATTATCCTGCCCTGCTGCGTGAACGAGGCGTCCACCGGCGGCGTCGACTTCACGTGGACCCGCCGGGGGAGCTCCTCTTCGTCCAGGGTCAGCCTGCCCCAGAGGTAGGTGAGCGACGAGCCCTCGTCGAGGCGGCGCTTCCAGAGGTACGGGGTGTCCGGGGGGATGCCTGCCATGAGCCCCATGAACGCTTCGCAGGGGAACAGGTATTCACGGACCTTCTTCCCCCACACGTTGTAGATGCTGACCTTCCCCTCGGAGATGTCCAGGGTGTAGAGGACGAGCCCCAGGGGCCCGTAGATCTGCGCCGAGCCCCTGTCCCGCGAGACGATGGACAGGGCTCCCTCGAAGCTCACCGCCTCGCCCTTCACCAGGGCCGTCCCGTCGAACCGGGCCCGGAAAGGGTAGCTCCCTTCAACGGGGACCTTCAGGGAAGCGCACCCCGAGGCAAGCAGGAGGGCCAGAAGGAGGACGGCGGGAGCGCATTTCACCATGGCGCGCATTCTATATGTCCGGGTGGGGCAAAGGCAACAGGTATTGACTCGCGTTTCCACACAATTAAATTATAGGGCATGATAGAGAGAATCCTGATACCCACCGACTTCAGCGAATCGTCACGGCATGCCCTCAAGTACGCCATCGAGGTGAACGAGGTGTTCAAGGCCAGGCTTTTTCTCGTCCACGTGCTCCAGGATTTCACGGAGTTCTCCGAGTACAACCTGAGTCCCAGCATCCTCCCCCAGCTTTTCCTGGAGTTCGAGGAGAACGCGGCGAAGCGTCTCGAGGAGATGGTTTCCACCCTGGTGCCCGCGCACATGCACTGCGACACGTACATCCTCCACGGCGTGCCCTTCTACGAGATCATCCAGTTTTCCAAACGCGAAAAGGTCGATCTCATCGTCATCGGCACCCGGGGCAGAACGGGCATCAAGCACGTGCTCTTCGGCCACACCGCGGAGAAGGTCGTGAAGAAGGCCCATTGCCCGGTGCTCTCGGTGAAGGACCCCGAGATCCTGTTCTCGATGCCGTGAGGGGGCTTTCCCCTCGCCTCACCCGCTGTTCACCGGGTTGATGGGGTTGATGGGCCCCTCGACCAGGCCGTTGACGAACTGCTGCACGAGGGGGTCGTCCGCGCCCCTGAAGTCGTCCGGCGTCCCCTCGAAGACGATCCCGCCGCGGTAGATCATGGCCATGTTGTCCGCGATGGAGTAGGCCCCCTCGATGTCGTGGGAGATCACGAGGCTCGTGGCGCAGGTCCTGTCGTGGACCTGCCGGATAAGCTTGCTGATGGCGTTGGACATCACGGGGTCGAGTCCGGTGGTGGGTTCGTCGAAGAGGATGAACCGGGGCCTCATGGCCAGCGCCCGGGCCAGCCCCACCCGCTTGCGCATGCCGCCGGAGATCTGGGAGGGCATCTTCGCCTCGATGCCCGCCAGGCCCACCTCGGTGAGGAGGGCTTCCACCTCGTGGTCGATCCGTTCCCGGTCGAATTCCGTGTGTATCACGAAGGGGAACCCCACGTTCTCGCCCACGCTCATGGAGTCGAAGAGCGCCGCGTCCTGGAAGCACACCCCGAACTGCTTCCGCACCCCGTTGAGGGCCAGGTCGTCCATGGCGGTGATGTCGGCGCCGTCGATGAGGATGCTCCCGGAATCGGGCTTGATGAGGCCGAGGATGTGCTTGAGCAAAACGCTCTTGCCCGTGCCGCTGGGCCCGATGACCACCGTGATCTTTCCATCGGGGACGTCAATGGAGAGGCCGTCGAGCACCCGCTGGCCCTTGAAAGCCTTGGTGAGAGAGCGTATCTGGATCATGGCTTCGCCTTCCAGCAGGTCTGGTAGAGGTCGAGGCGGCGGTGTTCGATGAGCGGGAACCTGTCGCGGATGGCCTGCGCCCTGTCGAGGTCGATGGACGCCACCGCAGCGGTCTCCCCCTCCCCGGCTTCGAGGATGATCTCCCCCCAGGGAGAGGCGAGAAGCGAATGTCCGTGGGGGGCGTAGCGCAGTGAGGGGCTGCGGGCCGGCTGGACCCCGGCCACGAAGCCCTGCAGCTCCAGGGCGCGGACCCTCACGAGCATCTCCCAGTGCGCCGGCCCGGTGATGACCGAGAACGCGGCAGGGACGAAAATCAGTCGCACACCCTTCTCGATGAGGACCTGGGTGAGCTGGGGGAACCGGATATCGTAGCACACCACCGCCGCGGCCGTGCCCCAGGGCGTCTCGAAGGTCCCGAGGCTGTCTCCGGGTTCGATGGTCTCCGACTCGATGACGGGCGGACCGCCCGGCGGGGTGCAGTCGAAGAGGTGGAGCTTGTCGTGGTGGTGCACCACCTCGCCGTTCGGGCCTATGACCCAGGAGCGGTTGTACAGCTTCCCCCCCGGCGCCTCCCAGGGCATGGAACCGGCCACGATGAGGACCCCGTGCCTGGCCGCCCGCTCCCTGACCCTCTCGAGGGCTTCCCTGGACAGGCTCGCCGCGCGCTTTATCGCAGGGGGCTCGTAGGGGGTGAAGAACATCTCCGGCAGGACCGCGACGCGGGCGCCCCCGGCACAGGCCTCGTCCACCAGGGCGAGGGAGCGCTCGAGGTTCTGCGCGCAGTCATACCCCTGTCCGATCTGGCACATGCCAATTGTCACTGTGTTCACCAGGCCCTCCGGCGCCTTCTCCCCGCCCTTCCCGGAAATGCGTGCCCCCGGGCCGGATTCGGGACGATGCGCGTGCCCTTACGGTGCAGCCCCCGGGAACAGGCGTGCGGACAAGACTGTGATATCGGCAATCATTCCCGCAGTCAATGGTTTTCCTGGGCCCGGCAGGGGCTTCGGAGATCAGAGGAACAGGGAGTAGAGGAAGTTCACCAGGTGCTTCGACTTGCCTTCCCGGGGAAGCCAGATGCTGATCTCCGTCCGGGGCCTCCGGTTCCTTTTCATCCACGGCACGAGGTCGTCCGGGGTGAGGTGGATGCAGTAAAGCTCGTTCCAGGAGTTGATGAAGAGGAGGTCCACCTCGCGGACGTTGTTGCTGTCGTCGGGCATCTCCATGTTCCCGATGACGACGACCTGCTTCACGAACTTTTTCTCCATGAGGGAGTTCCGGTCCAGACCCACGGAGTTGGCGTCGGGGATGAGGGTGTAGAGGTCCTTCAGGAGCGCCTGGATGTCAGAGAGGGCTGCGTTCGAGGCGTTGGGAATCATGTGCAGGGCCGTGGAGGCGTCGATGCGCTTGTTATAGGCGAGCCAGGCAGCGATCTTGGCGACGCGGGCCGCCCTCATGACGGGCTTTTCCCGGGCCTTGTCGGGATAGGCGGCGTGGATTGACCACTGCCCCCCGTCGTAGGAGAAAAAGATCTCCTCGTAGGCGGGCTCCCGCTTCTTCACCCGCTTCTCGGGATCGATCTTGCCCTCCTTGGACACGTAGAAGGCCTCGATCCTGCGGCGGAGGATCTCCATCTCCACGTCCTGGTCGAGGTCGGAGTTGATGAGGAAGGACTTGGCCCGGCGGATGAGGATCACCGTGGTCTTCTTGAGATAGTCGTGGAGCTCGTCGCCGAAGGCGCGGTACTTGTCCACGCTCCACTCGTGGAAGCGGTTGAGCCCGGCGAGATAGCCGATGGACCAGCCCCACTTCTTCACGATGTCCACCATGATGCTCGGCTTGTTGTGCCTGCTCACGCTCATGAGGTCGTTGACGTGGATATTGGGCGAGATCTTCAGGTAGAAGCATTTCCTCAGGAGTTCGAGGGTCTTTTCGTCGCCCCGGGACCGGTAGAAGTCCTCCACGCGCTGGTAGACCTCCTCGTAGGGGTCGATGATGTCGCCCGGGTCCGCTTCCATGACATGCTTCTTGACCTCCTCGCAGAGCAGACCCTTTTCCTCGGACTGCTCGAGGTAGGTAGCCACGAGGGCCATCTTCAGCACCGATTTGAGGGGGTCGTCGAGGGCCTTGTGCATCTGCCACAGGGCGCCCCCGAAAAGCTCCTCCTCGGGTATCGAGGTGATGTTTCCCATGTCGATGAGGTCGCTCCCCCCCGCCGCCTCCTGCCGGGCGACGAGCGCACTCAGCTCCCGGTAGGTGCCGTTTTCGCAATCAGGGGGGACCACCCACCACAGGGGGACCCTGCCCTCGATGAGGGTCAGCGTGCGATAGAACTCCTCCTTGAGGATGTTCTTCAACGCCGAGCCGGACCCCTCCTGGGACACGATGCCGAAGTCGTTCAGCCGGATGTCCTCGATGTCCATGAGAAAGAAGTGCACCTCGATGATGAACTGGCTGGTGATCCACCGCTGGAGGAGCCTGAGCTTCCGCTCCAGGAGCCGCAGCCTGGTTCTGCCCACCGCTGCGGCGTTCACCACCACCCAGATGTCGTAGTCGGACTCCCTCGTCTGCCCCAGGCTGCCCACGGACCCGATGGTGAAGATGCCTTCGATCTCCCGGTGCCCGGGCACGAGGCACGCCACATCCCCGTCCCGCACCCGAAGAGAGAACACCGATTCGATGCTCCGGTACGTGCTTTCGGGCCAGTCCATGCACTTGACCCCGCACGGGCAGCCCTCGTCGCCCACAAAGCCGGGCAGCTCGGGGTGGTTGACATGCAGGCACAGGGGCACCAGGGTGAGGACGACGCGCGCCCCCAGAGGATCGCTCAATCCCATGATCCTCCGCTTGTTGCCGTTGTGGAGCGCGAAGGCCTTCCGGCCCTGCTCCATGAGGGTCTCTCTCCCGTTCATCTACCGGAGCGTATCGCGGAAAACCCCCGGGGACTTTAGGGCGCAGGCGAGCAGGGCCAGGCCTGCCGCCACCATGAGAGAGGAGAGGAGCTGACCCATGGTGAAGAGCCCGAAGAGAAACCCCAGCTGGGCATCGGGCTCGCGAAACTGTTCGAGGAATATCCTCATGGAGCCGTAGAACGTGAGGAAGCAGGAGAGGAGGACCCCCCGGGCGCTCACCTTCCTGCTCAGGAGATAGAGCAGGGCAAAGAGGAGGATTCCCTCACAGACTCCCTCGTAGAGCTGCGACGGGTGCCGGGGCAGCGGCCCGCCTCCGGGGAAGACCATGGCCCAGGGCACGTCGCTCACGCGGCCCCACAGCTCGCCGTTGATGAAATTGGCGAGGCGGCCGAAGAACAGGCCGAGCGGCGCCACGATCGCCACCAGGTCCGACAGCATGAAGGGATCGGCCTTGTTGCGCATCGCGAAGAGCAGGATGGCGGCGATGACGCCCAGCAGCCCGCCGTGGAAGGACATGCCGCCCTCCCACACCGCGAGGATCTTCACCGGGTTGTGGAGGTAGAAGCCGAAGTTGTAGAACAGACAGTAGCCCAGGCGTGCACCCACGATGAGGCCGACGATGCAGAAGGACAGGAGGTCCTCCACGTCTCGGCGGGTCAGGTCGTACCCCTTGCGCTTCACCAGGTCCAGCGCCACGAAATACGAGCACGCGAACCCGATGATGTACATCAGGCCGTACCATCTGAGCTGCAGAGGACCCACTTCGAAGAAAACAGGATCGATTTGAGGGTACGTCATGGGTCTCTGCTTCTCATATCCGTCCCGTGAAAGTCAAGTTCGAGGGCCCGGGGGACCGCCGCCCCTTCGCCCACCGGACAGCCTTGCAGCGGGTGGTCGTGCCCTCAAGCCCAGAATCACTGATTTATTTTCACGAAAAGATCCCGCGACCTTGACTAAATTACATCGAATTGTTATTGTCTTATTTTAAATAAAGGGGAAGAGTTCATGTTCAAGGTGGGAGATATCGTCGTTTACCCTGCTCACGGAGTCTCGGAAGTGGAAGCCATGGAGACCAGAGAGATCTCGGGGAGCACAATTTCTTTTTTTATTTTGAAAGTCCTCGACACGGAGATGACCGTCATGGTGCCCGTGACCAACGTCAAGAACGTGGGCATTCGTGAACTCATTGACAATAAAGGCATTCAGCGCGTCATGAACATCCTCAGGGAGCGCTCCGTTTCCGTCGACAATCAGACGTGGAACAGGCGGTACCGCGAGTACATGGAAAAGATCAAGAGCGGGTCGGCCTTCGAGATCGCCGAGGTCCTGCGCGACCTGAACATTCTCAAGCGGGGCAAGGAACTGTCCTTCGGCGAGCGCAAGATGTACGACACGGCGAAGAACCTCCTGGTGAACGAGATCTCCACCTCCAGGAAGGCCGGCAAGAAAGAGGTGGAGAAGCTGCTTCTCGAGGCCATGGGCAAGACCGAAACGAATACTGCTTAGGACGGACATTCATTATGAGATGGTTTCTCCGCGTTCTCGTGGCGCTGGTCGTGTTTTACGGTGCCATCATGTACGCCGTTCAGCACATGGGCGGCGGCATCTGGTCCATCATCTTCCCGGTCATAGCCGAAGGGTGCCTGCTCGTCATCTTCATGAGCGAGATCAGGGGCATGAAGCTCCACCCCATGGCCTACATCGGCGGGTTCCTGGGCACCATCCTGGGTCTCGTCATCGGGAGCCTGCTGGGGTACGTGTTCCTCGACAACCTCGAGGGCGGGATCTTCCTCTTCATTCTCATCAACTCCGTGTTCGGCTACATCGGCTACACCATCGGGCTCGAATGGGGCAAGGAACTCGTGCACCTGCCCGTCTTCCGCAACTCCGGCAGGGGCGATTCCGTTCGGCGCAAGATCCTCGACACGAGCGTCATCATCGACGGCCGGATCCCGGACATCTGCGATGCGGGTTTTATCGACGGCACCCTGGTGGCGCCCCAGTTCATCCTCAACGAGCTCCAGCACATCGCGGACTCCTCTGACCCCCTGAAGCGTGCACGGGGGAGGAGGGGTCTCGACATTCTCAACCGCCTGCAGAAGAGCCCCCAGGTAAAGATCGAGATCACGGACAAGGACTTCCCCAAGATCAAGGAGGTGGACTCCAAGCTCATCGCGCTCGCCAAGGACCTCGAGGCCGACGTGCTCACCAACGACTTCAACCTGAACAAGATCGCCCAGATCCAGGGCGTCAACGTCCTGAACATCAACCAGCTCGCCAACGCGGTCAAGCCCATCGTGCTCCCCGGGGAAAGCCTGTCCGTCACCATCACGAAGCAGGGCAAGGAGCGGGGCCAGGGGGTTGCCTACCTGGAGGACGGGACCATGGTGGTGGTCGAGCAGGGTGAAGGCATGCTCAACAGGGGCACCGAAGTGGTGGTCACCTCGATCCTGCAGACGCCTGCCGGCAGGATGATCTTCGCGACACCCAAGGGCAATGGGAGCTGACGCCCTCATCGTGGGCGGCGGGAGCGGCATCCGCTTCGGCTCGAAAAAACAGTTCTTCACCCTCGGGGGCGTTTCCCTCATCAGAAGGTCTGTCCAATGCTTTGATGAGCACCCTGCCGTGGAGCGCATGATCGTCGTGGTGCCCCGGGAGGATTTCGACCTTACCCGCCCGCTGCTCGCAGGGCTCGGCAAGCCCCTGGAGCTCGCCCCGGGAGGCAGGACCCGGCAGGAGTCAGTCCGCAGCGGGCTTGGGCTCTGCCGGAGGGAGGGGCTGATACTCGTCCACGACGGGGTGAGGCCCTTCGTGAGCCCCGGGCTCATCTCAAGGGTGCTCGCCGGGATCGGGGAATATGATGCATGTATACCTGGACTTGCCGCTTCAAATACCTTAAAAGAGGTTGACGGGGAGGTCGTAGTGAGAACGGTTCCCCGGGCGAAGCTCTTTGCCGTGCAGACCCCCCAGTGCTTCCGGGCAGCGGTCATCCACGAGGCCCATGAACGGGCGCAGGCGCGCGGCTTCGCGGAGGCCACGGACGACAGCGCCCTGGTGGAGGAGCTGGGAGGCAGGGTCAGGCTCGTAGAGGGCGACCCGTACAATGTGAAGATCACGGTGGCGGAGGACATCGCCATGGCGGAGGCGCTGCTGAAATGCCGTTCAGGATCGGCCTAGGGTACGACATCCACCGTCTGGTGGTGGGCAGGAAGCTCGTCCTCGCGGGGGAGACCATCAGTTACCCCCGGGGCCTGCTGGGCCACTCCGACGGCGACGTGGTGCTCCACGCCCTGTGCGACGCCCTGCTCGGGGCGTGCGCCATGGGCGACATCGGCATGCTGTACCCGGACACCGCGCCGGAGACGAGCGGCATGGACTCCCTGGTCATGCTCCGGGAGGTCATGGAGAAGGTGAGCTCCGGGTACCGGCTCGTGAACGCCGACATCAACTGCATCTGCGAGAAGCCCAAGCTCTCGGCTTTCCGCGACAGGATGGTTGCGAACATCGCGCGGGCGTGCATGATCGATGCATCCCGCATTTCCGTGAAGTTCAGAACCCATGAAGGCCTCGGGGACATCGGCTCGGGCGACGCCATCGCCGCCCAGGCGGTGGTGCTCCTGGAAGATGCGCGACCGCAAGGAGTTGCATGATGACTATTTCCGTTTACAACACGCCGTTCAGGAAAAAGCAGGAGTTCACGCCGCTCACCGGCAACAGGGTGAACATGTACGCCTGCGGGGTCACGGTCTACGACATGAGCCACATCGGCCACGCCCGCTCCATGATCATCTTCGACGTCATTTCCCGCTTCATCCGGAGCAAGGGCTACGACCTCACGTTCGTGAGGAACTTCACCGACGTGGACGACAAGATCATCGCCCGGGCCAACGAGCTGGGCACCTCGTACAAGGAGATCTCCGAAAGGTACATCGACGAGTTCCAGGCTGACATGCGCACCCTCAAGGTGCAGAAGGCCGACGTGGAGCCCAAGGCCACGGAGTACATGCCCCAGATAATCGACATGATCCTAAGGCTCGAGGAAAAGGGTTTCGCCTACCGCGCCGACGACGGCAGCGTCTACTACAGCGTCACGAAGTTCAGGGGCTACGGAAGCTTGAGCGGCAGGCGCACCGAGGAGATGCTCGCCGGGGCCCGGGTGGACATCGGAGAGCTCAAGCGCGACCCCCTCGACTTCGCCCTGTGGAAGAGGAGCAAGGAGGGCGAGCCCTGGTGGGAAAGCCCCTGGTCAAGGGGCAGGCCGGGCTGGCACATCGAGTGCTCGGCCATGAGCACGAGCATCCTGGGCCCCACCATCGACATCCACGGCGGCGGCCGCGACCTGGTCTTCCCCCACCACGAGAACGAGATCGCCCAGTCCGAGGGCACCTACGGCGTGCCCTTCGTGCGGTACTGGGTGCACAACGGCTTCGTCACCATCGACGGCGAGAAGATGAGCAAGTCCCTGGGCAACTTTCTCACCATCAGGGACCTCGTGAAGGACGTGCACCCCGAGGTGCTCAGGCTCCTGCTCATCTCCCAGCACTACCGGAGCCCCATCAACTTCTCGAGGGACTCCCTCCAGGCCTCGACCCAGGCCATGGTCAGGTTCTACGAGGTGCTCGACCGGGTGAACCGGTGCCCGGCGACGGCTCCGGAAAACCGGCTGACGCCCCTGACCGGCACCTTCCTCGAGGACTTCGACCAGGCCCTGTCCGATGACTTCAACACGCCCCGGGCCATCGCCCTGCTTCACGACCTCACCACCGTGCTCAACCGGACGCTGGACGACTCGCCCGCGGTCACGGCTGCGGACAGGGACGGGGTGAAGGGGGCCTTCGGCAAGGCGTCCGAGGTCCTGGGCATCCTGGAGGAGGAGCCCGCGGGGTTCCTGGAGTCCGTCAGGCGCTCCGGCATGAGCGCCACCGGCCTGGGGGCCTCCGAGATCGAGGAGCTCATAAGCCAGAGGGCGGCTGCGCGCAAGGCCCGTGACTTCGGGAAAGCGGACGGGATCAGGGACCTGCTCCTCTCGAAAGGCATCCAGCTCAAGGACACCCCCGAGGGGACTCTCTGGGAGACGCTGTAAGAGAACGACGATACAAGGTCGGGCCTCCGCACCGGCACTCCTGCCCGAGGGGCCGTCCGGGAGACGCTGTAGCGAACCTATGGAATTCAAGATAGTTTCACCCTTTCAGCCGCAGGGAGACCAGCCCGCGGCCATTGACTACCTGTGCGAAGGCATCGAGGCGGGGGTCCGCGACCAGGTGCTCCTCGGGGTCACGGGCTCGGGCAAGACCTACACCATGGCCTGCGTCATCGAGCGCATGCAGCGCCCCGCCCTGGTCATCGCACCCAACAAGATCCTCGCGGCCCAGCTCTACGGCGAGTTCCACGACCTCTTCCCGGATAACGCGGTGGAATACTTCGTGAGCTACTACGACTACTACCAGCCCGAAGCCTATGTGCCTTCACGGGACCTCTTCATCGAAAAGGACTCCTCCATCAACGACGATATCGACAAGCTCCGGCACCGGGCCACCCGGGCGCTCTTCGAGCGCGGGGACTGCATCATCGTGGCCTCGGTGTCCTGCATCTACGGCCTGGGCTCCCCCGAGGCCTACTCGGGCATGCTCCTCTACCTGGAGGAGGGCCGGGGTCTCACCCGCTCCGACGTCCTGAAGAAGCTCGTGGAGATCCAGTACGAGCGGAACGACTACGACTTCAGCCGCGGCACCTTCCGGGTGCGCGGGGACGTCGTCGACATCTTCCCGGTGCACGAGGAGGACACTGCCGTGCGGGTGGAGTTCTTCGGGGACGACATCGAGTCCATCTGGCGCATCGACACGCTGAGGAACAGGAAGACCGAGAGGCTGGGCCACTTCCCCATCTATCCCGCCTCGCACTACGTGACCCCCCGCGACAGCCTCCTCACGGCGATGGAGGCCATCAGGCAGGAGCTCGAGGAGCGCATCGCCTTCTACCGCGCCGAGAACCGCCTCATCGAGGCCCAGCGCATCGAGGAGCGGA
>JAKLDU010000045.1 GCA_022703355.1 Deltaproteobacteria bacterium | reverse complement strand
GGCGATGATCCCGTTTACGAGCTCACCCCGGGGGTCGAACCCATAGCACAGGAGGTGGTGCTCCCGGCCTTCGCGCACCGTGGAAAGCTCCACTCCCGTGAGAAACTCGACCCCCGCGGAAGGGGCCAGGGCGAGCCCTTCGAAGTCCGCCGCCACCTCCATGTGGTCGCAGAAGGAAACCGTCCCGACGCCCGAGGAGGAGGCCATCTGGATGATTTCCCCGGGAGTGTATTGCCCATCGCTCGAATGTGTCGTATGAATATGCAGGTCGATCATACAGGTTCCTTGCACCCCCATACCACATCCCGGGGGCGATGGGAACCGAAGCCCCGGGAGAGGAGCGCAGATGAAGAACGAGCGATATGTAATCGACAATATGAACCCCCAGGAATCATGGCGTATCTTCAGGATCATGGCGGAGTTCGTGGACGGGATCGAGACCCTGTCCAGCCTCGAGCCGGCCGTAACCATCTTCGGCTCGGCGCGTTCGAAACCGGGGGAAAAGTATTACACCATGGCCGAGGACATGGGGAGGATGCTCGCCACCGAGGGCTTCTGCGTCATCACCGGGGGCGGCCCGGGGATCATGGAGGCGGCCAACAAGGGGGCCAAGGAGGGCGGGGGCCAGTCCGTGGGGCTCAACATCGTGCTGCCCTTCGAGCAGCACCTGAACCCCTACGCGAACATCCACCTGAACTTCCGCTACTTCTTCGTGAGGAAGGTCATGTTCGTCAAGTACGCCATGAGCTACGTGATCTTCCCCGGGGGCTTCGGCACCATGGACGAGCTCTTCGAGGCCCTCACCCTCATCCAGACCGACAAGATCAAGCCGTTCCCGGTGGTGCTCGTCGGCTCCGAATACTGGAGGGGCCTGCTGGACTGGATCAGCGACACCATGATCGCCGAGGGCATGATCCTCCCCGAGGACAGGGCCATATTCGCCGTGGTGGACGATCCCCGGGACGCGGTGGAGATCATCAAGAACACCAAGGTGTAGCCCCTACGAAAGTCTGCCCGCCTTCTGGAACGCCGCCCAGACCGCTTCCATGGCGGCCGACCTGAAGTCCCTCGCCTCCAGGACGGCGATCCCTTCGATGGTGGTGCCGCCGGGGGAGGCGACCATGTCCTTGAGCGCACCCGGGTGCCTGCCCGTCTCGAGGACCATGGCGGCGGAGCCCTTGAGCGTCGCGGCGGCGAGCTCCAGGGCAAGGGTGCGGGGCAGGCCTGCCCGGACGGCGCCGTCCGCCAGCGCCTCCAGGAAAAGGAAGCAGAACGCGGGCCCGGAGCCGGACAGGGCCGTGACCGCGTTCATCATGCCCTCGTCGACCCGGACGCACCTGCCCACCGCGGAAAAGATCGTAAAGGCGGTGCTCACGTCGGATTCGGAGCAGGAGGCCGAGGCGCACAGGGCGGATACCCCCTCCAGCACCTGGGCAGGGGTGTTGGGCATGACCCGGACGACCCGGGCGTCCATGCCCGCCACGGACTGGATGTTTCCCAGGGACACCCCCGCGGCGATGCTGATGATGAGCTTGCCCGCCAGCGCTTCCTTCGCCTGGGCGAGGACCACGGGGACTTTGTCGGGCTTCACCGCGAGGACCACCGCCCTGCTCTTTCGGGCCAGCTCTTCCAGGGAGGCCGCTGCGCCCACCCTCAGCGCGGAGGACAGCTCCCCCATGCGCTCCGGGCGCACGTCGTAGACGGCTATCTTCCCGGGCTTGTAGAGCCCCTTCTTGAGCATGCCCTTCAGGATTGCCTCCGCCATGACGCCCGCGCCGATGAACCCGATCTCTGCCATGGGAACCTCCCTCTGCCTTTTTATATCCCGGCTTGGCCCGCCGGTCAACACGACTCGTCGCTTCCACGGGGGTCCCAGAATGATGTTATCCCGGAAAAATCATCTTCCGATAACGGACCCATGGGCAGATTCCTGAAGGAGATAGCCGGTGTGTTCTACGAGGAGACCACCATCACCCTGGGCACGGGCCACACCCAGAAGACCCAGCGGGTCAAGAACTACTGCCTCGCCGAGCAGCTGGACGAGGAAACCGTCCAGGTGAGCTTCCTGGGGAACGAGGGACAGCCCACGGGCATCGTCGTGAAGATCCCGTACGCCGAGTTCCTGACCCAATACACCCTCGAGCCCGATTTCAAGATAAGGACGAAGGAAGAGCGCGAGCACGACAAGCACCTCGCCCTGGCGGAAAGGCACCGCACCCGCGGCGAGTCCTTCTCCGCGGAGATGGAGTACGACTCCGCCCTCAGGATAGACCCGGAAAGCATCAAGGCGAACTTCGGCATCGGCACGCTCTACATGGAGATGGGGCAGACCGACAAGGCCAGGACCGTCTTTCACAAGCTCTCGCGGGTCGAAGCCCTGTTCGAGGAAGAGAACAAGCACATCTTCAACGAGTTCGGCATAGAGCTCAGGAAGGCGAACATGGCCGAGGAGGCCCTCGACAACTACCTCAAGGCCCTCGAGATCTCCCCCGGGGACGAGCACCTCTATTTTAATATAGCGAGGCTGTACTTCGACGCGCGGGACTGGGAATACGCCCTGCTCTGGATCGAGCGCAGCGCGGAGACCGACCCCTCCTTCCGGGAGGCCGGGCAGTTCGCCGACCTCATCCGCGAGGAGAGGGGCAGGGATGAAGCGGCCTCCGGCACGGGCATGGGAAAAAGCGCCCCCGCCCTGCGCCGGGTCGACCCGAAGGCAGCCCTTGCCGGGATGGGAATCCGGCCCGAGGCGGGCGAAAACGCCCGAGCCGGGAAGAGCGAAGGGCCGTCCGGCAGTGAGCCTGCACCGGCTTAAAAGGCCTGCCCGCCTCTCCAAGGGTGCGTGACGCCTACCCCCGGCTTCGGGAGGGCACCTGCACGGCATTCCCTCACGACTCGCTTCTCCGGGGCCGTCCCGGGATTTTCCCGCACCTGCGTGGTGTTCTCACGCCTCGCCTTCGAGGCGCCTGTAAACGGACAGCGCCTGCTCCCGGGTCTGTTCCCGGGTGCCGCTGTTGTCGATGACCAGGGTCGCGTACTTTCTCTTTTCGTCGATGGGCATCTGGGAGCGCACCTTCAGGAGCGCCTGCTCCCGGGTGATCCGGTCCCGGGCCATGAGCCGCTCGATCTGGACGGGTTCCGGCACATACACCAGGATCACGTGCCGGTATGCTCCGTGCATGCCCGTTTCGATGAGCAGGGGCACGTCGCAGACCACCACCGCCCTGCTGTCTTTTGCCCCCGCGGCCTCGATGCGCAGGCCCATCTCCCGGTACACGGCCGGGTGGACGATGGCGTTGAGCTCCTCTTTTTTCCCGTGGTCGCTGAAGATGATCGAACCCAGGCGCGCCCGGTCGAGCTCCCCGTCGGGCCCCAGCACCCCGT
Organism: Deltaproteobacteria bacterium; assembly: GCA_022703355.1. GTDB lineage: Bacteria > Desulfobacterota > Desulfomonilia > UBA1062 > UBA1062 > Phosphitivorax. The sequence continues at coordinate 10,962 of JAKLDU010000045.1, read as the reverse complement.
CGCCGAACCTGTCCCTGATGGCCTGAAGGACAGCCGAGCCTTTCCCCGCCACCTCGCGCGCGATGGCGTCCGCGTCCACCACCACGGCGCCGAAAAAGGCAAGGGCCTGGGAGACCGTGGATTTCCCCGTTGCTATCCCGCCTGTAATCCCGGCAACAACCACGCCTTCCCCCCTATGACCGATATGTTCCTGCCCGCGTTTGCACCCTGCCTGCGGAAGGAATTGAACCGCCCCGGGTCGCAGGAGGTGCACAGCGCCCTGACCCCTATGGCCCCCCCGTCGAGCCCGGCGGCCTCGAGCTGGGAGCGGGCGGCCTCCCAGAGGTTCACGTACAGGGACCCGCCGCCGGAAAGTTCGGGCTCAACCCCGAGGGCGTTGGCCACGTCCGGCTTCACCTCGTAGCAGCACGGCCCGATGGCCGGCCCGATGGCCGCCCGGATTTCCCCGCAGCCCCGGGAGCGCATGGCAAGGATGGTCTTTTCCACGATCCTCGAAGCGAGACCTCTCCACCCCGCATGGACGGCGGCCATGAGGGGGCCGTCCACGGACCACGCGAGCACGGGCACGCAGTCCGCGGTGCGCACGCAGAGCAGGTGGTCCGGGTTCCCTGAGATGATGGCGTCGGCCCGGGGGATCTCCCCTTGCGCCAGGTCTTCCGCACACACGATGATGTCCGAATGGATCTGGTCCATGCAGAAGACGGGGGATCCGCCCATGGCCCCTTCGAGCATCCCCAGCACGCCCCGGGCGCTCCCGTCGGTGCCGGCGGTGACCTCTTTCGTGCAGAACACCCCTGTCATGGGATGAGGTATACCGGAGAACGAGGGGAGAGACAAGCACCGGAACGGCCGGGCCTTTTCCTTCCCCGATCCCGCAACGTCCCTTCATCCTTTTGCTTCTTGACAAGCACGAGGGGGGTATGTCATTAGTAAGCGCCTAAAATCGAAGAACGAGGTATTTGATGAAGCGGACATTTCAACCACACAACACCAGGCGCAAGCGCACGCACGGTTTCCTCGTCCGTATGCGCACCAAGGGCGGGAGATCGGTGATCAATGCAAGGAGGGCCAAGGGACGCAAGCGTTTGGCTGTGTAATGTCAGACGAAAGATTCCCGAAGCGGGAGCGGCTGAGGAAAAGACACGAATTCCTGAACGTCGAGGCGAAGAAAGTTCGCCGGCTGGTTACCGATCACCTCATCATTCTCGCCGCCCCCAATGAACTGCATCATGTTCGTGTTGGCTTCACCGTGAGCAAGAGAGTGGGAACCGCTGTAAAGAGGAATAGAATCAAGAGGCTCTTACGGGAAATTTATCGCAGGAATAAAGAGATCTTCCCTCCTGGGTACGATATCGTCCTCATTGCGAGAAAACAGGATCAAGACGCGTGCTACGGGATGCTCCTCAAGGAGGTCCGTGGCGCCATGGGTTCGCGGGCATGGGAAAGAAAGTGCTTGTCATGATGATCCGATTTTACCAGAAGGCCATATCGCCGGGCCTTCCGCCCTCCTGCCGGTTCTGGCCCACCTGTTCCGAATACGCGATCGAGGCCGTCCAGAAGTACGGGGTCGCCAGAGGTCTCCTGAAAGCAGCCGTCAGGGTGCTCAAGTGCAACCCGTTCCACCCCGGCGGATATGACCCCGTGTAGAGCATCCCAAGGAGACGAGACCCCATGGAAAAAAAGACCCTGCTCGCCGTTGTCATCTCACTTGCGATACTCCTGCTCTGGGACGTGTTCTTCCTGAAGAACAAGGCCCCCCAGCAGCCCCCGAAGCAGCCGGCACGGCAGGAAGCTCCCGTGGCCGCGGCCCCGAAAACCCCGGCCGCCGTCCCGCTCCCGGCCATGCCCCCTGCCCAGGCGCCGGCGCCGGCTGCAGCCGCGGCCCAGACCCTGGCGGTCGACACCCCGCTCTACCGGGCGACCTTCTCTTCCACCGGCGGAGCGATCACCTCTTTCCAGCTGAAAAAATTCCACGAAGAGCTGGACCCGAGATCGAAAACCGTAGACGTCGTCAACACCCCCATGCCCGTCTTCGGCCTGGGCGACAAGTTTTCGGACGCCTCGGTCGCGTACCAGGCAACGAGGTCCCAGCCTGACAGCACGGGCGTGTCCCGGGAGATCGCCTTCACCGCCCAGCCGATGCCCGGCGTCGTATTGAGGAAGATCTTCACCATCGACCCCAAAACCTACACCCTGGGCTACCGCATGGTGGTGGAAAACCACACCGCCGCACCCCTGCAGGCCGACATGCAGCAGTACGTGGACGGGATCTACCGCAGTGGCGCAAAGCTCGACGGCTACTCGTTCCAGGGACCCGTGCTGCTCGCGGACAAGCACCTCGAGGAGTTCAAGCTCAAGAAGGTCGAAGACATCGGCATTTACCGGGATTTCTCCGGCAGCGTCCAGTGGTTCGGGTTCGAGGACAAGTACTTTCTCAAAACCCTCATCCCCACCAGCCCCGTGAACACCACCCTCACCATCAGGCGGACCAGCGAGAGCGTGGTGAGGATGGTCTACCGCTCCGGGACCGCGAGCATCCAGCCCGGGATGAGCGTGCAGAAGGACTATCTCCTGTTCGTGGGGCCAAAGGAGTTCAACATCCTCAAGGCCGCCAACTACAACCTGAACAAGGCCCTCGATTTCGGCTTCTTCGACATCATCGCCAAGCCCATGCTCGTGGCCATGAACTGGATCTTCGCCTATGTGAAAAGCTACGGGCTGACCATCATTATCCTCACCATCCTCATCAAGATCATCCTGTACCCCCTCACGCTCAAGAGCTTCAAGTCCATGAAGGAGCTGCAGAAAATCCAGCCCCTCATGAAAGAAATCCAGACGAAATACAAGGACGACAAGCAGAAGCTCAACCAGGAGCTCATGAAGCTCTACTCGGAGCACAAGATCAACCCCATGGGCGGGTGCCTGCCCATGCTCCTGCAGATCCCCATCCTCTTCGCGCTCTACCGGGTCTTCTACCAGGCCATCGAGCTCAGGCACACGCCCTTCCACATGTTCGGCACCTGGCTCCCGGACCTCTCGGCGAAAGACCCCTACTACATCACCCCGATCCTCATGGGGCTGAGCCAGTTCGTCATGCAGAAGATGTCCCCCGCACCCGGGGACGAGATGCAGCAGAAAGTCATGCTCATCATGCCTGTCATGTTTACGGTGCTTTTTCTCAACTTCCCTTCGGGCCTGGTCATTTACTGGCTGATCAGCAACATTCTCTCCATCGCCCAGCAGGCCTACATCAACAGGAAACACGCATAGGAGAGGAAACACATGGAAGAGGATTTCAGGGAATTCGAAGCAAAATCTGTGGACGAGGCCATCGTCCAGGCAATGAAGACGTTCCGGCTGGATTTCGAGAGCCTCGAGATCCAGGTGGTATCGGAAGGCTCCAAGGGCATCTTCGGCATAGGGACGAAATCCGCCAGGATCCTCGCGCGCCCCGCGGCAAAAGGGGAACCGCGCCCGCCCCGCCTGGCCCCTCACGAGGATGAGCCCGCCCCCCGGGACCGGGAGGAGCACCGTGATCACCGCCCGGCCCGGGAGCATTACGAGCACCGGGAGCGCCGCGAACCCCGCGAGCAGCGGTGGGTCGAGAGGGGATACGGGAGAGAGGAACGGCAGGAGGAAAGGCCTGACCATGCCGCGGAGGAACCCCTCCAGGAGCCGGCCCAGGTCCCTCCGGAGATCCTCGAACAGGCGCAGGGGATCGTGAAGGACATCCTCGCCCTCATGAACATGCCGGCGGAAGTGCGGGTCAGGGATGACGGCGTCATCGATGTCGCGGGGGACGGTTCTGGCCTCCTCATCGGCAAGCGCGGCGCCACCATCGACGCCCTGCAGTTCATCGTCAACCGGATCCTGAACAAGGACCGCGAGGAGCCCGTGTACGCCACCATCGACACCGAGGGCTACCGGAAGAGGCACGTGGACCACCTGCGGTCCATGGCCATGAAGATGGGGCAGAAAGTCAAGAGGACGGGCCAGTCGGTGTCCCTCGAGAAAATGAACCCCTACGACCGGCGCATCATCCACCTCGCGCTCAAGAACGATTCCCGGGTGAACACCAGGAGCATCGGGGAGGGTGTCTACAAGAAGGTCGTCATCCTCCCGAGGAAGGGAACGAGATCGTAAGCGACACCATCTATGCCGAATCCACGCCCCGGGGGCGCGGCGGCATCAGCACCGTGAGGATCAGCGGCCCCCGCACGGGGGAGATCCTCACCGCCATCACCGGGCGCGAGACCTGGCCCGCGCACGTTCAGATGCCCGCCTCCCTCAGGGACAGGACCGGCCGGGTCGTGGAGAAGGCCATGGCGGTCTTCCACCCCGCCCCCCGCTCGTACACGGGCGAGGATCTCTCCGAGCTCGGCTGCCACGGCAACCCGCTGATCGTGGACAGCGTCATGGAGCTCATCCGGGGCACCGGGCTGGCGAGGCTGGCGGAAAAAGGCGAGTTCACGCGGCGGGCCTTCCTGAACGGCAAGATCGATCTCGCCCAGGCCGAAGGCGTGGGCGCGCTCGTCTCCGCCGGGAGCGCCCCGGGCGCGGACATGGCGAGGAGCCTGCTGGAAGGCGGCCTCTCGGGAGACGTCGGCGCCCTCGCGGACGAAATCCAGGTTCTGCTCTCCTCCATCGAGGCCTCGTTCATCCTCGACGAGGCCGACCCCGGGCTCGACTCCCTGCCCTCCTCGCTCGACGCCCTCCTGGGCGAGATCGACGGCCTGCTCGAAGGCGCCTCGGAAGCCTCCCGGATCTACTCCGGCGTCGTCACCACCATCGCGGGGCTCCCCAATGCGGGAAAATCGTCGCTCTTCAACGCCATCCTCGGCTACCCCCGGGCCATCGTCCACCACGAAGGGGGCACGACCCGGGATATCCTGAGGGAGCGCCTCGAGATCTCCGGGGTCGACTTCATCTTCCACGACACGGCGGGGATCAGGACCGCCTCGTCGGGGCCCGAGGAGATCGGTATTCAGAACACGATGGAGATACTGAAGAAATCACACCTCGTCCTCTACGTGGTGGATGCCTCGGCGGGCTTCTCCCCCGGGGAAGAGCAGTGGCTGAACCTGGGGGAAAAGACCCTCATCGTCATGAACAAGGCGGACCTGGTGGAGGCGGGGCAGGGCGACGGGCACGTCTGGGTGTCGGCCAAGTACGGCCTGGGCATCGAGGGCCTTCTCGAGGCCATGACCTCCCTCTTCCCCCAGGACCTCCCCCGGGTCTTTCTCGAGCGGCACGCCTACCTGCTCGCCCGGGCCCGGGAAGACCTCGCGCACTGCCTGGAGTCCGCACGCCGGGGCATGACGCCCGATGCGCTGTCCATGGATCTGGGGGCAGCCCTGCGCTCCCTGAGGGACATCACCGGTGAGGACGCGCCCGCCGATCTCCTGGACGACATCTTTTCCCGGTTCTGTGTGGGGAAGTGATGGATGAGGCGATAGTCACCTGGATCGGGGAAGTGAGGCGCTTCAACCGGCGGCTTCACCTCGTGAGCCCGTCCCTGGAAGAAACCCTCGAGGACCAGGTGCGCCACACCATGGAAATCCTCGCCTCCATCCGCGAGCCGGCCATCGCCGACCTGGGCTCGGGATCCGGTTTTCTGGGCATCCCCTACAAGGTTGCCAACCCGGCAGCCGCGGTCTGCCTCATCGAGCGGAGCGCAAAGAAATCCCTGTTCCTGCGCCATGCGGTCCAGGTGCTGGGGCTGAAGGGTGTTCAGGTGGAGGAGGCAGACCCCCTGAAGAAAACCCTGGGGCCATACCCCGCCCTGATGTCGCGCTCCTTCTCGCCCAGGGAAAGCCTCGTGGAGGCCGTGCTGCGCACTCTCACGCCAGGCGGGAGGTTTTATTACCTCCAGACAGGCAGCCCCGACGAGGTCATCCACCCGGGGATCACCCTCGAAGAGCGCATCTCGAAGGTGTTCGGCGGCTGCACGCTCAACCTGGACAGATACCTGGTCACCTCTCGTTGATGGGGATCCTGCGGGTGCTCCTGTCCTCTACCTTGGGAAAGGACACCTCGAGCACGCCGCTTTCGAACTTCGCCCGGACCTTGCTTGTGTCCACCGGGTAGGAGAGGCTGAAGCTCCTCCTGAACGAGCCGTACTGGCGCTCGATCATGTGGTAGTTTTCTTTCTGGCTGTCGTGGGCGAAGGGCTTCGTGCCGGAAATGGTGATGACGCCGTCGGAAAAGTCCAGGACGATGTCTTCCCTCTTCACGCCCGGGAGCTCGGCCCTGATGTACATGACCTCGTCGTCCTCGAACACGTCCACCGGGGGCACGCAATGGCCAGGGAGCCGGGAAAGCCCGGTGTCCCGCAGGCTTTCCTCGAACACCCTGTTCATCCTGTCCTGGAGGTCCAGTATGTCCCGCAGGGGATGCCTTCTCTGGTGTGCCATGCCTGACCGCCCTACTGCGTCATGGCGTCCATCTCGCCTTCGAGGGCCTTCCTGAGCTTGGTCTTCACGTTGTTCTCGATCTGGCGGATGCGCTCCTTGGAGATGTTGTACTGCCTGCCCAGGTCCTCGAGGGTCTGGGGACGCTCGGCCATGAGCCTCTGCCTGACGATGTCCTGCTCGCGGTCGGACAGGGTGGCGATGGCCTGGTGCACCTGGTCCGTGACCAGGGAGGTCCTCTCCTGTTCCATCACGTGGTCCTCGGGATTGAAGCGGGAGTCGGCCAGAAGGTCCATGAAGCTCGCCTCGCTGTCTTCTGCCAGCGGCGTGTCCAGAGACTGGTCGCGGTAGGTCAGGCGGGTGATGATCTCCTCGACCTGCTGCGGGTCCGCGTCGAGCCGGGCTGAGATGGCCTGGGTGCGGTCGCTGATATTGCCGTCCACGACCTCCTCTTCGGCCGAGAGCCTGTTCAGGCCGTAGAACAGGCGCTTCTGAAGCTTGGTGGTGCCCAGCTTGACCTGGGAGTAGAACTTCAGGATGTAGTCGTGGATCATGGCCTTGATCCACCAGACGGCGTAGGTCATGAGGCGGTTCCCTTTGTCAGGGTCGAACTTCTTTACCGCAACCATGAGACCAATCGTGCCTTCCTGAACGACGTCCTCTATGGGCAGGCCATAGCCGACATAATCCATGGCTATGCGCACCACGTTTCTCAGATTCGAGGTCACGAGCCTGTGGGCCGCGTCGAGATCGTGGAAGTCCCTGAGCCTCACTGCGAGGTCGTACTCTTCTTCCTTGCCGAGCACGGGAAAAGACTCAAACCTGCCGATCAACTCGGAAAAGTTGTGGTGTTGCACTACGGGAAGATTCATTGCATCCGTCTCCTTGCTCTATGTTCAATTCACTCGTATCTTTCTGAATCCAGTATCCAGTGAGATCGGTCTTTTCATTTCGATATTTTAGATGAAAAAAATTCTTGAAGGGTTCAGGGGATGGGGGTAGTATATGGGGTCTATGCGACGGGAGGTATGGAAAAGGGCATGAAGTCGAGGGTGTTTCTCTTCCTTCTCGTACTGGGCGTCGTCCTGGGGTGTTCCTATACCCACCAGGAGATCCCCCCGCCGTGGTTCCTGCCATCAGGATCGGGCAGTCAGGTGTTGTTCAAACCCTTTGAAATACTCGCCTCATGTAAAATCGGAATCCCCGAAGCATTCGCAAAACCCTCAGTGAAACCCGAAGAGCTTCAGCTGAAGAAATCCGAGGGCGATTCCGACACGGGGGAGATCGCACCCCTGGAGCCCACCTCCTCCCACGATCTCGACTTCGAGATGAACAACCGGATCCAGTGGTGGATCAAGCGCTTCGCGGGCCCCCTGAAGAAGCATTTCCGGGCCGAGCTCGCCACCTTCGACACGGTGCGCCCGTCCATGGAGAAGATCTTCGCGAGCTACGGCATCCCGAAGGACATGGTCTACCTCTGCATGATCGAAAGCGGCGGCCGGCCCAACGCCGTCTCCCCCGCGGGCGCCACCGGGTACTGGCAGTTCACCGCGGACACGGCCAGAAACTACAAGCTCACGGTGAACACCTGGGTGGACGAACGCAGGGACATGATCAAGTCCACCCACGCCGCGGCGAGGTACCTCAAGGCCCTCTACGCCATCTTCAACGACTGGCTCCTGGCCAGCGCCGCGTACAACGCAGGCGAGGGCAACCTGTACCGGATCATGAAGAACCACCCCGAGATCAACAATTACTGGGACATCTCCCACCACATGCCCATCAAGCACGAAACCCTCGACTACATCCCCAAGCTCATCGCCACCATCGTCCTGGCGAAGAACCGGGCGTACTACGGGCTCGACGAGTCCGACAGGAAGAACGCCGTGGCCTACGACACCGTCCGGGTGCCGAGCCTCACGTACCTCGAGGAGATCGCGGATCTCCTGGGGGTGCCAAACAGGCAGATCTGCCTGCTCAACGCGGAGCTCGTGAAAAAGTGCACCCCGCCTTCGGAGAACGGCCACGTGCTCAAGGTCCCCGAGGGCACCGCCGACACCGTCGCCGAGTACATCAGGAGCCAGGGCAACCGCAAGAGCAGGGAAGCGGTCAAGGCGCGGGAGAAGAAGCTGGAGAAATCCGGGGAGAAGGTGCGCAGGCAGGAGGACGCCCCCGAAGAGGAAGAGGAGGTCGCGAAGACCTCCGGGGAGAACGCCACCATTGTCGTGAAGAAGGGCGACACCCTCTACCGCATCGCCCAGGAAAACTCCCTCACCGTCCAGAGCCTCCGGGAGGCGAACAGCCTCGCCGAAGGCCAGGCGCTCTCCATCGGCCGGGAGCTCGTCATCCCCGGCAAGAAGAAGGACGTGGGCGGTTCCGGGGAAAAGAGCGAGGACCGGGCGAGTGCCACGGACAAGCCCGGAAAAGGGCGCACCCACGTCGTGGCCGGCGGCGAGACGCTGAAAGGCATCTCCCGGCGCTACGGAACGTCCGTAAAAGAGCTTCTCGAGGCGAACAACCTCGAAAACGCCGACAGCCTTCAGCCCAGGATGGTCCTGAACATCCCCGGCGGGAAGGGGGGCGTTTCGTCCGGAAGCTCCCCGTCCGCACAGGACGCACCCCCGGCTGGGGAGATCCAGTACAAGGTCAGGAAGGGGGACACGATCTGGGGCATCTCGAAACGCTTCGCCGTGTCCGCCCGCGACGTCCTCGCGTGGAACAAGCTCTCGCCCGGCGCGAGGATCCAGCCCGGCGACGAGCTCACCATCCGCAGGAGATAGCGCGCCGGAAACGAAGCCCTCTCGCGGGGCTTGCCTGCGCGGTGATTCTGTGCTTACACTGTCACCAAAAGACAGAAAATCCGGGGCTGCAGGCGATGAAAAGCCGCCTGTCACGCCCGGATCCCGGCGGTGAGAGTTGTCCCCCACGCGCAGAATCCCATGGTGCACGGTTTCAGGCATGGCATTCATCCTCCTTGCGGCCACCTGCGCCTTCGGGCAGACGCCCCGAAGGATCGTGTCCCTGGCGCCCTCGCTCACGCGGCAGGTCTACGACCTGACGTGCCAGAACCGGCTCGTGGGCATAACGACCTTCTGCCCGGACTACGCGAAGGGCAAGCAGGTGATCGGGAGCCTCACCCTGCTCAATTTCGAGAAGATCCTGACCCTGAAGCCGGACCTCGTGCTGGCCAGCACGGACAGCAACAGGAAAAACGACATCGAAAAGCTCAGGCGGCTCGGCGTGAAGGTCGAGGTCTTCGAGGGGTGCGAGGCGTTTTCCTGCATGTGCCGCGAGTTCCGTCGCCTGGGGGTCATCCTGGGAAGAGGGAAGGACGCGGACCGGATCGTGGCTGGCGTCTCGAAGAGGATCTCCGGCCTGCGGGCCAGGCTGCCCGCCGAGGGAAGGCCCCGCGTGTTCTGGCAGATGGGGACGAGCCCGCTCATCACCGCCAGCGCCCGGACCTTCACCGGGGAGATCATAAGGGCTGCGGGCGCCACGAACATCTTCGATAGCCTTCCCGCCAAGTACCCGCGGGTCAACGTGGAGTCCGTGGCGGCCGCAGACCCGGACGTCATCTTCGTCGTGAGCGACATGGAGGACCTGGAAAACGGGGCGGCCTCCTGGAGAACCTTCCCCCGGATCAAGGCGGTGAAGGCGAACAGGGTCTACGTCATGGATGCGGACCTGGTGTGTCAGCCCACCCCGGGCATGTATCTCAAGGCGTTCGAGGCCGTGATGGAAAAGCTCTACCCGGGGCTTTCGTGAACAGGGCCGCCGTCCTCGCCCTCCTGCTGTTCTTCACCCTCGCGAGCGTCGTCATCGCCCTGTTCACCGGGGGCACCCCACTCCCCCCGGCGGAAACCCTCCGCGCCCTCCTCGACCCTTCCGCCGGTGGAATGGCCGGCACCCTCGTCTGGGAGCTCCGCCTGCCGAGGGTCATAACGGCAGGCACCGTGGGCGCATCGCTGGCGGCGTGCGGGGTGGTGTTCCAGGCCATCCTCAGGAACCCCCTGGCGGAGCCCTACACCTTGGGCGTGTCCGGCGGGGGCGCGCTGGGCGCGGTGATCGCCATTCTCCTGGGCCTGGGCGGCCTGCCCATGGCGGCGCTCTGCTTCGCCGGGTGCTGCCTGAGCGTCGGCGTGGTCCTGGGGGCCGCGTACGCCCGGAACTTCACGAACAGCATGCTCATCCTGACGGGCGTGATCCTGAGCTTCATCTTTTCCTCCGCCGTGATGTTCATCTTCTCGGTGGCATCCTCCCGAGACGTGCACGCCGCCATCCTCTGGCTCATGGGATCCCTGAGCTCCCCCCCCGAGGGCTCAGGGGCGATGCTCGCCGCCATCCTCCCCCTGGCGCTGGGGCTCACCCTCTTCGCCAGGGACCTGAACCTCCTTTCGCTGGGCGACGAGACATCCTACCACCTGGGGCTCGACGCGCGGAAGGCCAAGGCCCTCCTGCTCCTCGCCGCCTCTCTCATCACCGGGGTGTGCGTGGCGGTCTCGGGGGTCATCGCCTTCATCGGGCTCGTCATCCCCCACTTCTCGAGGCGGCT
>JAKLDU010000044.1 GCA_022703355.1 Deltaproteobacteria bacterium | reverse complement strand
CGGTCCTTCACCTTCATCACCAAGAGCCCGCCGGCTTCCACGCTGCTCATCAAGGCGGCTGGCATCGAGAAGGGCTCGTCGATCCCCAACAAGGACAAGGTGGCCAAGCTCACGAAAGCTCAGCTCAAGGACATAGCCAACCAGAAGATGAAAGACCTGAACACGGCCGACATGGACCAGGCCGTCAAGATCATAGCCGGCACCGCTCGGAGCATGGGCATTGAGGTTGTCGATTAAGGAGAAATGAGTCATGGCGAAGAGTGGGAAGAAATATCTCGAGGTCAAGAAGAAGGTTGACCCCCAGAGGAAATATAAACTGGACGAGGCCCTCGGGCTCGTGCTCGAAACCTCGTACGCGAAGTTCGACGAGAGCATCGACGTGGCCATGAGGCTCGGCGTCGACCCCAGGCACGCCGACCAGATGGTCCGCGGCTCGCTGGTCCTGCCGCACGGCACGGGCAAGACGACCCGCGTTCTCGTGTTCGCCAAGGGCGACAAGGAGAAGGAAGCCAGGGACGCCGGGGCCGACTACGTGGGCGCTGAGGACATGGCCGAGAAGATCCAGGGCGGGTGGCTCGATTTCGATAAGGTCATCGCCACCCCCGATATGATGGGTCTGGTCGGCAAACTGGGCAAGATTCTGGGGCCGCGCGGCATGATGCCCAACCCCAAGGTCGGCACCGTGACGTTCGACGTCGCCAAGGCCGTGGGCGAGATGAAGGCCGGCCGCGTGGACTTCCGCGTGGACAAGGTGGGCATCGTCCACTGCGCCATCGGCAAGGTGTCCTTCGGAAAAGACAAGATCAGCGACAACGTGAAGGCGCTGTTCGAACTGATCATGAAGCTCAAGCCCTCTTCGAGCAAGGGAACCTACCTCAAGAGCGTCACCGTTTCCAGCACCATGGGTCCCGGCGTGAAGGTGGACCCGGTCGAAGTTCCCCAGACGTTGAAATAGACGATAGGCCAAGCGTCCTGGTCAAAGACAGCGGGCGTCCGCCCTTCGGGGGCGGACTTAATCATTGAAAGCCCGCCGAGATCTGGGAAGTTTTCCCCGGCACCCTTTGACAGGATAGACCATACAAGAAAGGGGTGAGGTAATTCATTGAAGAAAGAACAGAAGGCAGTAACCATCGATCAGTTGCGTGATGAGCTGGGGAGATCCCAGGCGGTCTTCGTGACCGACTACATGGGGCTCAACGTCGAAAAGACGACCCGGCTGAGGAAGAGCGTCAAGGCAGCGGGCGGGACCTACAAGGTCGTGAAGAACACCCTCCTCGAGAGGGCTTCTCAGGGCCTCCCCGCGCACGTGCTGGAAGACTCCTTCGCAGGGCCCACCGCCGTCGCCATGGCGTTCAAGGACCCCGTCGCCATCGCGAAGATCCTCGTGGACTTCGCGAAGGAGAACGAGAAGCTGGAGATCCAGACAGGCGTGCTCGGCAGGCAGGTGCTCACGGCCGAGGACGTTCAGTCGCTCGCCAGGATGCCCGGAAGGGAACAGCTCCTGGCCCAGATGCTCGGCTCGCTCAACGCTCCGGCGACCAACTTCGTCGGGGTCATGGCCGCAATGCTGAGGCAGCTGTTGTATGTGCTCAGTGCAATTGAAAAACAAAAACAAGGAGAGTAAGAGAAATGGCTGATATCACGAAAGAAGATGTAATAAAATATATTGAGAATATGACAGTGCTCGAGCTTGCGGGATTCGTGAAGGAGCTCGAAGAGAAGTTCGGCGTGAGCGCGGCGGCCCCGGTGGGCATGGTCGCGGCGATGCCGGCAGGCGCGGCCCCCGCCGCGGCGGCCGAGGAAGAAAAGACCGAGTTCGACGTCGTCCTGAAGGACGCCGGCGCCCAGAAGATCCAGGTCATCAAGGTCGTCCGCTCGCTCACCGACCTCGGCCTCAAGGAGGCCAAGGATGCCGTGGAAGGCGCCCCCACGGTCATCAAGGCCGCGGTTTCCAAGGCCGATGCCGAGGATGCCAAGAAGAAGCTCGAGGAAGCAGGCGCCGCGGTGGAGATCAAGTAGTCGGTCTGAAAAATGTTTGTTTTCGTGGGGTTGGTTTGCGCCAACCCCTTTTGTGCTATAATTTATAAGATATAATTCAGGCAGAAGAAGAACGCAAACCCCTAAAAAAGGAAGACCGTAGATGATAGAAGAAATCCTTTTGGACCCTCAAGTTAGGCGCAAGAGTTTTGCAAAGAGGCAGGCGATCCTGGACATCCCCGATCTCGTGGAGCTGCCCAAGAAGTCCTACAGTGCCTTTTTACAAAAAGATATCGCACCTGAGAAAAGGAAAGACATAGGTCTTCAATCCGTTTTCAAGTCGGTGTTCCCCATCAAGGACTTCAACGAGGACGCCTCCCTGGAGTTCGTGGAGTACCGCCTCGGGGAGCCGAAGTACGACATGGACGAGTGCATACAGAAGGGGCTCACCTTCGCGGCCTCCGTGACGCTCAAGGTCCGGCTCGTGGTCTGGGACCGCGACGAGGAGACCGGCACGCAGAGCATTCGCGACATCAAGGAGCAGGAGGTGTATTTCGGCGAGCTGCCGCTCATGACGCCTTCCTCCACCTTCATCATCAACGGAACCGAGCGCGTGATCGTCAACCAGCTTCACCGCTCGCCCGGCATCTTCTTCGACAAGGCCTCCGCCCGGGCCGCCTCCGGCGGCAGGCTCCTGTTCTCCGCCCGGATCATCCCGGCGCGCGGCTCCTGGATCGATCTCGACTTCGACGCCAAGGGCATCCTGTACCTGAGGATCGACCGCCGGCGGAAGATGCCGGTGACCACCCTGCTCAAGGCCATGGGGTACTCCAACCAGGAGATCCTCGGGATGTACTACCCGACGCAGCGCTACGAGTTCGCGCCGAAGGGCAAGGTCTACAAGCACCTCGACGTCGCCAGTATGCGCGGGCTGAAGGTCGACGACGACATAAAGATCAAAGGCTCCGAAGAGGTGGTGCTCAAGGCAGGCAAGAAGGTCACGCCCAAGCTCGTCAAGAGGCTCCAGGGCGTCGAGCTCGAGCCGGTGGTCCTCGAGGAGGACGACATCCTGGGCAAGGTCCTGGCCGACGACATCGTGAACATGGAGACGGGCGAGATCATCGCCGACGCCAACCAGGAGCTCACCGGCGACCTCCTGGCCAAAATCCATGAACAGAATATCGGGCAGATCTCCACCATCTACTTCGACGAGGTGAGCTACTCCTCGTCGCTGTCGAAGACGCTGGGCCTCGACAGGGTGGACACCTCGGAAGAGGCCATCATCGAGATCTACCGCAGGCTCCGGCCGTCGAACCCTCCCACCCTGGAGATCGCCACCCACTTCTTCGAGAACCTGTTCTTCAACCCGGCGTACTACGACCTTTCCCGGGTCGGCCGGATGAAGATCAACCAGAAGCTGGGCGTCACCGAGGAAGAGGCGTCCCTGGACCACACCGTGCTCCGCAAGGAAGACATCATGATGACCGTGCGCTACCTCCTGGAGCTCAAGGACGGCGTACAGGGCAGATCGGTGGACGACATCGACCACATGTCCAACCGCAGGGTCCGCTCCGTGGGCGAGCTCCTGGAAAACCAGTACCGCATCGGCCTCGTGAGGATGGAGCGGGCCATCAAGGAGCGCATGAGCCTCCAGGACGTGGAGACCATGATGCCCAACAACCTCATCAACCCCAAGCCCGTGAGCGCGGTGATCAGGGAGTTCTTCGGGTCCGGCCAGCTCTCCCAGTTCATGGACCAGACGAACCCGCTGTCCGCCATCACGCACAAGAGAAGGCTCTCGGCGCTGGGCCCCGGGGGCCTCACCCGGGAGCGGGCCGTGTTCGAGGTGCGCGACGTGCACCCGTCGCACTACGGCCGCGTGTGCCCCATCGAGACGCCCGAAGGCCCGAACATCGGCCTCATCGTGTCCCTGTCCACCTACGCCCGGGTCAACGAGTTCGGATTCATCGAGACCCCGTACTACGTGGTCAAGGACGGCGTCGTGACCGACGACCTGCGCTACCTGAGCGCCATAGAAGAGGACCAGGAGGTCATCATCCAGGCCACCGAGCCCCTCGACGCCGACAGCCGGATCATCGCCGACATGGTGCAGGTGAGGATCCGCAACGGCGAGTACTCGACGGCCACCCGCGACCAGGCCACCCTCATGGACGTGGCCACGAACCAGCTCTTCTCGGTCTCCGCGAATCTGGTGCCCTTCCTGGAGCATGACGACGCCAACAGGGCGCTCATGGGC
The DNA here is from genome assembly GCA_022703355.1 of Deltaproteobacteria bacterium. Classification (GTDB taxonomy): domain Bacteria; phylum Desulfobacterota; class Desulfomonilia; order UBA1062; family UBA1062; genus Phosphitivorax. The sequence goes on along the minus strand of JAKLDU010000044.1, from coordinate 10,306 downwards.
TCCAACATGCAGCGCCAGGCGGTGCCGCTGCTCTTCGCCAAGCCGCCCATGGTCGGCACCGGCATGGAGCAGGTGGTCGCCCGCGACTCCGGCGTGTGCGTGGTCGCCCACCGTCCCGGCACCGTGCAGGACGTGGACTCCGAGCGCATCGTGATCATGGCCGAGGACGTGGGCGAGAACCCGCAGGACACGGGCATCGATATCTACCGGCTCGTGAAGTTCAAGAGGGCCAACCAGAACACGTCCTTCAACCAGAAGCCCATCGTCCGCAAGGGACAGAAGGTCAAGACGGGCGAGATCATCGCCGACGGCCCCGCCACCAGCAACGGCGAGCTGGCCCTCGGGAGAAACCTCGTGGTGGCCTTCATGCCCTGGGGCGGCTACAACTATGAAGACGCGATCCTCATCTCCGAGCGGGTCGTGAAGGAGGACTTCTACACCTCGGTGCACATCGAGGAGTTCGAGGTCATGGCGCGCGACGTGAAGCTCGGCAGCGAAGAGATCACCCGCGACATCCCCAACGCCGGCGAAGAGGCCCTCAAGGACCTCGACGACTCCGGCATCGTGCGCATCGGGGCCGAGGTGAAGCCCGGCGACATCCTCGTGGGCAAGGTCACCCCCAAGGGCGAGACCCAGCTCTCCCCCGAGGAGAAGCTGCTCCGCGCCATCTTCGGCGAGAAGGCCAGCGAGGTGAAGGACTCCTCGCTCAGGGTGCCCCCGGGAATCGAGGGCACGGTCATCGACGCCCGCGTGTTCAACCGCAGGGGCCAGGAGAAGGACGAGCGCACGCTGCAGATCGAGCGCAAGGAGATCGACGACTTCAAGAAGGACCGGGAAGACGAGATCGCCATCATCAACTCTGCGGCCCGGGGACGCATCGAGAAGATCCTCGCGGGCAGGAAGCTCGCGGGACCGCTGCTCTCCCACCTGGGGGACACGGTCATCGCCAAGACGAACGCCGTCATCACCCACGAGATGCTGGGCGGGCTTTCCATCGACGACTTCAAGGACGTCCGGGTAGCCGGCGGCTCCGAGGCCGAGGGCCAGGTCGACGAAGCCATCATGAGGCTCGACCACCAGAAAAAGCTCATCAACGACTTTTACGACTCAAAGATCGAGAAGCTCTCCGCGGGCGACGACCTGCCCCCGGGCGTGAACAAGATGGTCAAGGTGTACGTGGCCATCAAGCGCAAGCTCTCGGTGGGCGACAAGATGGCGGGCCGCCACGGCAACAAGGGCGTCATCTCGAGGATCCTCCCCGAGGAGGACATGCCGTTCTTCGAGGACGGCAGGCCCGTGGACATCGTGCTCAACCCGCTGGGAGTCCCCTCCCGCATGAACGTGGGCCAGATCCTCGAGACCCACCTGGGCTGGGGCGTCAGGGGCCTGGGCGAAGTGATCAACAGAATGGTCGAGGCCGAGTTCGATGAAACGAATCTCCGCTCGACCCTCAAAAAGATATACAACTCCAAGAAGATCGGGAAGCTGTTCGACAAGGCCACCAAAGACGAGCTGGTCGAATACGCCCGCTCCATCCGCGAGGAAGGCCTCACGGTGGCGGTCCCGGTGTTCGACTCGGCCACCGAGGACGAGATCGGGAACGTCATGAAGATGGCGGGCATCGGGGACGGAGGCCGGGTCACGCTGTACGACGGCAGGACCGGCGACACCTTCGACTCGAGGGTGAGCGTGGGCGTCATGTACATGCTCAAGCTCCACCACCTCGTGGATGACAAGATCCACGCCCGGTCCATCGGCCCCTACTCGCTGGTCACCCAGCAGCCCCTGGGAGGCAAGGCGCAGTTCGGCGGCCAGAGACTCGGGGAGATGGAGGTGTGGGCCATCGAGGCGTACGGCGCCGCCTACTCGCTCCAGGAGTTCCTCACCGTCAAGTCCGACGATGTGGCAGGGCGGACCAGGATGTACGAGTCCATCGTCAAGGGCCAGCACGAGCTCGAGCCCGGCGTTCCCGAATCGTTCAACGTTCTCACGAGAGAACTCAAGAGTCTTGGCCTGGACATCGGTCTCATCGAAGGCCAGGGTCACAACTAAGCAGAAGGAGAGAGAGCTTGGAAGACTTATACAGCTATTTCGAGAAACCCAAAGATCCTTCCAACTATATGGCCGTGAGAATCGGCCTGGCTTCTCCGGAAAAGATCCTCGCCTGGTCGTACGGAGAAGTCAAGAAGCCGGAAACCATCAACTACCGGACGTTCAAGCCGGAGAGGGACGGCCTCTTCTGTGCCCGCATATTCGGCCCCATCAAGAGCTACGAGTGCATCTGCGGCAAGTACAAGCGCATGAAGCACCGGGGCGTCGTCTGCGAGAAGTGCGGCGTCGAGGTCATCGACTCCCGCGTGCGCAGGGAGCGGCTGGGCCACATCGAGCTGGCCACCCCCGTGGCCCACATCTGGTTCCTCAAGAGCCTGCCGAGCAAGATCGGCGCGCTGCTCGACCTCTCCATCAAGGAGCTCGAGCGGGTGCTCTACTTTGAAAGCTACATCGTCACGGACCCCAAGGATGCGCCGCTCAAGAAGTGCGAGCTTCTCACCGAGGACAGGTTCCGCCAGTGCGTGGACAAGCACGGGATCGGGAGCTTCACCGCGAAGATGGGCGCCGAGGCCGTGGACGACCTCATCAGGGACCTGGACATTCTCGAGATCTCCACCGTGCTCAAGGAGGAGGTGAAGAACACCAAGAGCGAAGCGAAGAAGAAGAAGCTCTCCCGCCGCCTGCGCATGGTGGGCGTGTTCAAGGGCATCGAGCCTTCCGACCTCATGACCTTCATCGAGGACCGCTTCCACCTGGAGAAGGACGAGCAGTTCAGGCGCACCCTGGGCGAGATCCTCACCGAGTGCCGCAAGATCCAGAAGCGCTGGGAAGAAGCGAAGAGCTACAACGAGAAGAAGGAGATCATCCCCAAGGTCAACGAGGTCATCGACCGCCTCGTCGAGTCCAGAAGGCTCACCCATGACGAGGTCGACTCCATCAAGCCCTGGCAGGACCCCTCCTGGATGATCCTCAAGGTCATCCCGGTGCTGCCGCCCGACCTGCGCCCCCTGGTGCCGCTCGACGGCGGGCGGTTCGCCACCTCCGACCTCAACGACCTCTACCGGAGGGTCATCAACAGGAACAACCGGCTGAAAAGGCTCATGGAGCTCAACGCCCCGGACATCATACTCCGGAACGAGAAGCGGATGCTCCAGGAGGCGGTGGACGTCCTGTTCGACAACGGCAGGCGCGGCCGCGTCATCACCGGCGCGAACCGCCGGCCGCTGAAGTCCCTGTCCGACATGCTCAAGGGCAAGCAGGGCCGCTTCAGGCAGAACCTGCTGGGCAAGCGCGTGGACTACTCCGGCCGCTCGGTCATCACCGCGGGCCCGGAACTGAGGCTCCACCAGTGCGGCCTGCCCAAGAAGATGGCCATCGAGCTCTTCAAGCCGTTCATCTACAACAAGCTCGAGAACAAGGGACACGTGAGCACCATCAAGAGCGCCAAGAGGCTCGTGGAGGCCGAGACGCCCGAGGTCTGGGAATGCCTGGCGGAAGTGGTCCAGGAATACCCGGTCATGCTCAACCGCGCCCCCACGCTGCACCGGCTGGGCATCCAGGCGTTCGAGCCCATCCTCATCGAGGGCAAGGCAATCCAGCTGCACCCGCTCGTCTGCACGGCGTTCAACGCGGACTTCGACGGCGACCAGATGGCGGTCCATGTCCCGCTGTCCATCGAGGCCCAGGTGGAGGCGAGGGTGCTCATGATGTCCACGAACAACATCCTGTCGCCTGCCAACGGCAAGCCCGTCATCGTGCCCACCCAGGACATCGTGCTGGGCGTGTACTACCTCACCCGCGAGAAGCCCATGGCCAAGGGCGAGGGCATGATCTTCTTCGGCCCCGAAGAGGTGAGGGCCGCGCTCGACGCAGGCGTGGCGGACATCCAGGCCAAGGTGAAGGTCAGGCTGGGCGGGAAATACGTGGAGACCACGGTCGGCCGCATCGTGTTCTCCGAGATCGTGCCCGAGGAGATCGGGTTCGACACCATCAACAAGCCCATGACCAAGAAGGCCCTGGCGGACATCGTGGACACCTGCTTCCGGGTGGCCGGCGACAAGAAGACCGTTTTGCTGGCGGACCGCATCAAGGACCTCGGGTATTTCTACGCCACCAAGGCCGGCATCTCCATCGGCATCGAGGACATGAAGATCCCCGCTTCGAAGCCTGCGATCATCGGCACGGCCAAGGACGAAGTGTCCCAGATCACCACCCAGTACAACGAGGGCCTCATCACGGACGGCGAGCGCTACAACAAGATCGTGGACATCTGGACCAAGGTCACGGACCACGTGGCCGCGGACATGATGGACACCATCAAGACCGACACCGTGAAGTTCCCCGACGGGCACTCCGAGGAGATCCCCTCGTTCAACCCCATCTTCATGATGGCCGACTCGGGCGCGCGCGGCTCGGCCCAGCAGATCCGGCAGCTCGCCGGCATCCGCGGGCTCATGGCCAAGCCCTCGGGCGAAATCATCGAGACGCCCATCGAGTCGAACTTCCGGGAGGGCCTCGACGTCCTCGAGTACTTCATCTCCACCCACGGCGCACGCAAAGGCCTCGCGGACACCGCGCTCAAGACCGCCAACTCGGGCTACCTCACCAGGCGGCTCGTGGACGTGGCCCATGACGTGGTCGTCACCGAGGAGGACTGCGGCACCCTGGACGGCATCGAGATGAGGCCCCTGGTGGAAGGCGGCGAGATCATCCAGACCCTGGGCGAGAGAATCCTCGGCCGCGTGGCCCTGGACGACATCCGCGACCCGTACTCGGGAGAGGTGCTGGTTCCCGCCAACACCATGATCGACGAGGGCCACAAGGACAAGGTCGAAGACGCGGGCCTCGAGCAGGTGATCATCCGCTCGGCGCTCTCCTGCCGCTCCAAGCACGGCATCTGCGCCAAGTGCTACGGCAAGGACCTGGCGCGGGGCAGGATGGTCAACATCGGCGAGGCCGTGGGCATCATCGCGGCCCAGTCCATCGGCGAGCCGGGAACGCAGCTCACCATGAGGACGTTCCACATCGGCGGCACGGCCACGGTCATGGAGCAGTCGAGCATCAAGTTCAACCACGCGGGCATCGTCAGGTACAAGAACCTCAAGACGGTCCGCGGCCGCGACAACGACCTCGTGGTCATGAACCGCAACGGCGGCGTGGCCCTCGAGGACGAGAACGGCCGCGAGCGGGAGACCTACACCATCAACTACGGCGCCAAGATCAAGGTCGAAGACGGGGTGAAGGTCGAAGCGGGCCAGATGCTCGCCGAGTGGGACCCCTACACCATCCCGATCCTCACGGACGTGGGCGGCAAGGCCAAGTTCAACGACCTCGTGGAAGAGATCACCATGCAGGAGCACATCGACGAGGTGACGGGCTTGAGCCGTTCGGTCATCATCGAGCCCAAGGACCCCGAGCTCAGGCCCAGGATCCTCATCACGGACGAGGGCGGCAAGGTGGCCAAGATCCCCGACTCCAAGAACCAGGCCCGGTACAACCTGCCCGTGGGGGCCAACCTCTTCGTGAAGGAAGGCGACGAGGTGTTCGCGGGCGACGTCCTCGTGAAGATCCCCCGGGAAACCACGAAGACCAAGGACATCACGGGCGGTCTGCCCAGGGTCGTCGAGCTCTTCGAGGCGAGAAGGCCCAAGGAGTGCGCCACGGTCACCGAGATCGACGGCGAGGTTTCCTACGGCAAGGACAGCAAGGGCAAGAGGAAGGTGGTCATTACCCCCGAAATCGGCCAGGCCAAGGAGTACATGATCCCCAAGACCAAGCACATCTCCGTGCTCGAAGGCGACTTCGTGCGCGCCGGCGAGCCCCTCATGGACGGCGCGGTGGATCCGCACGACATCCTGAGGATCTCCGGCGAGAAGGACCTCGCCCGGTACCTCGTGAACGAGGTCCAGGAAGTCTACCGCCTCCAGGGCGTGCGCATCAACGACAAGCACATCGAGGTCATCGTGCGCCAGATGCTCAAGAGGGTGAAAATCAAAGATGCGGGCGACACGTCCAATCTCGAAGGGGAGTTCGTCGACAAGTACTCCTTCGACGAAGAAAACGAGCGGGTGGTGTCCACCGGCGGGAAGCCCGCCGTTGCGGAAGGCTCCCTGCTCGGCATCACCAAGGCGAGCCTGAACACCGAGAGCTTCATCTCCGCCGCATCGTTCCAGGAAACCACGCGGGTTCTCACCGAGGCGAGCGTCGAAGGCAAGGTGGACCATCTCGTCGGCCTGAAGGAAAACGTGATCATGGGAAGGCTCATCCCTGCGGGTACGGGATTCCCGGTTTATAACAAGGTGGATATAAAGGTGGAAGAAGAGGATATCTTCGATGACGAGCTGTAGAAAACCCTTGACAGATCCAGCATCCACTGTTAGAAAACTGCGTCACTTTGACAATCGGCTGTACTATCCGTATCGTCAATTTTGAACGGAAAAAGAAGGGACTTGAAGGATGCCTACACTGAATCAACTTGTACGAAAAGGCAGGAAGAAAGTAGAGAACACGAAGAAGACCAGGGCGCTCCAGGAGTGCCCGCAGAAGCGCGGCGTGTGCGTGAGGGTCTACACCACCACGCCCAAGAAGCCCAACTCCGCTCTGCGCAAGGTCGCAAGGGTGCGGCTCACCAACGGCTACGAGGTGACTTCCTACATCCCGGGAGAGGGGCACAACCTCCAGGAGCACTCGGTGGTCCTCATCAGGGGCGGCCGTGTGAAGGACCTGCCCGGTGTCAGGTATCACATCATCCGCGGGGTCATGGACTCCGAGGGTGTTCAGGAACGCCGCCAGGGCAGATCCAAGTACGGCACCAAAAGACCAAAGTAAGAGGGTTGTAGATCATGCCAAGGAAAAAGAGAGGAAGCCTGAGAAGGGAAGTAGCGGGTGACCCCGTATACAACGACAAGGTCGTCACCAAGTTCATCAACTGCCTCATGTGGGACGGCAAGAAGTCGGCCAGCGAGCACATCTTCTACGACATGCTGGACTACCTGGCGGCCAAGACCAAGGAGGACCCCCTTCAGGTGTTCATCAAGGCCTTCGACAACGTGAAGCCCTCCCTCGAGGTCAGGTCCCGCAGGATCGGCGGCGCCACGTACCAGGTCCCCCAGGAAGTGCGGCCGGACCGCAGGGACATGCTTGCCAGAAGGTGGCTCATCACGGCGGCCCGCTCGCGCAGCGAGCACACCATGAGCGAGAGGCTGGCCCTCGAGCTCCTGGACGCCTACAACAACAGAGGCACTTCCATAAAGAAGAAGGAAGACACGCACAAGATGGCCGAGGCCAACAAGGCCTTTGCCCATTACCGCTGGTAGCTTGGGCGACACATTCATTAAAGAGAGCAGCAGCACCGTGAAACGGACAGTACCCATAGAGCAGCTGAGAAATATCGGCATCATGGCCCACATCGATGCCGGTAAGACCACCACCACCGAGCGCATCCTGTACTACACGGGAAAGAGCTACAAGATCGGTGAGGTCCATGACGGCGAGGCCACCATGGACTGGATGGAGCAGGAAAAGGAGCGGGGGATCACCATCACCTCCGCGGCCACGACCTGCACGTGGAGAGACCACGTCATCAACATCATCGACACGCCCGGCCACGTGGACTTCACCATCGAGGTGGAGCGCTCGCTGCGGGTCCTGGACGGCGCGGTCGGGGTGTTCTGCGCGGTGGGCGGGGTCCAGCCCCAGTCCGAGACCGTCTGGCGCCAGGCAGAGCGCTACAAGGTCCCGCGGATCGCGTTCGTCAACAAGATGGACCGGGTGGGGGCAGACTTCTTCAAGGTCCTCACGGATATCAAGAACAAGCTCGGTGCACGCCCGGTGGCGCTCCAGATCCCCCTGGGCCAGGAAGACAAGTTCGAGGGGGTCGTCGACCTCATCGAGATGAAGGCGGTGACCTTCGACGAAGGGACCAGGGGCGCCGATATCCAGGTGGGCGAAATTCCCGCCGGGTACCTCGACGTGGCCCTCGAGTACCGGGACAAGCTCATCCAGGCGGTTTCCGACGTGGACGACCTCATCATGGAAGCCTACCTCGAAGGCCAGGACATCGACAACGGGGCCATCAGGCTGGCGCTCAAGAAAGGCGCCCTGGCCCTGAAGCTCACCCCGGTCCTCTGCGGCACCGCGTTCAAGAACAAGGGCGTCCAGCCCCTGCTGGATGCCATCGTGGACTTCCTGCCCTCCCCCCGCGAGGTGGGCGCCGTGTCCGGCAAGGACGTCAACGGCGGGGACCAGACCAGGCTCCCCAACGACGACGAGTCCCTTTCCGCCCTGGCGTTCAAGGTCATGAACGACCCCTACGTGGGCACGCTCACCTTCATCCGGGTGTATTCCGGCGTGGTGAACGTGGGCGAGGCGGTCTACAACGGCAACACCGGGAAAAAGGAGCGGATCGGCAGGCTCGTGCGCATGTTCGCCGACAAGCGCGAGGAGCTCAAGCAGATCTTCGCCGGGGACATCGCCGCGGTGCTCGGCCTGAAGAACACCGTCACGGGCCAGAGCCTCTGCGACCCCGCCAAGCCGATCATCCTCGAGTCCATGGACTTCCCCGAGCCGGTCATCTCGATCGCCATCGAGCCCAAGACCAAGGGCGACCAGGAAAGGCTCGGCATGGCGCTTTCGCGCATGTCCATGGAAGACCCCTCTTTCAAGGTGCACAACGACAAGAACACCGGCGACACCCTCATCTCCGGCATGGGCGAACTCCACCTGGAGATCATCGTGGACCGGATCAGGAGGGAGTTCGGCGTCGAGGCCAACGTGGGCAGACCGCAGGTCGCCTACACCGAGGCCATCTCCCGCGAGGCGAACGAAGAGGTCAAGTACGCGAAGCAGACGGGCGGGCACGGCCAGTTCGCGCACGTCCTCATCCGGGTCGAGCCGCTCGAGAGCGGATCGGGGCTCGAGTTCCTGGACAAGGTGGTCGGCGGCGTCATACCCCGCGAGTTCATTTCCGCGGTCAGGAAGGGTGTGGAAGAGGCCATGCAGATGGGCCCCTGCGCCGGGTATCCGGTCCAGGACGTACGCGTCACCCTGTACGACGGCTCATACCACGAGGTTGACTCCTCGGACCTGGCGTTCAAGATCGCCGGGTCCATGGCCATGAAGGGCGCGCTGAGGAAGGCCGGGCCGATGATGATGGAGCCGGTCATGGATGTGGAGGTGGTAAGCCCTTCCGAATACCTCGGAGACATCATCAACGATCTTTCTTCGAGAAGGGGGAAGGTGCTCGGCATGGACACGAGATCCGACGTACGGGTCATCGCCGGCCAGGTGCCGCTCGCCGAGATGTTCGGGTACGCCACGGCCTTGAGGTCGCTGTCGCAGGGAAGGGCGACCTTCACCATGCAGGTGTCCCATTACGAACCCGTGCCGACCAACATCTCAGAGCACGTAAAAGAGTCCAGAGGAGGACAGTTACATGGCTAAGGAGACATTCAAGAGGACGAAGCCGCACGTGAACGTGGGGACGATCGGCCACATCGACCATGGGAAGACGACGCTGACGGCGGCGATCACGAAGCATCTGGCCAAGAAGGGATTGGCCGAGTACGTGGCGTACGACCAGATAGATAAGGCACCGGAGGAGAAGGAGCGGGGGATCACGATCAACACGGCCCACGTGGAGTATCAGACGGCGAACCGTCATTATGCGCACATCGACTGTCCTGGTCACGCGGACTACATCAAGAACATGATCACGGGAGCGGCGCAGATGGACGGTGCGATCCTGGTGGTGGCGGCGTCAGACGGGCCGATGCCGCAGACGCGGGAGCACATTCTTCTGGCGAAGCAGGTGAACGTGCCGGCGATGGTGGTGTTCATGAACAAGGTGGACCAGGTGGACGACCCGGAGCTGTTGGAGCTGGTGGAGCTGGAGCTGCGGGAGCTGTTGACGGCGTATGATTTTCCCGGGGACGAGATTCCGATCATCAAGGGGAGCGCGATGCTGGCGCTGGCGTCGGACGATCCGGACAGTGCGGATGCGAAGTGTGTGTTCGAGCTGATGGACGCGGTGGATTCGTACATACCGGAGCCGGTGCGAGCGGTGGACAAGCCTTTTCTGATGCCGGTGGAGGACATCTTCACGATCAGCGGCAGGGGAACGGTGGTGACGGGGCGTGTGGAGCGCGGGGTCATCAAGACTGGCGAGGAAGTGGAGATAGTGGGGATCAGGCCGACGCAGAAGACGGTGTGCACGGGAGTGGAGATGTTCCGCAAGACGCTGGACGAGGGGCGGGCG
>JAKLDU010000043.1 GCA_022703355.1 Deltaproteobacteria bacterium | reverse complement strand
GATCCGAGAGACGGGCGCCGGCATCGTGCTCATGCACATGCGGGGGACGCCAGGGACCATGCAGGAAAACACGGGCTATGAAGACATCGTCCGGGAGGTGTACGCCTTCCTGGACGAGCGCATTGAAGCCTGCCTCGAAGGCGGGATCGACCACCGCTCCATCCTCGTGGACCCGGGCATCGGGTTCGGCAAGGACCTCCTGGGCAACCTGCAGCTCGTACGTTCGGTTTCCCAGTTCAAGTCCCTCAAGGTCCCGGTGGTGCTCGGCCACTCCCGGAAAGCCTTCCTGGGAGCCATCCTCGGCCTGCCCGTGGGCGATCGGGAGGAAGGCACGGATGCGGTGAGCGCATGGGCTCTCCTCGAGGGCGTCGACATGCTGCGCGTGCACGACGTGAAGCGCGCGAAACGCCTCAGAGACACCCTCTTGGCCGTCAGGGACGCGCGATGATCACGGGTGTGGGCATCGACATCGTGGAAACGGCCCGCATCGGGGCCCTCGCCGAAAAGCACGGCGAGCGCTTTCTGAGACGGATCTACACTGAGGCTGAGGCGGCATACTGCCGGGGGAAAAGTGACCCCGCCCCTCACCTCTCGGCGCGCTTCGCTGCCAAGGAAGCGGCAGCGAAAGCCCTGGGCACGGGAATCGCTTCGGGCGTGAGGTTCCGGGACATCGAGGTGCTCGCGGACGGCGGACCGCCACGGCTCGCCCTCCACAACCGCGCCGGGGAGCTCGCGCGAAAGATGGGGGTCGCCCGGGTACACCTGAGCCTGACGCACGAGCGCGGCGTCTCCGCCGCCATGGTGGTCCTGGAGGGGGACGCACAATGATTCCCCCGGTCATGAGAAAGCCTCTGCACACAAAGGACATGCGCCATGCTTGAAGTGGTCACGAACAGCCCGGAAGAAACGAGAGCGCTGGGGAGAAAGGTCGGGGAAAGCCTCAAGGGGGGCGAGGTCATTCTCCTCCACGGCGACCTGGGGGCAGGAAAGACCCTCTTCACCAAGGGGGTCGCCCAGGGCCTCGGCGCTTCGGGCAAGACGGCGGTGGTGAGCCCCACCTTCACCCTGGTGAACGTCTATGAGGCCAGGCTTGACATCGTGCATGTAGATCTCTATAGGCTAGGGTTTGACGAGGTTTTCGAGCTCGGGCTGGAAGACTACATGGACCGCGAGCACGTGATGGTCGTGGAGTGGGCGGAAAAGGCCGAGGGCTTCTTTTCCGGAGCCCTGCTCGAGGTGAACTTCCAGTACGAGGGGGAGACTTCCCGCAGGATCACGATGGAAACGGGCGGGCTCGAGCTGGACCTCGAGCTTTTCGGGCGACCCTGCCCCTGAGGCGGCGAAAGATAACTCTATACCCGGAGGAACGGCATCCATGGGAGTAGTGGTACAGAAGTACGGGGGAACCTCGGTGGGCAGCGTCGAGAAGATCCAGAACGTCGCGAGGAAGATCGCCGGGCGCTACCGGGAGACGAACAGGATCGTGGTGGTGGTGTCCGCCATGTCCGGGGAGACGGACAAGCTCCTCAAGCTCGCCCGGGAGATGTCGAAGAAGCCCGACCCCCGGGAGCTCGACGTGATGGTGTCCACCGGCGAGCAGGTAAGCGTGTCGCTCCTGGCCATGGCGCTGAAAGACCTGGGCGTCCCCGCCCGATCGCTCCTGGCCCATCAGATCGGCATCTTCACGGACAATGCCTTCACCAGGGCCCGTATCCAGACCATCGAGCTCGACATGCTCAAGAAGGTGCTCGAGAACGGTGAGGTGGCGGTGGTCGCAGGCTTTCAGGGCATGACCGACGACAAGGACATCACCACCCTGGGCAGGGGCGGTTCTGACACGTCTGCGGTGGCGCTCGCCGCCGTGCTCAAGGCTGACGTCTGCGAGATCTACACCGACGTGGACGGGGTCTACACCTGCGACCCCAATATCTGCGAAAACGCCCGGCGCATCGACAAGATCTCCTACGACGAGATGCTCGAACTCGCGTCCCTGGGCGCCAAGGTGCTCCAGACCAGATCAGTGGAGTTCGGCAAGAAGTACAACGTGCCGATCCTGGTCAAGAGCTCCTTTACCGACGAGGGCGGAACCCTGACCACCATGGAGGACGAGGATATGGAAAAGGAAGTCGTTTCCGGCATCACCTATGACAGAAACGAGGCGAGGATCACGCTGCTCGGGCTGCAGGACCGGCCCGGGATTGCAGCCACGGTGTTCACCGCGCTGGCGGAAGAGAACATCAACGTGGACATGATCATCCAGAACTCGTCGGCTGACGGCAAGTCCGCGGACTTGAGTTTCACCGTGGCCAAAGGGGACTACGAAAAGGCGAACGAGATCCTGAAGAAGAAGGCCTGCGAGCTCGGCGCCCGGGACGTGGTGGGCGACACCTCCATTGCCAAGCTATCCATTGTGGGGGTGGGCATGAGGTCGCACGCGGGCGTCGCGGCGCGCATGTTCGAGGCGCTCTCGAGGGTCGGGATCAACATCATCATGATCTCCACTTCGGAGATCAAGATCTCGTGCGCCATCGACCAGAAGTACCTCGAGCTGGGCGTACGGGTCCTCCACGAGACGTTCGAGATGGACGCGCCCCTGACGGCCGAGGCGGGCAGTTGAAGAAGCGCATCGAGATCTACGACACCACCCTCAGGGACGGGGCCCAGTCCGAGGATGTGAGCTTCACCCTGGACGACAAGCGCGACATCGCGCTCAAGCTCGACGCCCTGGGCATCGACTTCATCGAGGCCGGGTGGCCCGGGGCCAACCCCAAGGACGAGCGCCTCTTCAAGATGCTCCGGCAGGTGAAGCTCAGGAACGCCAGAGCCATGGCCTTCGGATCCACCTGCAAACCGGGCGGCCTGCCGGAAAACGACCGCATGATAAAGAACCTGGTGAGCTCCGCCGCGGACGGCGTGACGGTCTTCGGGAAGTCCTGGGACATCCACATCACGGGGCCGGGAGGCCTGGGCTGCTCCCTGGAAGAGAACCTCCGCATCATCGGCGACACCATCGCCTACCTGAAGACCGTGTTTTCCTTTGTGGTCTTCGATGCGGAGCACTTCTTCGACGGATACAAGAAAAATGCCGACTACTCGCTGGCGGTGCTCAGGAAGGCGGCACAGAGCGGTGCGGACCGGCTCGTGCTCTGCGACACCAACGGCGGCGCCCTTCCCTCCGAGGTCCTCGCGGTGGTGCGCAAAACCAAAGAGAGCGTGGCTGCCCCGCTGGGCATCCACTGCCACAATGACGGGGACCTGGCGGTGGCGAACTCCATCGTCGCCGTACAGGCCGGCGCAACGCATGTCCAGGGCACCATGAACGGCCTGGGAGAGCGGTGCGGCAACGCGAACCTCTGCTCCATCCTGCCCACCCTGAGCATCAAGATGGGCCTCAAGACCATACCCCGGGAAAACATGCAGATGTTAAGCGACGTGTCCCGGTTCATCGGCGACATCGGCAACCTCTCCCACGACAAGCATCAGCCCTATGTGGGCGAGTCCGCCTTCGCCCACAAGGGCGGGGTCCACGTGAGCGCGGTGATGCAGAGCCCCTGCACCTACGAGCACATCGACCCCGAGCTCGTGGGAAACCTCCGGCGCGTACTCGTCTCGGACCAGGCAGGCAGGAGCAACATCCTCTACAAGGCCCGGGAGTTCAACATCGACCTTTCGAAGGACCACGCCACCGCCAACGACATCGTGCGGATGATCAAGGATCTCGAGGACTGCGGTTTCCAGTTCGAGGGCGCGGACGCCTCCCTGGAGCTGCTCATGAAGAAGGCCATGGGCGAGCACATGCGCTCATTCAACCTCAAGGGGTTCCGGGTGAATACCGAGCGGCGCAGCGACGACAACGACCCCATGTCCGAAGCCACTATCATGATCGAGGTGGACGGATCCATCGAACACACCGCGGCCATGGGCAACGGCCCGGTGAACGCCCTCGACCAGGCCCTCCGCAAGGCCCTGCAGAAGTTCTATCCGAGCATCAAGGACGTGTCCCTCCTGGACTATAAAGTGCGCGTCATCTCCTCGAAGTCAGGGACCGAGTCCGTGGTCAGGGTCCTCATCGAGTCCGGTGACAAGAAGGATCACTGGAACACGGTGGGCGTGTCGAGCAACATCATCGAGGCCTCCTGGATGGCCCTGGTGGACAGTATGGATTACAAGCTCTACAAGGATTCGAAACGTTTCTGAAAAACCCCGCCCAGGGCTGTGGAATATCTCAAGCATCGCCCTGCCCCCGCCGATAAGAAAAGCAAGAAGACAGCCTGCGGTGCTGAACGTGAGAAGGGCGGGTTCATGTACAAGGAAAATCACAAGATCGAGTTCCAGGGGTTGAAGAAGTGGCTGAGACAGGGGGAGTATATCATCTCCACCATCGCCGATGACGGGACCATCTGGACTTTCACGAGCAAGACCCTGCCCATCTTCGATTTCGGCAACACCAAGATCTTCCAGGCTCAGGAGTCGGGGATCGCCGAGGTGAAGGGGGTCGAGCGGGACGATGAGCTCTACTTCTCCATCCACGGGATCAAGGTGTCCAAGGTGTATGACTTCGTCTACCAGGAAGACCTGTAAGGGGGATTTTCCGGTCCAGAGGCAGTGCAGGGAGAGGGGATGCGCCACCTCTCCTTTTTCATTTCCAGATCAGGCCCAGCACGATGGAACCGATCATCATGAACATGATCCAGAGGGGCGTGCGCGACCTGTCCTTGTCCCGGGAAAGCCACTTGAGCTCCAGAAAGGTGAAGACGATCACGGTGATGGCGACCCCGGCGATGGAGAGCAGGTTCATTGTCGAGATGATGCCGATGCCCATCCAGATGCACATGGGAAGAAACAGGATTATCCATACCATTCTCCCTGTATAGCACATGATTATCCCAGGAGAAACCCTTGGAGAATCTTTTCCATTCACCGCCGTTCCCAGGGCGAAAATCGCTTGCTTTTTCCCTCAATGCCGTTATCTTTTGTCCTTGATCTTTTCCATCATCCATGAGATAGCAGGGCAAACCGAGCCGGTAGCTCAGCCGGTAGAGCATCGGACTTTTAATCCGGTGGCCGAGGGTTCGATCCCCTCCCGGCTCACTACGAACTGTGTCCCCATCGTCTAGCCAGGCCCAGGACACCGGCCTTTCACGCCGGCAGCAGGGGTTCAAATCCCCTTGGGGACGCCATCTGTCGGGAGGGGTTGCGGCAATGCCGCAATCCCTTTTTTTGTCTCCATGCGGTAAGATTCTTATATGAAAGGCGTTATGGCGAACTCAGGGAATGGATGCACGAGAGCACAGATATCCACATAATCGACACGGCAGCGAAGATGCTCGAAACCCCGTACCGGTGCGAGGAGGGCCGAGGCTACAGCTGCAACTTCAATTCAACGATGCACGTATCACCGCAGAGAACGTACTTCCCCACATCGACGCCCACGTCTTTCATGGTGAGCCCCGCTACCGAAACCGTTTTCTCTATGTCGTTCAGGCACTGGGTAAACAGATTGGAGATTCTCGACCGGATATGATCGATGTTGCCGTCTCGCAGTTCTTCCGTATTCATGCTCTCCCCCATATGCAAAGATATCTGCTATTTTATAGTATACAATGATCATGCCAGGTTTGATGAACTAATGATTCCCTATGGTTGCAAATTGAAGAAAACTGCCCGCCAGTAAAAATTGTAAATCCGCGTACAAAAATGGTCATCACCCCGATTTTTTTCCAGCGAACCTTTGAATCGGGGTTTCCGGGCGGCGAGGGGCAACGGTTCAGGAAAACAGGCCGGTTTCCCCCTCTTCCTTCTTGACCTCGGAAAAGGCGTCCACCAGTTCGGGGTCGAGCACGTTCCCCTTCATGGAGATGAGCATCTGCAGGGCCCTCTCCTTGCCGTAGGCCTTGCGGTAGGGCCGCTCGGTGGTAAGCGCGTCGTAGATGTCCGCGACGGCCACGATCCTGGCTTCGATGGGAATCTCGGCGCCACAGAGGCCCGACGGGTATCCCTTGCCGTCGAAACGCTCGTGGTGGAAAAGAATGATGTTCACGATGGCTTCCGAGAGCCGCGCCTTGCGGGCCACATCGGCCCCCCACATGGGGTGGTTCCGCACGATGTGGGTCTCCGCGTCGTCGAGGGGCCCCTCGTAGTTCAGGATGTTCTCCGACACGCCTATCTTCCCGCAGTCGTGCAGCCAGCTGCCGTACTGGACGGACTTGAGCTTCTGTTCACTCAAACCCACTTTCCGGGCTACGGAGAGTGCATAGCCAGCCACACGTTCGGAGTGGCCCTTGGTATAGGAGTCCTTGAGCTCGAGGGCCCGCACCAGAGAGAGCATGGCCGCCTCGTCGCCCCGCACGATGGACTTGATGAGCCGGTAGCGCTTCAATGCATCGGTCACCAGTTCCACCAGCTGGGAGTTCTCCCAGGGTTTCACGATGAACCGGAATACTTCCACCCGGTTGATTGCCTCGATGGCCGTCTCCAGGTCGGCGAAACCGGTCATGAGGATCTTGACGGTGTCCGGGGAAAGGGCCTTGACCAGGGACAGGAGTTCGAGTCCCGTCATGCCCCCCAGATGATTGTCGGAAACCACAACGGCGACCTCACCCGCGCGCACCTTCTCGAGGGCTTCCTCGCCGCTGGTGGCAGTCATGATGCAGAGCCCCTCGTCTTCGAATATGGCTTGCGCAATCTCGAGGATGTACTGCTCGTCGTCTACGAAGAGAATCTGTTCAGCCATCTGCCCTTAACCTCGGCGCTGTGCCGGAAGATATGATCGTGCCTGCTTATCGCATCGGCAAGGTCCTGCATGACATGAATCAATTATGCCATTTACCTGTCACGAAATAAACTTCAATCTTTACTTATATATATTTTATGGGCTTTTCAATCTGCCCGGAGCGCCTCTCTGCGTCAAAAAGTACGCATGTCTCCCGGTCGGGAAATGTGGTACAGACTACCCATGCGTTCTGCAGGGGATGTGGTGGCAATCTATTTCGATAACAAACCCTCTGTATATGCCCGCATAGAAACGATTTCGCCCGACATCAAGCCTCACTGGCTCCAGGTCCGGCTCCTGTTCCTGAGCTTCCCCCTGCAGGAAACCACCTGGATACTTCGGGAGGAATATCTCGAGGGCGATGCCTTCACCATGAAAGACATCCCCATCCGGATAATGCCCCTGGGCCGGCCGGGCGTCGAGGAGCCGCCCGAAAGGAACGCCCCGGCGAAGAAGCCCGGGTCGGGCGGCGTCCTCTCCATGGACAAATTCCGGAAAAGGAAGCAGGACGACGACACATAAGGAGAACGCCCACGCCAGGAGAGCACCGCAGCGGGACATGCCCCCGGTCGGGCGCAAGGGTTCCGGCCCGCGCTCCCATACCTTCCCTCGCCTTGAAAACAATAAGAAATTAGCCGATTTTCGGGCACTGGTTATTGTTAAAGTGGGGCGAGGCGGATGCCGATAGACATTACCATACAAGGAATATTATGGCGAACGAACGCATTGGTGATCAGCTCATAAAGAATGCCCTGATTACGCCCGATCAGCTTCTCGAGGCGCAGAAGGCGCAGAAGGTTTCCGGCACGAGGCTCGGCTCCCAGCTCGTCAAGCTCGGCCATATCACCGAAGAGCAGCTGGTGGATTTCCTCGGGAAGCAGTATGGCATGCCTTCCATCATCCTCAGGGAAGTCAACCCCGATCCCGAGGTGATCAAGCTCATCCCGCTGAACATCGTCCAGAAGTACAACGCCATCCCGTTCGAACGGAACGGCTCCACCCTCAAGGTTGCCATGACGGACCCCACGAACATCTTCGCCGTGGACGACCTCAAGTTCCTCACGGGATATTCCATCGACGTTCACGTCACCTCGGAGGAGTCCCTGAAATGGGCCCTCGACCACTTCTACGATCAGGCAGCTTCCCTTGACGACGCCCTGAGCGGCATGGAGGACGACGGCAGTATCGAAGTGGCCACCGAAGGCATGGACGCGACGGTGGGGGACCTCGAGAAGGAAGCGGACCAGGCGCCGGTCATCAAGCTGGTGAACCTCACCCTGGTGGACGCCATCAAGAAGGGCGCGAGCGACATCCACATCGAGCCCTACGAAAAATACATGCGCATCAGGTTCAGGCTGGACGGCATGCTCTACGAAGTCATGAAGCCGCCCATCAGGCTGAAGAACGCCCTGGTATCCCGCCTGAAGATCATGGCCAAGCTGGACATCGCCGAGAGGCGGCTTCCCCAGGACGGGCGCATCAAGCTGCGCGTGCAGGGGGGCAAGGAGGTGGAGTTCCGTGTGTCCATCCTCCCTACGCTCTTCGGCGAGAAGGTCGTTCTGCGAATCCTGGACAAAGCCACCCTGCAGCTCGACATGACCAAGCTCGGGTTCGAGGAAGGAGCACTGTCGCGGTTCAAGGAAGGCATATACAAGCCCTGGGGCATGATCCTGGTCACGGGGCCCACCGGCTCCGGAAAAACCACGACACTGTACTCGGCCATCTCCGAACTCAACCAGATCGACCGGAACATCTCCACGGCCGAAGACCCGGTGGAGTTCAACCTCCCGGGCGTCAACCAGGTGCAGATGCACGAAGAGATCGGACTGACCTTCGCCGCTTCCCTGCGGTCCTTCCTCAGGCAGGACCCCGACATCATCCTCGTGGGCGAGATCCGCGACTTCGAAACCGCCGAGATCGGCATCAAGGCGGCCCTCACCGGCCACCTCGTGCTCTCGACCCTGCACACCAACGATGCCCCGTCCACCATCAACCGGCTCCTCAACATGGGCATCGAGCCTTTCCTCGTGGCCTCGTCGGTGAACCTCATCGTGGCACAGAGGCTCGCACGGAAGGTCTGCACCTCGTGCAAGGAAAAGGACGAAATCACCGTTGAGACCCTCGTCCAGATGGGAATGGACCCGGAAGACGCCGCCCGGACAGAGTGCGTCAAGGGCAGGGGCTGCGCCATGTGCGGGAACACCGGGTACAAGGGCAGGATAGCCCTCTATGAAGTCATGGCCATTAACGAGGCGATCCGCGAGCTCATTCTCATGGGCGCATCAGGCACCGAAATCAAGAACGAGGCCATTAACCAGGGCATGAAGACATTGAGACAAAGCGGCCTCACGAAGATCCGCGAGGGCGTGTGCTCCGTTTCGGAGATATTGAGAATCACGATGGCTGATTAAGAGAGGGAGGAACCACCTTGGAAAACAGCATATACGATCTGCTCAAGGCAATGGTGGAAAAAGAGGCGTCGGACCTGCACGTCACCACGGGGTCGCCCCCGCAGGTGCGCGTCCGCGGAGAGCTGTTCCCCCTGGACGAGAACATCCTCGACCCCCAGGCCACGAGGACCCTGCTCTACTCCATCCTCACCGAGGCACAGAAGCATAAGTTCGAAGAAGAACTGGAGCTGGACCTCTCGTTCGGCATCAAGGGGCTCGCCCGGTTCAGGGCGAACATCTTCATCCAGAGGGGCGCCATGGCCGGCGTGTTCCGGCTCATCCCCTTCGACATCATCCCCATCGAGAACCTCGGGCTCCCGCAGGGGATCGGCAGGCTCACCACCCTTCCCCGGGGCCTCGTCCTGTGCACCGGGCCCACGGGCTCGGGCAAATCCACCACGCTGGCCTCCTTCCTCGACAAGATCAACACCGAACGCCACGACCACATCGTCACCATCGAAGACCCCATCGAGTTCGTACACAAGCACAAAGGGTGCATCGTGAACCAGAGGGAGGTCGGGGCGGACACGAAAAACTTCACCAATGCGCTCAAGTACATCCTCAGGCAGGACCCGGACGTCGTCTTCATCGGCGAGATGCGCGACCTCGAAACCATGAGCGCTGCGCTGACCATCGCCGAGACGGGCCACCTGGTCTTCGCCACCCTCCACACCAACTCGGCGGTTCAGACCGTGAACCGCATCGTGGACGCATTCCCCTCACACCAGCAGTCGCAGGTCCGCGCCCAGCTCTCCTTCGTACTCGAGGCGGTCATCGCCCAGCAGCTCATCCCCCGCGCGGACGGGAAAGGCCGGGTCCTGGCGGCAGAGCTCATGATCTCCACACCCGCTATCAGGAACCTTATCCGGGAAGACAAGATCCACCAGATCTATTCCCAGATGCAGGTGGGCCAGACCAAGCACGGCATGCAGACCATGAACCAGGCGCTCTTCACCCTCTTCAGCCGCAAGCTCATATCCCTTGACGACGCCCTCGGCTGGTCCATGGACCCCGAGGAGCTCAGGCAGATGATGGCTTCGCCCAACCAGGTGAGGGGGGGTGCCCCCCTGATGAAGGAAAGGAGATAAACCATGCCGGTTTTCGTGTGGGAAGGCAAGCTTGCGAACGGGAGCATCCGCAAGGGGGAGACCGAGGCCGAGTCGAAGGCCGCGGTGCAGCTCTTCCTCAGGCGGCAGAAGATAACCGCCATCAAGGTCAAATCCAAGCCAAAGCAGATCACCCTCTTCGAGCAGAAGATCAAGACGAAAGAGGTGGTGGTCTTCACCAGGCAGTTCGCCACCATGATCAATGCCGGTCTGCCCCTGGTGCAGTGCCTGGAAATCCTCTCTTCCCAGCAGCAGAACCCCGCATTCAAAAAGATGCTCGGCCAGATCAAGTCGGACGTGGAGGGCGGCAGCACCTTTGCCGACGCCTTGGGCAAACACCCCAAGGTCTTCGACAACCTCTTCGTCAACCTCGTGGCGGCAGGAGAGATCGGCGGCGTGCTCGACACGGTGCTCCTGAGGCTCGCCGTGTACATGGAAAAGAACGAGGCCCTCAAACGCAAAGTCAAGGGCGCCATGACCTACCCTATCATCGTGCTGTGCGTGGCCTTCGGCGTGGTGGCGGTACTCATGATCTTCGTCATCCCGACCTTCAAGGACATGTTCGAGCAGTTCGGCTCCTCCCTGCCTGCGCCTACCCAGATGGTCGTGAGCTTGAGCGCGTTCTTCCGGGGCTACTGGTATTTCATGGTGGGCCTGATCATCGCCCTGATCATCGCCTTCAAGGCCACCGCCAGAAACGAGAAAGGGCGGTATTACCTCGACTCGTTCGCCCTGAAGCTCCCGGTGTTCGGCCCGCTCATCCGGAAGGTGGCCGTGGCGAAGTTCACCCGGACACTGGGCACCATGATATCCTCGGGCGTCCCCATCATGGACGGGCTCGACATCACCTCGAGAACCGCGGGCAACGTCATCATCGAAAACGCCATCAAGTCGGTGCGGAGCGCCATCAGCGAAGGCCAGTCAATGGCGGAGCCCCTGGGCGCTTCGGGCATCTTCCCGGGTATGGTGGTTCAAATGATCTCCGTGGGTGAAGCCACCGGTGCCATGGACCAGATGCTCAGCAAAATAGCGGACTTCTACGACGAAGAGGTGGATGCTGCCGTGGATGCGCTCACCTCGTCCCTGGAGCCCATCCTCATGGTTTTCCTGGGCGGCGTCATCGGGTTCGTGGTCGTGGCCATGTACCTGCCCATATTCAAAATGGCATCGGCCGTATAGGGCCCCTGAATCCAGAACATCCCGAGCCCGGAAGGTCTTCCCTCCGGGCTCTTCTTTTCCCCCCCCTCGCCCTCCGGAAGACCTTGAGCCGGAAAGGAATACAGGGTATTACGGGGGTGTCGTGCGCCGAGAACCTCTCCGGAAAGGATAAAACCCGACCATGAGCATATTCGAGATCGTCATGCTTCTGTGCTTTGGGGCGGCCTGGCCGTCTGCCATCCACAAGTCCTGGGTATCGAGGACATCGAAGGGCAAAAGCCTGTTCTTCCTCATCATCGTGCTGGTGGGCTACGGCTCGGGCATCCTCCACAAGATATTCTACAACCTTGACTGGGTTGTCCTTTTCTACGCGGTCAACTGCCTCATGGTCACCGTCGACACGGTACTCTACTTCAGGAACGCCGCCTTCGACCACGAGCGGGACTCC
This sequence comes from Deltaproteobacteria bacterium, assembly GCA_022703355.1. Lineage (GTDB taxonomy): Bacteria > Desulfobacterota > Desulfomonilia > UBA1062 > UBA1062 > Phosphitivorax. Next base: position 2,986 of record JAKLDU010000043.1, on the reverse strand, counting down.
TGCGTCCGTCAGGTCCCCTGAGCCCGGCCCGCAAGCTCCGAAAAGCTCGCGATCCGGATCCCCTTCTCCGTGATCTCCCGGAGGAACTCCTCCGACAGGAGGGTTTCCATCTCCCGGCCCCGCCAGGCATCGCCCCCCAGAGACGGGTGTGCCACAAGCTCGGCGGGGAACGAGCCGATGCGGAAAAGCTTATCTACGCCTTCGACCATCTCTTCGCAGCAGAAGATTCCCTCCCGGTCGAGGAGGCCCTTCATCCGCGCAGAGGTCTGTTCGTCGTGAGGGACGGGCTTTCGGGAGGTGAGGGAATACCCTGCGGGGCTGAAGCGCAGGGCGGGTATCCCGTATTCCCGGGCAAGATCGACGAGCAGGGAGAAAATGGGGAGGAACCCGTGGACATGGTGGTGGGTGTCGAGGTGGGAAGGGGTGAGCCCCCAGGAAAAGAACTTCTCGATCTGGGCGCGGGCTGCCCCTGCGCACCGGGCGAGAAACGCGCCCTCCTCGAGCTTGGACATGAGCTCAGGCCGGCTGTAGCGCTCGACACCGGGCAGGTCCCAGCCGAAAAGCGGGTCGAGGTTCACGTGGATGCCCAGGCTGCTCATCCCCGCTTTCCCAAGCCCGCTGACGGCTTCCTCCGCGAAGGGGGCGTCGACCAGGAGGGAAGCGTCGCTGACCACCCCCCGGCCGAGCCCCAGAAAAATTCCCTTGTTGATCTCCCGGCTCAGGCCAAGGTCATCGGCGTTGACCACGAGTTCGTTCATCAGGCGTCCCGGTGCCAGTAGAGCCGGACGAACTTGTCGCCGCCGGAGCGCCTCACCTCCAGCTTGCCCCGGTACGCCTTGTACAGGGCATCCCCGATGTGCCGCGCCAGGTGGTCGTCGGTTAAGCTCACCCGGAGCGCCCCTTCCTGAGAGTCGAAGTCGATGACGCGCTTTAAGGGCGAGCGGCCGTTTTCCTCCCCGACCACGTTGGAAATCAGGTTTTCGATCTCGCTCCGGTGGCTTTTAAAATAAGAGCCGGTCACCAGCACCTCTCCCGCCGGAAACCGGTCCCTGGCCCGTCTGCACGCCGAGCAGACCCTGGGCTCGAGGAGCTTGCCTCCCTTTCTGTCCCACACCCACCTGCCCTGCCGGTAGAGGGCATGGCATTCGGGGCAGTACGCCCCTTCGGAATCCTTTCTCGCCTTGTGGTACGGATCGTTCGTTTTGGGCTGGATGATCCTGTCTGATCGCATAGGGCCTCCTGATGCTGATCTTAAAAAATATGGTACCGTCGAGATGAGCAAATGCAAGAGTGCGATGCGAGAAGCGGGCCGTTCACAGGGGCCATCAGGGGGCATTTGTTTCATCCGCCCGTGTCAGCCGGAGCCGTCCTGAATCGCGGTAATTGCGAGTCATGGAAGCTGAGAACTTGTTTCGTCCGTCAGATCGGCCGGAGTTTGTCCGGAGTGAACACTCAACATATGAATGACCCTAAGGTTTTATCAGGACAGTCCCACTCACCAGGAAACGCCGAGACCCCGAAACGTCAATGATCAGGCGGCCGTCCGGTTCCATGCCGACAACCGTGCAGGGTTCTCCCTGCTCCGTGGCGAGGTCGTGGCCCTTCAGCATCCCGTGGAGCAGGAACCGCGCCCTCACGGGCTCGAATCCCTCCTGCATGAATAGTGCGAGCCATTTCTCCAGGGAAGACGCCAGGCGCTCCGTGACCAGGCTTACTTCGAGGGGAGACCCGAGGACCTCCTCCAGGGAGGTGGCCCTGCCTGCGAGCTCGGGCGGCCAGCTCAGCCCGTTGACGTTGAGGCCTATGCCCACGGCCGCCAGACCGCCCCGGGTCTCGCACAGGATGCCGCAGAGCTTCCTGCCCCGGACGAGGAGGTCGTTGGGCCACTTGATCTCCACGGCCGCCCCATGGCCGAGGAGTGAGGAAACGGCCTCGTGTGCCGCCACCCCGGCGACGATGGACAGCCTCGCGTCCGTGGACCCGACGGTGAGGGTCAGGTAGACGTTCCTGCCTCCCGGGGAGAACCAGGGCCTGCCGTGCCTGCCCCGGCCGCCCGTCTGCTCGTCGGCCACCACGAGGAGCCCTGTCCTCCCTTCTTCGAGGGCGCGGGTGTTCGTGGAGCCCACGCTCTTAAGCTCGATCACCTCGCTGATGATGCCGGTCCCGGAGGGCCTGAAGTTCATCCTTCGAGGAGTTCCCTGGCCTTCGAGAGCTTTTCGATCTTCGACCTGAGCTCGTCCCTGATCTCGACCTGCTCGCTCACCACTTCGGGGTTGGCCTTTTCGAGGAAGTCCTTGTTGGAGAGCTTCTTTTCCTTCCCCTCGAGCTCCTTGCCCAGCTTCGCGATGGTCTTGTCGAGCCGGTCGTGCTCCTTGGCGATGTCGATGACGCCCTCCAGGGGCACGTAGATCTCGGAGACGGCCGTGACTGCAAGGGCGCAGCGCTTCGGCCTGGGCACGCTCTGGCCCAGGAAGCCGATGGACTTCACCCGGGCCAGATCCCTGATGAGAAAGTCATGGGCCTTCACGCCCTCCTCGATCTCGGCAGTCTTCATCCGGAGCACGATGTCGAGCCCGGTGGACGGCGGGATGTTCGTCTCCCCGCGGATGCTCCGCACCCCGGAAATGATATCGATAATGGTGCCCATCTCCGCCGCTTCAGCGGGGAAATCGAGGCCTGCGTCCGGCTTCGGGTAAGGGGCCACCACGATGGATTCGCCCTTGTGCCCGGGCATGAGCTGCCAGAGCTCCTCGGTGACGAAGGGAACGATGGGGTGCATGAGTTCGAGGATGGACGTGAACACGTGGGTAAGGACCCGTTTCGTAGCGGGGGCCGAGCCGGTGTTCAGCAGGGGCTTCGCCAGCTCGATGTACCAGTCGCAGAACTCGCTCCAGGCGAAGTCGTACAGCTTCTGCGCGGCCAGGCCGTGCTCGTTGTCCTCAAGGTGGCCGGTGACTTCGCGGATCGTCCGGTTCAGGCCGGACAG
>JAKLDU010000042.1 GCA_022703355.1 Deltaproteobacteria bacterium | reverse complement strand
CCGGTTGCCCCTCCCATGACGAGCGACACCTTCACCACGGAGATTTATTCCCTGTCCTACGGGGGCAGGGGGGTCGGCAGGAGGTCTGACGGCAAGGTGGCCTTCGTGCCCTTCGTCATGCCCGGCGAGATCGTGCTCGCCCGCGTCGAGCGCGAGCACGCCTCCTACTGCCTCGCTTCTGCGGTGGAGATCATCCGCCCGTCGCCCCACCGGGTCGCCCCGGAATGCCCCCTGTTCACCCGGTGCGGCGGCTGCGACTGGCAGCACCTCCCTTATAACGAGCAGGTCCGCTGGAAAAACCTCATCCTGGAGCAGGAGGTCGCCCGGGCCGACCGCAGCCGCCCCGTTGCCGCGGACGCCCCCGTTCTTTCCGGCCGGGCATATGGCTACCGGGGGCACACGGTGCTCCAGTGTGACGGCCAGACGCTGGGGTTCTTCATGAAAAAGACGAACCGGGTCATTCCCGCCGAGGTCTGTCCGGTGCTCACTGCCCGCCTGCAGAAGCTCATTCCGGAGCTGTCGAGGGTCCTGATGGAGACGCGCGGGCACGCCGTTCATACCCTCGAGCTGCACGCCCCGGGGGAGGAGGTCCTCCTGGAGGCGCGGTGCGGGAGCGGGAGCGGAAAGGCCCACAGGCGGTTCATGGAGATGGCGCACCGCGACCTGGGAATCAGCGGCGTGTCGCTCGTTTCGCCGGGAGGCAGGGAAGCCCTGGGGGAGAAAACCTGCTCCTGCACCCTCGAGGTCCGCGGCGAAACCGTGCACCTCGCCAGCTCTTTCGGCGAGTTCATCCAGGCGAACATGCAGGTGAACCGGGACCTCGTGAACCACGTGGCGCACCTCGCCGAAGGGTCGGCTTTCGTCGTGGACCTCTACGCCGGGAGCGGGAATTTCAGCATCCCCCTGGCCGGGACCGCCGAGAGGGTTCTGGCCGTCGAGTGGAGCCGGGGGCTCGTTTCCCGGGGCAGGTTGAACGCCCGCAGGAACGAAAGAGACAACGTGGAGTTCATCGAGATGGACGCGGTCCGGGCCCTGGCGGAACTGAAGGGAAAACTGGAGGGTGCGGGCACCCTCGTCATCGACCCGCCCCGGGAAGGGGCGAAGGACGCGGCCCGCCTCATCCCCGATACGGGCGCCTGCCGCGTGGTCTACGTCTCGTGCAACCCCACGACCCTCGCCCGGGACCTCAAGCCCCTTCTCCAGGCGGGGTACGCGCTCAGGGGGCTCAGGCTCTTCGACATGTTCCCCCAGACCTTCCACCTTGAATCCGTTGCCTTTCTCGAGCGGCAGCCCCTTTCCGAAAGCCCGGGCAGGGGTTGATCTCGCGAGGATATGCGCGTAATGTGAGCGTGTGGACTGTTTCTGATTGCCCTGGAAAAACCGGGAAGCGGGTGAGGATATGGACCGGATGATTTTCGGAATCGTCTGCAAGGAAGACAACAGGGACGCCCTCGAGCTCTCGAGGCGCGTCCGTGACTGGATCCTCGAGCGGGGGTACGCCTGCCTGGTGGAGGAGCACCTGTCCCGTTTCCTGGGAAGCGAACCCGCCGATGTGCCCTGGGACCGGGCGGACATCCTCGTCGCCATCGGCGGGGACGGCACCTTCCTGCGCACAGTCTGGAAGTCGGCCGGCCGGGGCATCCCCATCCTGGGCGTGCACATGGGCTACCTGGGCTTCCTCACGGAGGTGACGGAAAACGAGGTGTGCGACGCCCTCCGGTCGGTCATCTCGGGAGACTACGTCCGGGAAGAGCGGTCCATGTTCCAGGCCACGCTCATGCGCGGCTCCTCCACCGTCACATCCCAGTACGTGCTCAACGACGTGGTCATCAACAAGAGCGCACTCGCCCGGATCATCGACATCGAGGTGTGGACGGACTCCACCTTCATCACCTCCTACCGGGCGGACGGCCTCATCGTCTCCACGCCCACGGGGTCGACGGCCTACAACCTCGCCACCGGCGGGCCCATCGTCCATCCCCAGGTGGGCGCCATCATCCTCACGCCCATCTGCCCCCACGTGCTCTCCAACCGGAGCATCGTGCTGCCCGACACCCAGGAGGTGAGCATCCTGGTCAAGTCCGGCAAGCACTCGGAGAACATCTACCTCACCCTGGACGGGCAGCGGGGGTTCCCCCTGGAGCCCGGCGACCGTCTCCTCATCAGGAAGGGCAGCCACAAGGCGATCGTCGTGAGGTTTCCCTACCGGGATTATTTCGAGATACTGAGGAGCAAGCTCGGCTGGCAGGAGCGATGATAGAGTTCCTGAAGATCTCATCCATGGCGATCTTCGACGAGGCGGAGATCGAGTTCCGCCCCGGCCTGAACTGCATCACGGGCGAGACCGGAGCGGGCAAGTCTCTGGTCCTGGGCGCGCTCATGCTCCTCATGGGGTCGAAGGCGACCCAGGACATGGTGCGTCCGGGCGCCCCGAAGGCGAGCGTCGAGGCCCTCTTCACCCTCGGCGAGAAGCAGACCGTGCTCCGGCGGGAGATCTACCCCGCGGGTTCCAGCCGGTGCTTCATCGACGGCAGCCTCGCCACGGCGGGGAGCCTCTCCGAATTTTCCGCCGGGCTCATCACCATCTACGGCCAGCACGACTACCAGGATCTCCTCCACCCGTCCCAGCAGATGGCCATACTCGAAGAGCTCTCCGGGCTCAAAAGGGACGAGGCGCAGGCGCGTTTCGAGGCCCTGGAGGGCGCCCAGGCCTTCCTCCGGGACCTCCAGGGCAGGATCGAACGATACCGGCAGGACCGGGACGACCTCCTCTTCTCCCTGGGCGAGCTCGACTCCCTGGAGATCACCGGGGGCCTCGAGGAGGAGCTCGCCTCCCGGCTGAACCAGGCCCACGGCGCCCAGGAGCTCAAGCGGTGCTCGCACCTCGCGGAGGACATCCTCTACTCGGGGTCCTCCTCGGTGGTGGAGCTTTTGTCCCTGGCGCGGGGCCACGCGGCGAAGGTTGCCTCCGTGGATGAAAGCGTGACAGGCCTCGTCCAAGCCCTGGGGGACATCACCGCCCAGGTCGAGGACATCAGCATGAGCCTGAGGGAAAAGATCGCCTCCTACGAGTACGACCCGGAAGCCATCGATCTGCTCGAGGAGAAGCTCCATCTTCTCCAGGACCTCAAGCGCAAGCACCGCACCGACGAGCACGGACTCCTGGAGCTGAAGGGGGAGCTTGCCTCACGGCTCGCCCTCACCGAGGACTCCCGGGACGCCCTGGAGCGGGCCCGGGAGGAGGTCCGCCGGGCCGAAGCCTCCTACCGGGAGGCTGTCGAGGGCTTCCTCGACAGGCGCCGGGACTTCTCCGAAGGGTTCAGCGCCCGGATCAATGCCGACCTGGAGGCCCTGGGCATGCCGGGCACCCGGTTCACGGTGAGCCAGGCGCAAGCCCGCGGCGCCGGGGGGCTCACCCTCGACGCCAGGGGATCGGCCGTCCACCCCGGCACCCTCTTCAAGGGCGAGTTCCTCATCTCCACGAACGTCGGGCACAAGCTCCTCCCGCTCGCCAGGATCGCGTCCGGCGGAGAGCTGAGCCGCATCATGCTCGCCGTGAAGGCCCAGCAGAAGACCTCCCAGCAGTCTACCCTCATCTTCGACGAGGTCGACTCGGGGATCAGCGGCCAGACCGCTCTCATGATCGCGAGCAAGCTCAAGGAGCTCTCGGGCCATGCCCAGTCCATCGTCGTCACCCACCTCCACCAGGTGGCCTCGGTGGCGGACACGCACTTCGTGATCTCCAAGAAGGTCTCCCGGGGCTCCACGACTTCGAGCATCCGGGAGGTGGCGCGGATGGAGCGGGTGAACGAGCTTGCCCGGATGATGGGCGGCGAGTCGCCGAGCAAGGCGGTCATCAAGCACGCCCGGGAGCTCGTCGGGATGTGAGTCCAGCCGGGGGTCCGATTTCCCCCCCCCGGCGCCGCTTTCCCCGGGCACCGGCCTGGCATTTGCCCGGGGCGGGCAAGTTTCGGTTTGACATTCATTTCGCCGGTGATCTATGTATGTCGAAATCCTTATGATTTGGGACAGCCATGATACGAAAGCTCCTGGTGAGTGAAGTCTCCGAGGTGAAAGGGCTCATCGACCCGTTCGTGAAGGAGGGCCTGATGCTGCCGAAGTCTCTCCATTCGCTCTGCCAGAGCGTGAGGGATTTCTGGGTGATGACCGCTGAAAACGACCCGTCCCGGATCGTCGGCTGCTGCGCACTGCAGGTTTCCTGGCTCGACACCGCCGAGATACGCACCCTGGCCGTGGCGAAGGACCACCAGGGCAGGGGCATCGGGAAGGCCCTCGTCCAGTCGTGCATCCGGGAGGCCGCAGGGCTCGGCATCAAAAGCCTGTTCACCCTCACCTACGTCCCCGGGTTCTTCACGGGCATGGGGTTTTGCGAGGTGGAGAAATCCTCCCTGCCGAACAAGATCTGGAGTGACTGCATCCACTGCCAGTATTTCCCGGACTGCAGGGAAGTGGCCCTCACCTACGGGATCGACGGATAAATGAGCCTCCTCGACGACAGGATCGCCCGGGCGATAGACCTCCTGCAAAAGCGCGGCATACGCGAGTACGAGGTCTACGCCTCCTCCTCCGACAGCATCCGTGCGGAGTCCAAGGACTGCGCCATGGGGTCGCTGGTGCGGTCGAACGAGTCGGGCATATCGCTGCGCGTCCTCATGGACGGCGCCTTCGGTTTTTCATTTGCCCCGGAGGCCACCCCGGAGCTTGTGGACGCGGCCATCACCTCGGCGAGGTACCAGTTCAGGGACGAAAACAACAGACTCCCCCACCGCCAGGAGGACTACGGCACGCTCGAGGTGTACGACCCGGCGGTGCCCGGGCTGAGCGCGGAGACCTGCATCGAGCGGGCCATCGCCCTGGAGCGGTCGGCTCGCGAGGCCGACGCCCGGATCCGGCAGGTCCGCAAGGCCTCCTTCTCGCGCACCTTTTCCTCCGTCCGCCTGATCAACTCCCACGGGGTGGACGCCTGCGCGAGGTTTTCCTTCGTGTCCTGCTCGGCCATGGCCATGGCGAGGGAAGGGGACGACAGCCAGTCGGGCTACGACTTCGACTTCAGCCATTTTGACGGCAGGACGGACGTGGAGGCAGTGGGGAGAAAGACTGCGCAGAAAGCCGTGGAGATGCTCCAGGCACGGCGCATCAGGACGGTGAGGCTCCCGGTTCTCTTCGACGACGCCTCCACCGCCCAGATGCTGGAGTTCATCTCCGACGCCTTCAGCGGGGAAAACGTCCTGAAGGGCAAGTCGTTCCTCAGGGACAAGCTCGGCCAGGCGTGCTTCTCCCCCCTGATCACCCTCACGGACGACGCCCTGGACGGCAGGGCTGCCGACGCCTGCCCCTTCGACGGCGAGGGGGTGCGGACCCGCAGGAGTGTGCTCGCGCAAGACGGCGTGATCCAGTCGTTCGTGTACGACACCTACTGGGGCAATGCCGCGGGAGCAGAGTCCACGGGCAACTCGCTGCGGGGGAGCTACCGCTCCACGCCCTCGGCCGGGATGCGGCACCTGGTCCTTCAGCCCGGAACCGGGAGCATCGCCTCGGAGATCAGGGGCCTGCCGCAGGTCCTGAAGGTCACCGACATCATGGGCATGCACACGGCCAACCCCATCACCGGTGAGTTCTCCGTGGGCGTGAACGGCATCCTCCTGGAGCGGGGCGAGACCGCCTATCCCGTGCGCGAGGCCGCCATCTCCGGCAACATCTACCGGCTCTTCTCGACGGTGGCCGCCGTCGGGTCCGACGGGCGGGAGTTCGGCAGCGTTTTGTGCCCCCCGATTCTCATGGAGTCCGTGGATATCAGCGCACAGTAGGCCCACACCCGTGCCTGCGGAAGCCGGCGGGGAGGCGAAATTCCGCGGAAGGCCCGGGGCGGCCGGGAACGCCGCGGGGTGCGCCGGGAACCCCCAAAGATATGTGTTGAAATAGTCGATCCTATATTCTATTACTCTTGGTACCCGGATAAAGAGGAAAAATTAATGGGAATTCCTATGTATAATTGGTTGGTTAAGCTCTTCGGAAGCAAGACGGACAGGGAAATCAAGAGGATAAAGCCCCTCGTCACGCGCATCAACGAGCTCGAACCCGGATACCAGGCCATGGACGACCACGCGCTGAAGGCCATGACCCCGCATTTCAGGGAGCGGCTCGAGGCGGGCGCGACCCTCGACGACATCCTCTGCGAGGCGTTCGCCGTGGTGAGGGAGGCGTCCAGGAGGACGCTGGGGATGCGCCCCTTCGACGTCCAGCTCATGGGCGGCATCATCCTGCACGAGGGCAAGATCTCCGAGATGAAGACGGGCGAAGGAAAGACCCTCGTGGCCACCATGCCCGTATACCTGAACGCGCTGGCGGGGAAGGGCGTGCACGTGGTCACGGTGAACGACTACCTGGCCAGCCGCGACGCGGACTGGATGGGGAACATCTACCGGTTCCTCGGGCTCGAGGTGGGCGTGATCGTGCACGGCCTTGACGACGTCCAGCGCAAGCAGAACTATAACGCGGACATCACCTACGGCACGAACAACGAGTTCGGGTTCGACTACCTCAGGGACAACATGAAGTTCGCCTTCGAGGACTACGTGCAGCGGGACTTCTTCTACGCCATCGTGGACGAGGTGGACTCCATCCTCATCGACGAGGCCAGGACCCCGCTCATCATCTCGGGCCCGGCGGAGGACTCCACGGCGAAGTACTACGAGGCCAACAACGCGGTCATCGACCTCCTCAGGAGAAAGAACGCGGAGGAGTTCTACGCCAAGGACGAGAAGGCCAACACCGTGGTGTTCACCGAGGAGGGCATCGAGCTTCTCCAGAAGATCCTCGCGAAGGGCAACCTCTACGAGCCCTCGGAGTTCGAGACCGTGCACCACCTCAATCAGGCCCTGCGCGCCCACACCCTGTTCAACCGCGACGTGCACTACGTGGTGAACGACGGCGAGGTGGTCATCGTCGACGAGTTCACGGGCAGGCTCATGCCGGGAAGGCGCTACTCCGAGGGCCTGCACCAGGCGCTCGAGGCCAAGGAGGGCGTGCGGGTGGCCAACGAGAACCAGACGCTCGCCACCATCACCTTCCAGAACTACTTCCGCATGTACGACAAGCTCGCGGGCATGACCGGCACCGCCGAGACCGAGGCCGCAGAGTTCCACAACATCTACGGCCTCGAGGTGGTGGCCATCCCCACGAACATGGACATGATCCGCAAGGACCACTCCGACGTCATCTACAAGACCGAGAAGGAAAAGCTCAGGGCCGTGGTCGCGGAGATCAACCGGTGCCACGAAAAGGGCCAGCCCGTGCTCGTGGGCACGAGCTCCATCGAGAACTCCGAGAAGGTCTCCAAGCTCCTCAAGACCAAAAAGATCAGCCACCACGTGCTCAACGCCAAGCACCACGAGCGCGAGGCGGAGATCGTGGCCCAGGCGGGCAGAAAAGGGGCCATCACCATCGCCACGAACATGGCCGGCCGCGGCACGGACATCGTCCTCGGGGGCAACCCCGAATACCTCGCGAGGCAGCACCTGACCCCCGACGACGAAAACTATCCAGCCATGCTCGCCCGGTACAAGGACCAGTGCGAAAAGGAGCACCGTGAAGTCACCGACGCGGGCGGCCTCTTCATCCTGGGCACGGAGCGCCACGAGAGCAGGCGCATCGACAACCAGCTCAGGGGCCGTTCCGGACGCCAGGGCGACCCCGGCGAGTCCCGTTTCTACCTGAGCCTCGAGGACGACCTCCTGCGCATCTTCGGGTCCGAGCGGATCGCCTCCATCATGGACCGGCTCGGCGTGGCCGAGGACGAGCCCATCGAGCACCCCCTCATCTCCCGGAGCATCGAGGGGGCCCAGAAAAAGGTCGAGGGCCGGAACTTCGAGATCCGCAAGCACCTCCTGGAGTACGACGACGTCATGAACAAGCAGCGCGAGGTCATCTACGCCGAGCGCCGCACCATCCTGTCAGAGGAGAACCTCTGGGGCATGATCCAGGAAGCCATCGGCGAGGTCCTCGACGAGAGCGTCGAGCTCTACGCCCCCGCCAAGGCCACCGCTTCCCAGTGGGACATGGAAGGCCTGCGGGGCTGGGTGGGGAACCTCTTCGACTTCGACCTGGCCTATACCCCGGCCAAGGGCGCCACCCACCAGGATCTCCGGGACGCCCTCATGGCCGAGATCATCGCCCGCTACCAGGTCCGCGAGCAGGAGTTCACCCCCGAGGTCATGCGCATGGTGGAGCGCCAGATCCTCCTGATGACCCTCGACGCCTTCTGGAAGGACCACCTCCTGTCCATGGACCACCTGAAGGAGGGCATCGGGCTCAGGGGCTACGGCCAGAAGAACCCCCTGCGCGAGTACCAGAAGGAGGGCTTCGACATGTTCCTGGCGACGCTTGCCAGGATCAGGGAGCTCAGCCTCGAGCGGCTCTTCAAGATCCAGATCCAGCGCCAGGAGGACGTGGAGAAGATTTCCACCCGTGAGCGCAGACAGCGCATGGAGATGGGCAGGGGCCCGGCGGAAAAGCCGTCCACCTTCAAGCGCGCCACGAAAAAGGTCGGCAGGAACGACCCGTGCCCCTGCGGCTCGGGCAAGAAGTACAAGCAGTGCTGCGGGGTCGAGGCGTGACCCCCCGGGGGTTCTCCTACGGGGCGATAAGCGCCGACGTAAAAGGCACCGGCGGCACCCGGCCGGACCTGGGCCTCGTTTTCTGCGACCGCGAGGCGGTGGCCTCGGGCCTGTTCACTACGAACCTCGTCAAGGCCGCCCCCGTGCTCATCGCCATGGAGCAGTCCCGGCGGGGGACCCTGCGGGCGGTCCTGGCCAACGCGGGCAACGCCAACGCCTGCACCGGGGAGAGCGGGGTGGCGGACGCACGTTCGCTCATGGCCGAGGCCGGGATCTGCCTGGGCGTCGATCCCGACCAGGTGTCGCCCCTGTCCACCGGGGTCATCGGGGTAAACCTCCCCGTGGACCGGATGCGCAGCAAGATCGCCGGGCTCGTCTCGAACCTGGGACCTGACCCGGAGGTGTTTGCCCGGTCCATCATGACCACGGACACCTATCCCAAACTCGTGACGAGAAAAGCGGGCGAGGCGGTGGTGCTGGGCATGGCCAAGGGGGCGGGCATGATCGCGCCCGACATGGCCACGACCCTGGCCGTGGTGCTCACCGACGCGGTGATTTCCAAGCAAGACCTCGATAATATTATCAAAAGATCGATAGAGAAAACCTTCAACGCCGTCACCATCGACGGCGACACCTCCACGAACGACGTGCTCATGGCCCTCTCGACCTGCTATGTAACGGTAAATACAGATGAATTGGAGACAGCCATCTTCGAGGTCATCCGGGACCTGGCTCTGCTCATCGTGCGGGACGGAGAGGGTGCCACGAAGTTCGTTTCGATCACCGTGCAGGGCGCCTTTTCGGCCGCTGACGCAAAAAAGGCCGCCATGGCCGTGGGGAACTCGCTCCTGGTGAAGACCGCCTTGTTCGGTGCCGACCCCAACTGGGGGAGGATCGTGGCCGCGGTGGGCTACAGCGGCGCCCGGATGGATCCCGGGAAGGTGGGCGTCACCGTGTCGGGCTACCGGGTCGTGTTCTCCGGGACCGAAGCCGAAGGCTTCCGGGAGGAGACCCTCCACGGGCTGCTCAGGGAAAAGGACATCGACATCGTCATCGACCTCGGCCAGGGTGCCGGGGAGTTCACGGTCTACACCACCGACCTTTCCTATGACTACGTGAGAATCAACGCCGAGTACCGCACCTGATCCCCGGGGCGGAAAACCCCGTTCACCAAAATGGCCGATAATATATATTATGTTAAATAACAGGCATGCCCCGGTTCGTCCACTCCCCTGCTTATAAAAGGGGGGTATCAACCCCTTGCCCCCCGGAATGAAATCCATTCCCGGCCGCCCGACCTGGCTCACCTCATTCCAGTGGGATAACATGACGACAATGAATCAGGAAATTAAGCAGCTTGCACAAAACGATCATCATGTGCACGGTGATTTCACACAAACAACCTGCGTCCCGGGCCTCGAACGGCCCTGCCACGGTTGACTTATCGTCGGTATGCAGATAGTTTTTATTCAGAAAATCCGCCTGCCTCTCCACGGCGGGGGTTGCCTGGCGCTTTCCGCAAGGCATGTGCCCTGCCCCGGGGAACGGCGGACGGCAGGGGGATGAAAGGAAGGCTCATGGGTGCGGTGCGGGTCCTGGATCGGGAGCTCATAAACCGGATAGCCGCGGGAGAGGTCATCGAGCGGCCCGCCTCCGTGGTAAAGGAGCTCCTGGAGAACGCCCTCGACGCCGGGGCCGCGAGCATCTCCGTCGAGGTCGAGGGGAGCGGGCTCGACCTTCTCCGGGTCGCGGACGACGGCTCGGGCATGACCCCCGCCGAGCTCGAGACGGCCATCCTCAGGCACGCCACGAGCAAGATCTCCACCACCGAAGACCTCTTTTCCATCCGCACCCTGGGCTTCCGCGGAGAAGCCCTGCCGAGCATCCTCTCCGTGAGCAGGTCGAAGCTCGCCACCCGCGACGCGGGCTCGCCCGCGGGCTGGCAGATTGCCCTGGAGGCGGGCGAGATCAGGCAGCGGGGCAAAAAGGGCATGCCCCGGGGCACGGTGGTGGAGGTGGCGGACCTCTTCTTCAACACCCCGGCCAGGAGAAAATTCCTCAAAACCCCGGCCACGGAGGGGCGGCACATCGTGGACGTGGTGTCGCGGTACTCCCTCGCGTACCCCGCGGTGCGCTTTTCCCTCTCCCTGGGAGGCAGGACCATCCTGAACCTCGGCCAGGGCGCCCTCCTGGAAGACCGGGTGAGGGAGATCTGGGGCCGGGACGCCGCACAAGGGCTCACGGCCCTCTCCGAAGAGCGCGGCCCCGTGCTTCTCCGGGGCGTGCTCGCCCCCCCCGGGGTGACCAGGCCGAACAGGAGCGGCATCTTCACCTACGTGAACGGCAGGTCCGTCACCGATGGCACCCTGCGCGCCGCCGTGATGGAAGGCTACAGCGGCATGCTCATGAAGGGCCGCTGCCCGCTGGCGGTCCTGTTCATCGACATGGACCCCCGCGAGGTGGACGTGAACGTCCACCCGGCCAAGGCCGAGGTGAGGTTCCGCAACCCCTCGGCCCTGTTCGGGGCCGTGGCAGGCGCCATCAGGCGGGCCCTGGGGCCTCCGCCCGTGTACGAAGGAAGCGGCGTGCCCGAATCGCCCGGCGAGCCCGTTGTGCAGGCACGTGAGCCCGGGGCGCCCTACCCCCTGACGGGGATCTCACCCGCCCTGCCCCGCAGAACCTCACTGGTGGCCGGGCTCCAGCCCGGGCTGATCCAGGAGGGCCTGTTTCCCCGCGCCCCGCGGATCTCCTACGGGGACAAGACCGTCGTGGGGGTCTTCCACTCCACCTACATCCTCCTGGAGGACGACGCCTCCCTCTACATCCTCGACCAGCACGCGGCCCACGAGCGGGTGACCTATGAGCGGCTGAGGAAGGCCTCGAAGGGGGAGCGGGGGCCGGTTCAGGACCTCCTCACCCCTTTGGTCCTGGAGGTGTCGGCCCTCGAGCTTGGCGCCTTCGAGGAGATCGGGGCGGAGCTCTCCTCCCTGGGCATCGAGGCGGAGCTCTTCGGCTCCGGGGCCCTTGCGGTCCGGTCCGTGCCCGCGTTCCTGGGGTCTTCGGACATACGAGCCGTTGTCCTCGACCTCCTGGGGGCGGTCCTCGACGGCGGGCTCGGGAGAAAGGGGCTCAGGGACGACCTCACCATCCGCGTCGCGTGCCATGCAAGCGTGCGTGCGGGCAGGAAGCTCGACGCCGCGGAGATCGCCGCCCTGCTCAGGGACCTCGACGAAGCGGGCTCCCCCCTGACCTGCCCGCACGGCAGGCCCCTGTTCAAGGCCATCGGAAGGGACGAGATCGAGAAGTGGATCGGACGCCGCCCCTGATCGTCGTCACCGGTCCAACGGGCGCAGGCAAGACCGCGCTTGCCCTGGCGCTCGCCCGCGATTTTCCGCTGGAGGTCGTCTCCGCGGACTCCATGCAGGTGTACCGCCACATGGACATCGCCACGGCGAAACCCTCCCGGCAGGAGCAGGCGGTGCTGCCCCACACCCTCATCGACATCAGGGAGCCCGACGAGGAGTTCAACGCGGGGATGTTCATGGACCTCGCGTCCCGCGCCATTCCGGAGATCAGGTCCCGGGGGAGGATCCCCCTGGTGGTGGGGGGCACCGGCCTCTACATCAAGGCCCTGCTCTACGGCCTCGCCCCGGCTCCGCCCCGGTCGCCCGAACTCAGGGCCTGGCTCCGCGCCCGGGCCGAAGAGAAGGGCAGCGCCGCACTCTGGGAGACCCTTCGCCGGTACGACCCGGAGAGCGCGGAAAAGACAAGCAGGAACGATGTGGTGCGCATCGTCCGCTCCCTCGAGATCGCCTTTCTCACCGGCCAGAGGCCGAGCGGGGTGCTCCGGGGGCACGGCTTCTCCACCCCCCGGTTCGAGGCGCGCGTGGTGTGCGTCATGCCCGAACGGGACTCCCTGTACCGGGTCATCGACGCCCGGGTGGAGGGCATGTTCGAAGCCGGGCTCGTGGAAGAGACGCGGCATCTCCTGGACCTGGGGTTCGACCCCGGGTTGAGGTCCATGCAGACCCTGGCGTACAAGCACGTGGTGGGGCTCCTCGAGGGCGCCCTGAACTTCGAGTCGGCGCTGGGGAGGATCAGGCGCGACACCCGGCGCTATGCCAAGCGGCAGGTCACCTGGATGCGCTCGCACCACGAGCGCGAGGTTTTCCTGGCACCGGGCCGTGCCCTCGAGACCCTCTCGGGCTGGCTCGAGGATCTCCTGGCGTTCCGGTAAAACCGGCCAGCCGCGGACAGCCTGTCCCGGCGCTTTCGCCCATTGCAAATCTCACGGTATGTGGTAAAAAATATGGCGTGAATCACAACACCAGAAAATATTACCAGAAAAGGGTTCTGAGAAAGGCGGGCACCGCCATACACGACTACCGCATGATCGAGCGCGGGGACCGGGTGCTCGTGGCCGTGTCCGGCGGCAGGGACTCCATCGTTTTGCTCAAGGTGCTCTCGGAGCTCCAGGGCGCGGCGCCGGTGCCCTTCGAGCTCGTGCCCGTGCACGTGGCCACGGGCTACGAACAGGGTTTCCACCGGGTCTCGGCGTGGGCTTCCTCGGAGCTCGGCATGGAGATCCGGGTCTTCCCGTCGGGCATAGGCGAGATCCTCGCCGAGGTGTCCGACCCGGAAAAGAGCCCCTGCGCCCTCTGCTCCAGGCTCAGGCGGGGGGTGCTCTACACCATGGCCCACGAGGAGGGTTTCACCTCCATCGCCCTGGGCCACCACCTGGACGACATCGTGGAGACCTTCTTCCTGCGGTGCTTCTACACGGGCCAGATCGGCGCCATGGCGCCCTCGCGCTTCTCCGACGACGGCCGCAACCGGGTGATCAGGCCCCTGGCGTACTGCAGGGCCGACCTCGTGCAGGGCTATTTCGCGACCCTGGACGTCGCCCCCGTGGTCAGCCAATGCCCCAGGAAGGCCGACGGCAAGCGGGAGTACGTGAGAAACCATCTGAGCTCCCTGGAAAAGGAGAACCCCTTCATCAAGGAGTCGGTCTTCTCCGCCCTTTCGAACATCGATCTGAAGAGCCTGTGCCTCAGGGGGGAGAGCCGTGCGCATCCTCATTGACCCCCTCACCCCCAAGCCCAGGGTCGTCAAGCGGGTGGCCGAGATCCTCGCTTCCGGCGGCATCGTGGTCTACCCCACGGACACGGTCTACGGCATGGGCTGCTGCATGACGAACAAGAAGGGCATCGACACCATCAACTCCATCAAGAACTCGGTCAAGCCCCGGAGCATCATGCTCGCGGACCTCAAGGAGATCAGCCAGTACGCCAAGGTCTCCAACGAGGCCTTCCGCTTCCTGCGCAGCATGCTGCCGGGCCCCTACACCTTCATCCTCCCGGCCACCCGGCTGGTGCCCCGCCTGCTCCAGACCAACCGGAAGGCCATCGGCGTGCGCATCCCCGACCACTGGTTCTGCCAGGCCCTCGTCAGGGAGGCGGGCGAGCCCATCCTCACGGCGAGCGTGCCCCTGACCCATGGCGAGCGCCACATCGACCCCGTCGAGATCGACCACCATCTGGGCCACCGGGTGGACATCGTGGTGGACAGCGGCATCCTGCCCGACGTCCCCTCCACCATCGTCTCGCTGGAGACCGACGCGCCCGAGCTCATCCGGCAGGGCTTGGGCGACGTGTCCATGTTCGGGTGAAGGGGGGCGCGCCGTGAAGAAGATGCTCATCAACGCCGTCCACGCCGGGGAGATCCGGGTCGCGGTGGTGGACGAGGGCGTGCTCGTGAACCTCTACATCCAGAGCGCGCTCAAGGAGCAGATCAGGGGGAACATCTACAAGGCCAGGATCTCCAAGGTCGAGCACAGCCTGGACGCCGTGTTCGTGGACTACGGCAGGGAGAAGCACGGGCTCCTGCCCGTAAACGACATCAACTGGCGGCTGGTCCCGGGCGCGGGCAGCGAGAAGGGCACCCTCAGCAGCCTCAGGAAGGGTCTCGAGATCCCCGTGCAGGTGGCCCGGGAGGAAAAGGGCGCCAAGGGGGCGCTCCTCACCATGGACATCTCCATCCCCGGGCGCTACATGGTGCTCCTGCCCGAGCAGGACCTGGCGGGCATCTCCCGGAAGATCGAGGGCGAGGAGCAGCGCAAGCGGCTCAAGGACATGATCTCCCAGCTCGACCCGCCCGGGGACATGGGCCTCATCGTGCGCACCGCGGGTATGGACCGGACCAAGGCCGACCTCCAGAAGGACCTCACCTACCTGCTCCGGCTCTGGAAGAGCATGGAGGATAAGTTCAGGGCCGCCCCCTGCCCTTCGCTCATCTACCGGGAAGGGGACCTCATCATCCGCTCCATCCGCGACTACTTTACCAGCGACATGAAGGAGATCCTGATCGACGATGAGGACACGGCCGAGCGCGCCATACAGTTCATGAAGACCGTTATGCCCTGGCAGGCCAAGCTGATCAAGCCCTATCGCGAGTCACG
>JAKLDU010000041.1 GCA_022703355.1 Deltaproteobacteria bacterium | reverse complement strand
CCGACCTCCTTGCAGAACCCGGACATCCGCTCGATGCCGAGCCTCTCCCCCAGGTTGTAGAAATACACGTCGCAGGAGACGGTCAGCGCGGTCATGAGGTCCACGCCCCCGTGCCCCTCCTTGCGCCAGCACCGGAAGGAGGTGTTCCCCATGGTGTACTTGCCGGTGCAGTAATACTTTGTCTTCGTGGTGACGAACCCTTCCGTGAGGGCCAGGGCGGAAATGAGCACCTTGAAGGTCGACCCCGGGGCATAGAGCCCGCGGATGGCCCTGTTCTCCAGGGGGTGCATGGGGTCACCGATGACGGCCCTCCACGACTCCGAGGACATGGGGCTCAGGAACATGGTGGGGTCGAACACGGGGGCCGACGCCATGGCCAGGATCTCGCCCGTTTCGGGGACGATGGCCACCACGGCGCCGGGCCTCTCGCCCAGGGATTGCCTGGCGATGAGCTGGAGGCTCTTGTTGATGGTGAGCGTAACGTCTTCGCCCGAGAAGGGGGCCTCCTCCTCGACGATCCGCATCTTCCTGCCCAGGGCGTCCACCTCGTAGGCCCGCTTGCCCTTTACCCCCCTGAGCTTTTCCTCGCACACGTACTCGATGCCTGACTTGCCCACCAGGTCGCCCGGGGAGTAGCCGCTGTCTTCTCCCGCCTTCTCCAGCTCCTTCCGGGAGATCTCCCCCAGAAACCCGATGGCGTGGGGGGCGATCCCCCGGTTGAGGTAGTCCCGCTCGTTGGTGGTGTCGATGGAGATGCCCGGCATGGTGAAGAGCTGGCTCTCGATGTTCGCCATCTGCGTGAACGGGATGTCCCGGGCGATGTACACCGGGCTGAAGGGCTTCTGCTTGGCCTGCCCGATCTTCTCGACGATCTCCCCGGGGTCGCGCTCGAGGATCAGCGCGAGCTTTTTCGAGATGTTCCCGACGTCCCTGATGTCCTCGGGGATGACCATGACGTTGTAGGCCGGCCTGCTGTCGGCCAGGACCTCTTTGTTGCGATCCAGGATCTTGCCCCGCTGGGCCGGTATGCTGATGATGCGCAGCCTGTTGTTTCTTGCCTGCTCCTCGTAGTACGTGCCCTTGAAGATCTGCATGTTCATGAGCCTGAGCAGAAGGATGGCGAACAGCAGGCACACGAAGGCGGTGAGGTACTTCCCCCTGCTTTTGAGTCCCTCCTCTATCTGCTGGCCCTGAATGTTAGGGTTCGCGTATTCCATACGACGCCTGCAGACGCCCCACGAGCGCGGCCATGACCGGCGAAAGCGCGCCCGTCATGGCCATGCCCGCAATGAGCGGGATGATCATGTCTTCCAGGAAGGTTGCCCCGGTGATCATGGCCGTGGCACCGGCGATGACGACATAGAAGAAGACGCCCAGGAATCCCTGTATGAAGACGTTTTCGAGGTAGATGACCTCCTTGAGGAAATCGGTGGCCAGGAAGACCGCGATGTAGAGCAGGGGCAGGAGCCCCACCCGCGCTCCGGAAAACGCCTCGATGAGGAGCGAGGCGAGGATCACGAAGGGGAACCCCTGGGAAAAGGGGATGAAGACGATCTGGCCGATGATCATCCCGATGAGAAAGTCCACGCGCAGGGGGGCCCACAGAGACGGAATGATGGAAACCTCCATCATCAGGGCGGCGATGAAGATCCCGAGCAGGCTAATCTGAAGCTTCCACGCGGTGAGCAACGCCGAATACCCCCTCGAGCTTGTCCATTTCCACGCACGGCTTCACGACAATGTCCGCGAAGATCCGGTTCACGTCCCTCCTCACCTCCTGTACGGAGCCGATGGTGAGCCCCTCGGGAAAAGCCCCCAGGAGTCCGGAGGTGACGACGCTGTCTCCTGCCTTGATGTTTTCCGTCCTGCGCACGTATTCCAGGCTCAGGAGGTTGCCGCCCCGACCCTTGACGATGCCCTTGACCCGCGTCGAAGCGACCACCGCAGGGATGGCGCTGTTGGGGTCGGTGATGAGCAGGACCTGTGAGGTGCGGGGGGAGACCGAAACGACCTTGCCCACCACGCCGTCGGGGCTGATGACGGGCATCTCCACGTGGAATCCCCCCGTGGAGCCCTTGTCGATGATGGCTGTCTTGAAGATGAGGGTGATGTCCTGGGAGAGGAGCGCCGCGGGGATCAGGGAAAGCTCCGGGTGGGCCTCCTTGAACTGGAGCATGCCCCTGAGGCGCCGGTTCTCCGACTTCACCTCCTCGAGGGCCATGCACCTGACCTTGAGCCGGTCGTTTTGCCTCCTGAGCTCCCGGTTCTCCCAGCTGGTGTTCACGAGGCCTATGTAGGTGTTCCAGACATCGGCGACGAAGGCGAACGGGGCGCTCATGAGCTTGTCGAAGACCCTGTAACCCTCCCGGACCAGGCCGACGCCCCGGGAGGTCGCGCCATACTGTCCGGTGGAGAACAGGACGAGAAGGAGTGCTGCGGTGCAGATGAGGAGAATGATCCTGTTGTTGTTCCGTCCCATCAACTCGGTATCGTCACGTCTCTCAGGAGGTCGATGTCGTCCAGGAGCTTGCCCGCGCCCCTCGCCACGGTGGACAGGGGGTCTTCGGCAATGATCACCGGGAGCCCCGTCTCCTCTCTCAGGAGCTTGTCGAGATTCTTGTACAGGGCGCCGCCGCCCGTCAGCACGATGCCCCTGTCCACGATGTCCGCGGCCAGCTCCGGGGGCGTCTGCTCGAGCGCCACCCTCACCGCGTCGATGATGATTCTCACCGGGCCCTGGCAGGCCTTGCGGATCTCCTCGGAGGAGATGGTGAAGATCTTGGGTATGCCGTCCACGAGGTCGCGCCCCTTGACCTCGATGGTCCGCTCCACCTCGTCGGAGGCGGCGGAGCCGATCATGATCTTGATGATCTCCGCGGTCCTCTCCCCGATGAGCAGGTTGTATTCCCGCTTGATGTACTGCATGATGGCCTGGTCGATCTTGTCGCCCGCCACGCGCACGGAATTGGTGTAGACGATGCCCGACAGGGAAATCACCGCCACCTCGGTGGTGCCGCCGCCGATGTCCACGATCATGGAGGAGATGGGCTCGGAAACCGGCAGCCCCGCGCCTATGGCGGCCGCCATGGGCTCGGCCACGATGTGCACCTCCCGGGCGCCCGCGGCCTCGGCCGACTCCTTCACCGCCCGCTTTTCCACCTGGGTGATGCCCGAGGGCACGCAGATGATCACCCGGGGCCGCACGCCGAGGCGGCGCTGGTGGACCTTGGTGATGAAGTATTTGAGCATGGCCTCGGTCGCCTCGAAGTCGGCGATGACGCCGTCCTTCATGGGGCGGATGGCCTGTATGTTCTCGGGGGTTCTCCCCAGCATCTTCTTGGCCTCCGTTCCCACCGCAACGATCCTGTTGACGCCGCCGTGCTCCATCTTCACCGCGACCACCGAGGGCTCCGAAAGGACTATCCCCTTGTCCCGGGCATATACCAGGGTGTTCGCCGTTCCAAGGTCAATGGCCAGATCGCTGGAGAACATCCCGAAAATCCACTCAAAGACCATAGATGCCTACTCCTTTCGTTCATGCGGCTCTATTTGTCTTGCCGTCTTAACAAATACCCTTCTCTTTGACAAGGGAAATGGAGCCCATCGTCTCTTGCCTCCACGCCACGGTATGTGATAGCAATTGAGCATCATGCAGTCAATTTGTACCATAATCATGGCCGCGGGAAAAGGAACCAGGCTGAAGTCCGCCAAGCCCAAGGTCATGCATGAAATCCTCGGCTGTCCCCTGCTCTTTTACCCCATCAGCCTGGCACAAAAGCTCGATTCGAGCATCATCTGCGTCGTGGGCCACGGCAGGGAGGAAGTCGCCCCCTATCTTCAACGGTTCCCCGTGACCCGGGTGGTGCAGGACCCGCCCCTGGGGACCGGCCACGCGGTCATGGTGTGCCGGGACGCGCTGAGGGGGCTGCCCGCCAGTCAGGTGGTCATTCTCCCGGGCGACATGCCCCTCATCCAGTTTTCGTCGCTGAAGGCGCTCATGGAGGTGTTCTCCTCCTCGCAGGCGCCCATGGGCATCCTCACCGCGGTTTTGCCCGACGCCTCCGGCTACGGGCGCATCATCCGGGACGCGCGGGGGGACGTGACCGCCATCGTGGAGCACAACGACGCCACGGAAGAGGAGCGGAAGATAAACGAGATCAACACGGGCGTGTTCATCCTCAACAAGGAGTTCCTCCTGGATGCCGTGGACAGGCTCACCCCGAACAACGCCAAGGGCGAGTACTACATCACGGACATCGTGAAGATGGCCGGCCGCGCCTCCTCCTTCGCGGCCCCCGACTGCAACGAGGCCCACGGCATCAATTCCCGGTCACAGCTCGCCCACGCCGCCTCCCTCATGCAGAAGCGCATCAACGAACGGTTCATGGAGGAAGGCGTCACCCTCATCGACCCCGGGGGCGTCTGGATCGGCCCCGAAGCGACCATAGCGGCCGACGTGGAGATCTGGCCCGGCGTCCAGGTCATGGGGAAGACCGTCATCGAAACGGGCGTGAAGATCATGCCCAACACCTGGATAGGCAACACGCATGTCGGAACCGGGTGCACGGTGGGAAACAACTGCCTGCTTGAGAATACTTCGATCGAAAAGGACACCGAGATCCCGGCGTATTCCCGTGTTCAGGAAAAATGCCCGGCCGATTGACTTGAACGGTCCCGGGACCTACTTACAGGTTATGGATTGGATTAAGAGTATATTTACCCGTTCGGTCGAGGACAAGCCCGAAGCGCCCGGGGAATATCCCGACATCCTGCCGGTCCTGCCGCTCAAGGACGCGGTGCTCCTCCCGGAAGGGCTTCTTCCCCTCATCGTTTCGAACCCCGCGTCCATATCACTGGTAAAGGACCTCTACGCCGGGAGCTCACCAGTGGTCGCCGTGGGCATGAAGACCTCCGGCGACTCCGAGCCCGCCACCTGGGACAGCCTCTTCCGGGTGGGATGCATGGCGAAGATCACCAAGATTTCCCAGGCCAAGGGCGGAGAGCTCTCCATCATGATCCGGGGGATCCTGAAGGCCGCCCTGGAAGAAAAGGTTTCGACCGACCCGTATCTCAAGGTCCGGGTGACCTACCTGCCCGAGAATCTCGAGCCGGACAAGCAGATCCAGGCCATGGCCCACTCCACCCGGGAGACCCTGGGCCAGCTCGCCCGGCTTTCATACCACAACCTGGACTCCGTGCTCTCGAACCTCTCGAAGCTCAAGGACCCCTCCATCCTCCTGAGCACCACGACCACGAACCTCCCCATCCCGGTGGAGAAAAAGCAGCTCATCCTGGAGGAAGCCGATTTCTACGAGAAGTACTCCATCCTCTACGACACCCTGCGGGACGAGCTGGAGATCCTCGAGCTGTCCATGAAGATCTCCGAGCGCGCCAAGGGGGAGATCAACAACGCCCAGCGCGAGTACTACCTCCGGCAGCAGCTCAAGGCCATCAGGAAGGAGCTCGGCGACACCCAGGGCGAGGCCACCGAGGACGAGATGGAGGATCTCAGGAAGGATATCGAGGCCAAGGGGCTCCCCGAAGAGGTGAAACGCGAGGTCGACAAGGACCTCAAGCGCATCTCGAGGATGCAGCCCGGCTCGTCCGAGTACGTCACCATCAGGACCTACCTCGACTGGATCGTCGACCTTCCCTGGCAGGAGAAGACAAATGACAACCTGGAGATCGGGAACGCCGAAAGGATCCTCAACGAAGACCACTTCAACCTGAAGAAGCCCAAGAAGAGGATCCTCGAGTACCTCTCGGTGAAGAAGCTCAAGAACGACCTGAAGGGCCCGATCCTGTGCTTCGTGGGCCCCCCGGGCGTCGGCAAGACCTCGCTGGGCAAGTCCATCGCCCGGGCCATGGGCAGGAAGTTCGTCCGCATCTCGCTGGGCGGCGTGCGGGACGAGGCAGAGATCCGGGGCCATCGGCGCACCTACATCGGCTCCATGCCCGGCAGGATCATCAACGGCCTCAAGCTCGCGGGGAGCCTGAACCCGGTCTTCATGCTCGACGAGATCGACAAGCTCGCCAACGACATCCACGGGGACCCCGCTTCCGCGCTCCTGGAGGCCCTCGACCCGGAGCAGAACACCCACTTCGTGGACCACTACCTGAACGTGCCCTTCGACCTGTCCCAGGTGTTCTTCATCACCACCGCAAACGTGCTCGACACCATACCGCCTGCCCTCAGGGACCGCATGGAGGTCGTGGAGATCGAGGGCTACACCCACGAGGACAAGGTCCAGATCGCGGAGCACTTCCTCATACCCCAGGAGATCGAAGCCAACGGGCTCGCGAAGTACGACGTCGCCTTCAGGTCTGAGGCGGTGGACCACATCATCCGGTCCTACACCCGGGAGTCAGGAGTCAGGAACCTCAAGCGCGAGATCGCCTCGAACCTGAGGGTCATCGCCTCGAAGGTGGCGAAGGACGAGGGCACCCGCTTCGTGGTGGACGAGGCCTTCGTGGAGGAGGTCCTCGGGCCGGTGCGCTTCATCCCCGAGGTCAAGGGCCGGGGGAGGATCCCCGGCATCGCCACAGGGCTTGCCTGGACGCCTTTCGGCGGGGAGATCCTCTTCATCGAGTCGGCCCTGGTGGACGGCAGGGACGAAATGATCCTCACGGGCCAGATGGGCGACGTCATGAAGGAGTCCGCCCGGATCGCCCTGAGCATCGTCAAGGGCATGACGGGCTACCAGGAGCAGAACAGGGGCGTCCACATCCACGTCCCCGCGGGCGCCATCCCCAAGGACGGGCCTTCCGCCCGGGTCACCATCGTGACCTCCATGCTCTCCCTCATCACGGGCAAGGCCGTGCGGGAAGACCTGGCCATGACGGGAGAAATCACCCTGCGCGGCGTGGTGCTCCCGGTGGGCGGAATCAAGGAGAAGGTGCTCGCGGCGAGAAGGGCGGGGATCACGGAGATAATCCTGCCGAAGATGAACGAGAAGGACCTCCGGGACATCGAGCCCGAGGTCATCAGGGACATCGCCATCCGCTACGTGGAAAACATCGGCGAGGTCATCGAGCTGGCCTTCCCGGAGGCGGGGGCAGACATCGAGCCCTTCGTCCACTACTTCGACCTCTGCGAAAAGGCGACCGTCAAGCCGGGCCTGCGACCTTAGCCAGGGCATCCCGCAGGATCGCCCGTTCCGACCCGATGAGTTCGTCCGTGTGGGCGACGGATACGAACATCGCCTCGTAAGCGGACGGCGCGAGATAGACCCCCTTGTCGAGCAGCAGGTGAAAAAGCCTCGCATAGCGCGACGAGTCCGAAGCCATGACGTCCTCGAAGGTCTGGACGGGGCCGTCGTGGAAAAAGAAGCCCGCCATGCTCCCCACGTGGTTCACGGCCAGGGGGAGACCCGCGTTCGACGCCCCTTCCCTCAAGGCATCGAGCAGAAGCGTCATGGAACGGGCGAGCTTCTCATAGGGGTCATCGCGCTGGAGCACGCTCAAGGTGGCGATCCCCGCGGCCATGGCCATGGGGTTGCCCGAGAGAGTGCCCGCCTGATACACCGGACCGGCCGGGGCGAGCAGGGCCATGATGTCGGCCCTCCCCCCGAAGGCGCCCACCGGCATGCCGCCGCCGATGATCTTGCCCAGGCAGGTGAGGTCGGGCCCGATGCCCACCACGTCCTGATACCCACCGTAGCGGAACCTGAAGCCCGTGATCACCTCGTCGAAAATGAGGAGCGCGCCGTGCTCCCGGGTTGCCGTTCTCAGGGTTTCCAGGAAGCCCTCCCTGGGGAGCACGACCCCCATGTTCCCGGCCACGGGCTCCACGATGACGCCGGCCACCCTGTCCCCGCTACCGCTCATGAACCGGGTGAAGGCCCCGGCGTCGTTGTAGGGAAGCACCACGGTGGTGGAGGCGATGCCATCGGGCACGCCGGAGGTGTCGGGCACGCCGAAGGTGAGCGCGCCGGAGCCCGCCTTGACCAGGAGGCTGTCCACGTGGCCGTGGTAGCAGCCTTCGAACTTGACGATGAGCTCCCTGCCGGTAAACCCCCGGGCAAGCCTGATGGCGCTCATGGAGGCCTCGGTGCCGGAGGAGACGAACCTCACCCTCTCCATGGAGGGGATGGCCCCGCAGACCTTTTCCGCCATGACGATCTCCAGCTCGGTGGGCGCGCCGTAGCTCATGCCCTTCCCCGCCTGGGAAACGACCGCGTCCACCACCTCGGGGTGGGCGTGGCCGAGGATCATGGGGCCCCAGGAGAGCACGTGGTCGATGTACCTCGTCCCCTCGGCGTCGACGAGATACGGCCCGTGCGCCTCGGCGATGAACCGGGGCGTTCCCCCCACCTTGCCGAACGCCCTCACCGGTGAGTTCACCCCCGACGGTATGCGCTCCCTGGCCCGTCCGAACAGCTGGGCGTTCTTCACGTGAGCTCCTCCCTGAAGTATTCCATGGACGATTTCTTGAGCTCGGCCACGCTCCAGTACACCCGGTAGTCGGTAACGCCCAGGGAAGCGGCGATGTCCGCCACCACCGCTTCCACCTCCCGCCTCGACTTCCCGTGGATCATGGAAAAGAGCCGGTAAGCCCCGAAGCCCGGCCGCTCGTAGCAGTGGGACACCTCCCGCCGGCCGGCGAGCTTGCCCCCCGCCTCCTCGATCTCCCCGGCGGCAACCGCCCAGGCCACCATGGCGCCCTCGGAGAACCCTGCGGACCGGTGACGCAGCACGGCCTTCACCTCACGGACGATGCCCGACGACTTCAGCACCTCGATCCTCTCCAGAAGTTCACCGGGGGTGATGCCAAGCTCCCGGGCCCAGTCTTCGAAAGGGTTCTCCGTGATGGGCAGGTCGCCCTGGATGCGCGCCAGTATCTTTCTGTCCATGTCCTGCAACGGCTTCATGGGCTGAATCTACCCGCAATCCCCCGGGCCATCAACTGAAAAAAAGCCGTGCGGAGGCCCAAGGATCGGGATATTGGGCCCGAATGGGGCCTCACGTACGGGCGCCCTTCTCCGCTCAGGATGCTCCGGCGAGCCTGGAGACTCCTCATCGGTGCCGAGGTTGTCAGAGTCGTAGACCTCTCCGGTCAGGATGCTCCGGCGAGCCTGGAGACTATCAGGGAGATCCGGGCCGTCCTCTGGTCTTTTATCCCCCGGAGGCGGTACGAATCGTATTCCCGGAGATTGTTTTCCCTGATCATACCCAGCACCTTGTGGACGTAGGCGGGCCCCGACTCGGAATATCCGTCCAGCCCCCGGGCGAGCAGGAAAGGATCGTAGCGGGTATGCTCCCGGGTGCGGAGCTTTCTCAGGCGTTCATATTCCCCATGGGTGTTGATGGTCCACAGGTAGTAGCTGATGCACTCCTGGAGGGTTCCGAACGTGGAGAGCGAGAAGCCGCAGGCGGGGTCTCTCCCCCCCGGGGTCATGCCCTGCCCGCCCGGACCCCGCAGGCCGAAAACATTGTTCCCCTGGCGGGCGAACCGGGACGTTCCCCACCCGGACTCCAGCGCGGCCTGGGCGAGCACGAGCGACGCAGGCAGAACGTCGACCCTGACGAGGAGCTCATCCAGCATGTCCCTGGGGCTTCCCTTCTCCACGCGGTACGCCTGGGCAAGGTCCTCGATGAACCTCCTGTCCGTGTAAGCGAGGTGACCGTGATGCTTCTTTATGCGCTGGAGCTCCAGCCTCTGGGCGATGATGTCTTCATTGGCCTTGAGCACCATCGGCAGGAGAAGGTTTATGAGCACCTGCTTGCGCTGTGCGGGATCATCAATTCTGGAAAACTCCTCCGGAAATGTCTCCGCACCGGCGTAATCGACAAGGAAGCAGCCCGCTTCGTCGGCCCTGTCCGCCAGGCTCCCCGGGATCGCATCCGGCAGGAAGGCGGACAGCAAGGTCAGGAAAATAGTAAGCAGACAGACATCTCTTCTTTTCATGCCCTGATCCTGAAAATAAATCCTTCTTGTTTTTCTTATTTTTTAACATCAAAATTATACAGACTGATTACTATACCAATAATTATTAATGATATCAATACTTAATATTAATTACTAATTTCATTATGAATTATCAATATGTTATGAGCATAGATAGAGAAAAACCAATGAAAGTGCCTGATAAAAAACCTCCTTGCAATATGAATCGTGATTCAGTAATATGATGTTCGTGATGGAGGGTTGTGTTCGTGGGGACCGAGCAGGAAAACAGGGAGAAGAAAAAGATCTATCTCACGGTGGCGGATCTGAGCACCATGGGCATCGCCATGGTGCTGTGCATCGTGCTCGGCCTGGCAGCGGGGATCTTTCTGGACAGCCGGTTCGACACCGGTCCCATTTTCACCCTCATAGCCCTTTTCGGCGGGATACTTGCAGGATTCAGAATCATGTACAAGGCATACATGAGATTTTTCAGTGATGACAGTTCCAGTGGAAGCAATACCTAAAGAACCCGCTCAGAAGCGCATCGAGATCATTTCCCTCATGATCTGGGGTTCGCTGTGCGTGCTGAGCTTCTTTCTCTTCGGCCAGAGCTTTGCGTTGGGCGTCGCGGCCGGGGGGATCCTCTGCCTCATCAATTTCCAGTGGTTGTACCGGCATGCCAAGGCTGCCGTATCCCTGACGACGAACAAAGGGAAAGCGTTCATGGCAAAGCGCTATATCCTCAGGCTGGCGATCATGGCAGTCACCCTCTATGCCCTCATCGTCTATGTCAAGGTGGATATAATCGGGCTGCTGCTCGGGCTGTCCGTTGTCATTCTGGGAATAACGACATACGCATGCTTCATCTACATATTCGCAGGAGGAGAGTAAGATGGAACACGGATTCATGATTCTTAATTTTATCAATCACCCTCTGTATGAATTCTTCAGCGGTCTTGGCCTTCACGACGGGAACCACTTTATCCAGGTGACCTACACCTGGTTCTACATGCTGGTCCTCATCCTGATGGCCGTTGTCGTGGTGCGGGGCATGAAGCTTATCCCCGGCAGGCTTCAGAACTTCCTCGAAGTGCTCATCGGCGGGCTCAAGGGGCTGCTCGTGGACACCATGGGCGAAAAGGGCATGATCTTCTTCCCGGTCATGGCCACCATCTTCCTTTTCATCCTCACCTGCAACCTCGGCGGCATCATCCCCGGGTTCTATTCGCCCACCGCGAATCTGAACACCAACTGTGCCATGGCCCTGTCGGTCTTCATGCTGACCCACATCGTGGGGGTGAAGATCCACGGGATCAAGTACATCAAGCAGTTCATGGGGCCTGTGTGGTGGATGGCACCCATCATGATCCCCGTCGAGCTCATCGGGCACATAGCCAGGCCGCTTTCCCTGACCATGCGGCTTTTCGGGAACATCTTCGGCGAAGACCTCGTGCTCATCGTCCTGCTGCTCCTGGTGCCCTTCCTCATGCCCATCCCGATGCTTATCCTCATGATCTTCACCTCGCTGCTCCAGGCGTTCGTGTTCACCCTGCTCGCCATGATGTACATCAGCGGCGCCATGGAAGAAGCTCATCATTAAGCGATCCGTCCTCAGGGTGCGGCGCATCGACCAGATGCGCCGCATTCATTTAGTGTTTTAAATTATAATATTTAGTAGTATAAAAAAGCTGGTGGGATAGCGGAGTATCTCCACCGGCTTTTTCTCCATACGCAGTTAAAATTTTTGACAGGAGGATTTTTATGAAAAAGGTGTACAGTTCGTTAGGGGTTTCAGCTCTCTTTGTTCTGGTGCTCGCTCCCGTGGCCTTCGCCGCTGCCAGTCCGGAAACCGTGTCATTCTTCAGCTGGTGTGCCATGGCCGCCGGTATCGGCATGGGGATAGCCGCGGTAGGCACCGGCATAGGCCAGGGTCACGGCGTCCAGGGTGCATGCGACGGCATCGCGCGCAATCCCGAGGCATCGGGCAAAATCCTGACCGCCCTTATCCTCGGCCTGGCCATGATCGAGTCACTGGCCATCTACGCACTTGTTATCCAGCTCATCCTTCTCTACGCAAATCCTTTCATCAAGTACGTTGTGGGGTAACAGCAAAGATGACGACAGGGCATCCTTGCATGACGGAAACCTTCCGGTTCTGCACGGATGCCCTGGTTTCCACACCCCACTGAGCACTCCGTCTCCGCCTTCTTCCCCATCCCCGGGGAAAAATCCTCCTCACTGCCGGGGCATCCCTGCGGTGAGCACCCGGGCCCGGGGCGATCCGGCACACGCTGATAAGCGGAAGCTTTTCCGTTCTGTGTTCCTGGAGGGTTTTTGCGAGGCGCGTTTCAAGAAAAGCCGCGCCTCCGGCCCGTGCCCGGTGAATCATTGATGCCCGGGGAACGGATACCCCCGCCACGGGCAGGGCGCAAAGACGCGGGAAAAGGCTTACATGCCGAGGAGGGCCAGAACCTTCTTTCTCTTCTCCCCGTCGGCGATGAAAAATGCTATTGCGCCACCTGCAACGGCCACGAGCACGAGCGGCTTGAATAAGAATTTGAGGAGCGCCTTGCCGACGGAAATCATCCCGCCGATGATCCCGAATATGAGGACGTCGGCGAGAACGAACTTGAGCAGCTTGAGGGGAGCGAGAATCGACCACTTGACCAGACCGAAGATGAATCCCATGAACAACACCTCCTCTATTTTGATTGTCCTGCAGTAATCGGCCGAACGCCAGGCTTCAAGAATTCTTCTTTTTCAGGAGAAGGTCCTGGGCGGCCCCGAGGGCGTCCGTGGACACCAGGGCGGCACGGCGGTTTTCTTCCTGGATTTTGAGATAGATCTCTTCCCTGTGAACTTCGATGTCCTTCGGCGCCCTGATCCCCAGCTTCACCTGGGTGCCCTTGATCTCCACCACCGAGACCTGGATGTCATCACCTATGGATACAGCTTCACCGACTTTACGGGTTAGTATGAGCATCAGCCTCCCCACGACAGGGAATATTTTGGTGAAGATATACCTGATTATTATGTTGAAAGCAACGTCTGCATCATCTCGTCGCACACCGAAATGATCTTGGCGGCGGCCTGGTACAGGTGCTGGAACTTCAGGATATTCGCCATCTCTTCATCGAGATTGACGCCGGCCACCGACTCCTGCTTCTGGATGTACTGATCGAGCAGGGTCTCGTTGTAGGTCTGGTTCGACTCGGCGTTCTGGACGTCCACCCCCACCCCCGCGACGACCGAGCTGTAGAAGGAATCCATGGTGATGCTCACGCCGGCGCCCCCCATGTTCGGGATGACCGCGTCCCTCAGAGCGGTTATGGCCAGGGCCAGGGTGTTGTCCCCCGGGGCGATCCGGTTGTTTTCATCCACGCTGCCCGCAGCGATCAGGCTCGAGTTTCCCTCCAGGGCGGCGTTTATGCCGAGCGTCAGGGTGAGGTCTCTCACGGGCTGGCCCGTTTCTTCTTCCCAGGAGAAGAAGGTGTTCACGCCCATGATGGCCAGCGCATGGCTCGTCTCCCCCCCGTCGTGGGGCTTCACGGCAAAGGTGTAGCCTGCGTCCGCCTGGATGGAGAACGCGCCGTCCGCAGTGAGCGAGGCGTTGAGCTCGGGAGCTCCGTTGATGGCATTCATCAGGTCCTGTACCGTAGAGCCCGACGGGCTGATGCTGTACGTGTTCGCCACGTTGCCCGAGGAATCGTACACCACGATGTCGAACTGGCCGCCCAAATTGTACCGGTCGGAAAAATAAAAGTCCGAGGCCAGGTCGTCGGTGGCCGAGAGACCCACGGTCCCCGTCATGGAGCTCACCGACTGCAGGCCCGTCCCGTCGGCATGCAGGGAGTTTACCTGCCAGGCAAGCTCGTCGGCCAGAGTGTTAAGCGAATCGATATAGGAGCCGATCTTCGCGTCGCGGGTGTTCACCCACCCGGCGATCCTGCCCCCTTCGAGCCTGTTCGTGATATCCACCGCCCTCCCCGAGCTGTCCTGCCACACAAGGCTGGTGAGGTTCGTGGCGGGGTCGTGCCGGTCGTCGAGGGTGTAGGCGTTCGTGCCCAGGACCAGGGGCGTGCCTCCCATGACGTACACCATGACCTGCCCGCTGTTCTCCTCCTCGTAATAGGAGATGTCCATGTATTCCGAGAGCTGGTTGAGCAGCAGGTCCCGCCTGTCCCTGAGGTCGTTGGCGTTGACCGAACCGTCGACCTCCACGCTGGTGATCTGGTTGTTGAGATCGGCGATCTGAGAGGTGATGGTGTTCACCGTCCCGATGGAGCCCCGGATGTTGTTGTCCAGGTTCCTCTGGATTTCCCTCAGGTCGTAATCCATGTTGCTCATCGTCTG
The DNA here is from genome assembly GCA_022703355.1 of Deltaproteobacteria bacterium. GTDB lineage: Bacteria > Desulfobacterota > Desulfomonilia > UBA1062 > UBA1062 > Phosphitivorax. Next base: position 1,025 of record JAKLDU010000041.1, on the reverse strand, counting down.
GAGGAGACTGCCCGTCTTGGCAAGGAGCGACTCGCGCTCTGCTGTCCCGTCGGGGTTGTCGGCCAGCGCGCTCCATGCGGTCCAGAACTCGCTCATCATGGAGTTGAGGCCGGTGCCCCCCGTTTCGTTGAAGATGGTCTCGATCTCGCTCATGGCTTCGCTCTGACTCTGCCAGTAGTAGTACTGCGAGGTCTTGTCGTTCACCTGGGAGCTGATGAAGTCGTCGTGGGCCCTGATCACCTCGGTGGCCCGGGCGCCGGTGCCTATTTCGCCGGGTCCCATCCGCAAGGGGTTGTTCGCCTGGATTTCGACGCTCTGCTTGGAGTAGCCCTCCGTGTTGGCGTTGGACACATTGTGGGACGTGACCTCCAGTGCGAGCTGGGAATTGTACAGCGTCCAGCCGGCTATGTTCATCGCTCCGTTTATCCCTGGCATATTACACCCCTGTATTCACTCTGCGGGACATGTTCCCGGACTTTTTCCCCTCCCGGTTGTAGGAGTTCTTCACCCCGGCCATGAAGGGTTCGAGTTCCCGCTCGATCTCGGAAAGCCTGCTTCTCACCATGGACTTCGACAGGTCGTTCAATCCGGAAGCGCTCTTCCAGAGCCTGATGAGGTCCTGCTGAAGAGCCCTCACGTGCGCCGGATCCGAGGGCAATGGCCCTCTGACGGTCATCTCGCGGCCCTGCCTGTTGCTGGCGATGGCTTTCAGGATGAGCTGTTTTTCCGGCATGGAGTCCTCCAGCGCGGTCACGTTCTGTTCGGTGATGAACCCCACTTCTTCGCGGAGCAGGTCCGTAAGCCGCGTCACGAGATCCCTTTCCGTCTCGAGCCTCTTGATCATCTCCGCACTCATCGCACCGACCGCCTGGCTTCCCATCTTGAGCCTCCTTCGTCCCTTGCGCCTCTCACACGGCTTCCCCGATCATCCCTATCGGCTCTGCCCTGACTGACCTGAACCGGCATGAAAGGCCTGCAGCGCCCGCTGGTGGTTCTTGAGCAGGCTGCCGATCCCCAGGGCGTCG
>JAKLDU010000040.1 GCA_022703355.1 Deltaproteobacteria bacterium | reverse complement strand
TGGCATATCATGGGCAAAGTTCACTGCAAGGAGGCTTCCATGGACAAGATCGCCTGCGTGGAGATGTACCATGTGCGCATCCCCCTCGACAAACCCTTCTACCCCAGCTGGATCCCCGGATACCCCCAGACCGAGAACCGGTTCGACCTGGTTCGCGTGATCACCGAAAGCGGCGTCGAGGGCTATTCCGCGGGCCCGGCCATCGCCAGGGAGCGCGCGGGGCTGGGCACGCTCATCGCGCCGTACCTGCTGGACATGGACGCCACCGACCTGCCCCTCATGCAGCAGCGGCTGCGGGAGATGTCCTACCTGGGCATCCGCTGCCACTGGATCGAGCCCGCCTTCTGGGACATCCGGGGCAAGCTCGAGAACAGGCCCGTGTACGCGCTGCTCGGGGGAAATCCCGTGCCCGTTGAACTCTACGCCTCCACCGGCGAGGTGAAATCGCCCCGGGACAGGGTGAGTGAGGTTCAGAAGCGCTACGAAGAGGGGTTCAGGTGCGTGAAGCTGCGCGTCCACGACTTCGACGTGAGGCAGGACATCGCCCAGGTCGAGGCCGTGGCGAAGGCCATGGGGGACAAGATGAAGATCGGCGTGGACGCGAACCAGGGCTGGCGGGTCACCATCGTGAACGACGCCCCCCTGTGGGACCTCCCGCGGGCGAAATTCTTCGCCGATGCCTGCGCCGACCTCGGGGTGTCCTGGATCGAGGAGCCCCTGCCCATGGACGACTACGAGGCCCTCTCCGCGCTCACGGCCTACAGCAGGGTGCCCATTTCGGGCGGCGAGCTGCACTCGTCGGGGCTGCCCGAGCTGAAGATGATGATCGAGCGCAGATGCTACAGCATCTTCCAGCCCGACGCCTGCATGGCGGGCGGCATCGGCCAGGTGATGGAGGTGACCCGGCTCTGCAGGAAGCACGGCCTCACCTACTCGCCCCACACGTGGACCAACGGCATCGGGTTCGCGGTGAACCTCCAGGTCTTCATCGCCAGCGGCTTCACCGAGAGCAAGCCCCTCGAGTACCCCCTCAACCCACCCTCCTGGACGGTGCCCAAACGCGACGGGCTGCTCGCGAAACCGTTCTTCCACGACAACGGGAAACTCGAGCCCCCGAAGCTCCCCGGGCTGGGGTTCGAGATCGACGGCAGGCAGCTGAGAAAATACGGAAAGCGCTTTTTCCGCATGAGCAAGCTCGGCCTGAAGCTTTTTGCCGTGAGGGACAAGGGCATCAGGACCGCCCTCGAGATCGACCGCAACCGCAGGAGGTTCGGGGTGAAGGCCCGCCCGTAGCTTCTGCAAAACGCGGGGGGAGCCGGGGCCTGGCGCGAACGCCCCCTCCCCTGCGCCGCACGGCCGGGAACGCCCCCCTGGGCACCCGCGCCGAAGGTGTCAGCCCCCCTGGCGCCCTCTTCCCGGCATCGTAAAAGGGCCCCCCCAACTCGAAAGGGTTCTTCCACAACACACTCGCCTTTCTCGCCACCGGTGCGCGCCGCGGCCCGCTGGGTCATGATCTTTCCCAACACACTCGCCTTTCTCACCAGTACCCTGTCCCGGGTTGACCTCCCAGGTTCTCCTTGACTTCGGGAAGCTTGTCGTTTATCCATAAAATTTGAACACTTGAATGAAATGAGTATGCATCCCGGGCGTCATGAGCACATTGTTTTTCCCGAAGGAGGAACGCATGGAAAACTGGCCGGGCAGCCCTTCCGGATCGGGCAAGTCCCGCGTGTTCGTGGTGTTCGGGGTCGTCGCCCTCGTCATCGTCGTGGGGGTGATCTTCTCCATCAGGCACGCGAGGCTCAACCTCTCCACGGACGACGCGTACGTGACCGGCAGGATCCATGCCGTGGCGCCCAAGGTCGCGGGGACGGTGAAGGCCGTGCCCGTGGACGACAACCAGGCCGTAAAAAAGGGCGACCTCCTCGCGGAGATCGACAGCAGGGACTACGACGTGAAGGTGGGCGACGCCCGGGCTGCCGTGGAAGCGGAAAACTCGAAGCTCTCCGAGCTCTCGGTGCGGGTGGACGTGGCACAGAAGCAGTTCGGGGAGATCCAGGCCCGGATCGAGGCGGCCCGGGCGGCTCTCGCCCTCCAGGAGGCCTCCTTGAGGCAGGCGGGGCAGGATTTCGAGCGGGCCCGGAACCTGTACGGCAAGGGCATTTACCCCGAGGCCACCCTCGAGAAGGCCGCCACGGCCCGCGACGTTGCCCTCGCCCAGGTGAAGGCCGCCCGCGAGGGCATGAACCAGGCGCTCGCCTCCCTCGACACCCAGAAGCTCCTCATCGAGCAGGCGAAGACCGCGCTCGAGTCCCAGGGGTTCGCCCTGGAGCAGAAAAGACAGGTGCTCGCGTCCGCCCTCCTCATGCAGGGCTACACCAGGGTCCTCGCGCCATCGGACGGGTACGTCACCAGGAAGAGCGTCGAGGTGGGGAACCAGGTCGCGGCGGGCCAGCCCCTCATGTCCGTCGTCCCCCTGGACGACGTGTGGATCGTCGCCAACTACAAGGAGACTCAGCTCGAGAACGTCAAGCCCGGCCAGAAGGTCTCCATCAAGGTGGACATGTACCCGGGCAGGACCTTCGCCGGGAGGGTGGACAGCATCATGGCCGGGACCGGCAGCGTGTTTTCCCTGTTCCCGCCGGAGAACGCCACGGGCAACTACGTGAAGGTGGTGCAGCGCATCCCCCTGAAGATCAGGCTGGATAAAGAAGCGGACCCGGAGCACGTCCTGCGCGTGGGCATGTCGGTGAGGCCCACCATCTCAGTGGGCAGGTAAGACTCCTGTGGGGATCAATCCATGACCCCCTCGCCCCAGCCGAACAAGTGGATCGTCGCCGGCACCGTCATGCTCCCCATGTTCATGGTGGTGCTGGACACCTCCGTGGTGAACGTGGCCCTCGACCACATCCGGGGCAGCCTGTCCGCAGGCATTGACGAGGCCACCTGGTCCATCACTGCCTATCTCGCGGCGAACGCGGTGGTCATCCCCATGGCAGGCTGGATCAGCAGGCTCATCGGCCGGAAGCGCTACCTCCTGTTCTCCGTCGCGGGGTTCACTCTCACCTCCTTCCTGTGCGGCGCGGCCTGGAACATCGAGAGCCTCATCGTCTTCAGGATCCTCCAGGGGCTCACCGGCGGGTCCATGCCGCCCCTGTCGCAGGCCATCCTGCTCGAGTCCTTCCCGCCGAGCCAGTACGGCATGGCAATGGCCATCTTTGGGCTGGGCGTCTCCTTCGGGCCCATCATCGGACCCGTGCTCGGCGGGTGGATCACCGACGTGCTCTCCTGGAACTGGGTGTTTTTCATCAACATCCCCATCGGCGTGCTGTCCATCGTCATGGCCGTCTTCGTGGTCACGGACCCGCACTACGTGAGGGGCACGAAGATGAAGATCGACTACTGGGGGCTGCTCCTGCTCGCGGCGGGCGTGGGGTGCCTCCAGCTCCTCCTCGACCGGGGCCAGCGGTACGACTGGTTCGGCTCCAACCTCATGGTGGCCCTGGGGCTCATCGCGGCCTTCTCGCTTTCCCTGTTCATCCTCGTGGAGCTCCGGGCGGAAAAGCCCATCGTGGATCTGGGGGCGTTCCGCAGCCCCTCGTTCTGCCTGGGCAACCTCGCCATGTTCGTGTTCATGGCCAACCTCTTCGGGACCCTGGTCCTCCTGCCCATCTACCTCCAGACGCTCATGGGCTACACCGCCCTCCTCGCGGGGGTCGTGCTCGCGCCCGGGGGCGTGGCGAACCTCCTGACCATGCCCGTCGTGGGGAGGTTCCTGCACCGGTACAACCCGAAGAATTTCGTCCTGGTGGGGATCTTCTTCACCGCGTACTCCACCTACCTCATGTCCAGGTTCTCCCTGGGCGTTGATTTCGGGACCGTGCTGTGGCCCAGGATCTTCATGGGCATAGGCATGGGCATGCTCTTCATCCCCCTCACCACCATGACCATCGCGGGCATCGGGAAGGAGGACATGGGCAACGCCACGGCCCTGTACAACCTCATCAGGAACATAGGGGGGAGCATCGGCATCGCCATCATCACCACCATGGTGACCCGCCGGGCGCAGTTCCACCAGTCGCGCCTGGTGGACAGCCTGACCCCGTACGACCCCGTGTACCTCCTGCGCGCCGGGCAGGGCGCGGGCATGCTCCAGCAGAAGGGCCTCGACCCGCACTCGGCCCAGCACGGGGCACTCGGGGTGATCTATGAGAACACGGTGAGGCAGGCCTCAATGCTCGCCTTCGCGGACGTGTTCTACATCCTCACCCTGATGATGGTCATCCTCGTGCCCGTGGTGATCATCATGAAGAATACCGGGAACAACGAGGGCCCGGCGCCAACGGGCGAGTAACCGCCTCCCCCGGCCGTGGGTGCGGTCAGGCTCTGCCCGGGCGGCGGGCCGCCTGTCTTCTCCGGGCCACCGGAAAGCAGCGAAAACGTCCTTCCCCTTACGGTCAGCCTCGAGAACTTCGAACTCCCCGACAGAAACGGGCCGCCGGGGGCGACCCCGGACGCGCAAGCGGGACGCCCCCCAGTGGGAGGCGTCCCGCCTGCGGCCTGAGGCCGTTTTCTTACATGAAGGTTACGGTCTGGACGGCCTGTACGGCTCATCGTTCCCAGGTGCCGGCAGCACCGCCTCGGGGTCGTACATCGTGTTCCCACTCACCTTGACCAGGAGTTTGATGGATTTGAGCGCCACCGAATCGATTCCGCCGACGTTCCTCAGATCGTTGATGCCGGTGAAGGGGCCGTTCGCATCCCGGTAGGTTATGATATTGTCCGCAAGCTCCTGGGCGTTTCCTGTCTTGGCCTGCCCGAGGAACCAGACGAGCTCATCCCTCGAAGCAGTGTTCACGTTCACCATCCCCTGGCCCCACTCGTTCTGAGCGAAGGCGCTCCCGCCGGAGACCATCATGAAAACCACGACTGCCAGTGTCATATCGGTGAGCCTTTTCATGGCTTTTCCTCCTTTGTTCTTCTGATTTCTGATAAGCACAGGCGTACAGTAGGTGCGGCCAGTCATGGAGTAAAGGCGTTCCGCTCGAAAAATGTCGAGGCCGCGGCACTGCACTGAGCGATGCCCTTGAGAATATGGGCTTTCCATGGACGGGAACGGATAAAAAAAGGTGGGGAACCTCCCCCGGAAAGCCTGGGCGGGGCCGGGTTCGCCGGCTTACACTTTTGAAACCCCCATGGCAAAAAGGTCATCGGCAGATTCCCGTTCAGGATACACGAACAAGCGGGGGGCCCCGGCTTTGCCGGGCTGCCCTTAAGGGGAGCTGCCCGGTCTTTCAGGCTGGACCATGCTCTCCGAAGGGCGTGGGCCGCCCACCCGAGATTGCCGGGCACGACCCATGCCCTTCGAAAAGCATGTGGAACGCGGGTTGCTATCCTGTGCAGGGGCACGACCTTACGGGGTCTGTCCCGCGGCTGGACGCATCAGGGAGGCGGAGGGTCCGCATGTCGTCGGAAGAAGATGAAAGGGTTTCGGGGACGGCCGGGAGTCCCGGGGAACCGGTTTCTGCGGGCGGACCCCCATCCACTGGGGAGGAGAGGCCTGGGGCAGAGAGGCCGACGGGCATTGCATCCCTTCCCTCCAGCGGGGCCGGGGATCACCCGGCACCCTGTTTTCTCCGGATCATCCCCCTGGCCGCCCTGGGGTACGCGTACATCGGGGGGGTGCTGCTCGTCTTTTCGCTCCTGGTGTGCCGCATCGCCTCCTTCATCGTCCGGTCGCCCGACCCTCCCGCCTTTCTCGTCCTGTCGTCACCCCTGCTCCTGGGAGCCCTGGTGGTCCTGTACGGGACCGCGAGGGCCGCTTGGGTCCGCTCCCCGGCCCCGGAGGGCTTCGAGGTGACGCCCGGCGATTCCCCCCTGCTCTTCGAGACCCTGGGCCTCATCCGCATGGAGCTGGGGGGTCCGAAGATCCATACCGTCGTGATCACGGGGGAATTCAGCGCCTGCCTGGTCAGGGTGCCGCGCCTGGGGATCTTCGGCTGGCACCGGAACTGTCTCCTCGTGGGCCTTCCCCTCCTGCAGGCGCTCTCCACCGGGCAGATGCTCGCGGTCCTCGCCCGCGAATACGGCCTCCTCCCGGGCAGGGGGCGCAGGCTCAGGGCCGGGGCATACCGGGCGAGAGCAGCCTGGATGCAGCTCCACCGGGATCTCGAAGGGCGCAGGGGCTTCGGGAACTTCCTGCTGGCACGGTTTTCCCTCTGGTATGCCCCGTACTTCCAGTCCGTCTCCGCGCCACTTGCCAGGATCCATGAGTTTGAGGCAGACGCGTGCGCGGCGGCCGCTGCGGGGAAGCCCCAGGTCGCTACGGCCCTCGTGCAGGCCGAGATGTGTGAACGCCACCTCCGGGAAAACTTCTGGCCCCTGGTGTCGGCCCTCCGGGACACCCTTCCCGAGCCGGTGACAGGGCTGTACCGGCTCATGGAGGAAAAGCTCTCCGAGGGACCCGACGCAAAGCAGGCTCAAGCGTGGCTCGAAGAATCCCTGTGGAAGGAATCCGGCCAGGGAGGCACCCGCCCCTGCCTGGGAGAACGGCTGAGGGCGCTGGCCGAACCCCCGCAGCTGCCTGCCCCCCCTGTCAACAGTGCCGCCCGGGACTATTTTCCGGACCTGGACGGGCTTAAGGGCACACTCGACGCAGCGTGGCGCGCCGGGGCGGACACGGCGTGGCGGGAGCGGCACGAACGCGTCAGGAAGGCGAAGGCGAGGCTCTCGGAGCTGACCGCGAAGGGGCAGGCCTCCCCTCTGGGCGCAGGGGAAACCCTCGAACTCGCGGACCTCACCGAAAGCCTGTCCGGCCCGGGCGAAGCCCTGCTTTTCTACCAGCGCATCCTGGAATCCATGCCCCGGTTCGTCCCGGCCCTGTGGGCCGTGGGCAGGATAAGGCTTGCACAGGGCGACGAGTCCGGGGCGGATTGCATCGAGCAGGCCATCGCCCTGGAGCCGGGCCGCACGATCCAGGGGCTGGAAGCCTTGTACCGTTTTCACATGGGCAGGGGTGACCTGGAAAAGACCGGGGAGTACTACCGGAGGCTCTCCGGGCAGAGGGAATCCCGTCAGCGCGCACGGGGGGAGGAAAAGCGGCAGAGGGTGCCCGCCCGGTACATGGTCCCGCGGAAGGGGCCGAGCGTCGGGGGGACGCCGCCCCACGGAGCCCTCCTCCACGAAGGGTGAGGCGGGCGGGGGGCGCCGTCTCCCCGGTCCATTCTCTTGATTTTGCAAAAAGCCTCTGATACATCACATCCATGGATTCGCGCCTCATCGACAAAACCGTTGACCTCCTGCTCGGGGCCGACCATGTGGTCGTCCTGACCGGCGCCGGGATCTCCACCGAATCGGGCGTGCCCGACTTCAGGTCTCCCGGGGGCATCTGGGAGCGCTACGACCCCACCATGTTCTTCATCGAGCGCTTCCTGTCCGACCCCGAGGAGGTGTGGAGGTGCATGCTCGACATGCACCGCTCCAGCGAGTTCACCCTCTGGGACGCCAAGCCCAACCGGGGCCACCGGGCCCTGGCCTATCTCGAGGAGGTCCGGATCGTCAAGGCGGTGATCACCCAGAACGTGGACAACCTGCACCAGAAAGCGGGCAACCGCACGGTCATCGAGTTTCACGGCAACATGCTCTTCGCCCGGTGCCTGAAATGCAGGCAGAAATACGGCTACGAAGAGGTGCTCCAGGACCTGGAGAAAAACTTCACCCCGCGATGCAGGTGCGGGGGGATCCTGAAGCCCGACGCGGTCTTTTTCGGCGAGGCCATCCCGCAGGACGCCCTGAAACGGTCCTTCAGGGAGGCGGACGAGTGCGACCTCATGCTCGTCATCGGCACCTCCGCCCAGGTGGAGCCCGCGGCCTCCCTGCCCAGGATAGCCAAGGGCATGCACTCCCTGCTCCGGGGCCTGGGGGGGATCCCCCTCATGAAGCCCCGCTGCAGCGTCATCGAGATCAACTGGGAGCCCACGCCCCTGACCGGCGACGTCTCCGACTTCCTCATCCAGGGCAGGTCCGGGGACGTGCTATCCGCCATCGAGCAGAAGATCCGGGAGAAAAAGGGGTAGCATGGCCATCACCGGGACAACCCGCATCTTCACCATCCTCGCCCACCCCTCCACCCACGTGGCGGCCCCCGCGGTGTTCAACTTCATCTTCCAGGCCCTGGGCCTCGACATGGCCTACATCGCCCACGACGTTCCGCCAGGCGCCCTTCCGTCCACGGTGGACGCCTACCGGTCCTGGGAGAACCTCGGCGGCTTCACCGTCACCGTCCCCCACAAGGAAGCCGCGGCGAAGCTCGTCGACGAAGCCCGCGCGCCGGCGGACGCCATAGGCGCGGTGAACACGGTGACGCGCTCGGCGGAGGGGAAACTGACGGGACACAACACCGACGGCATGGGTGCGGTGAGGGCCCTCGGGGACTGCAAGGGCACCCGGTGCCTCGTGCTGGGCGCCGGAGGCGCCGCCCGGGCCGTGGTCGAGGGCCTGATCCGGCACGGAGCGGCCCACGTCTCCATCCTGAACAGGTCGAGCGATCACGCGCAGGCGCTCCTCTCTCTGTTCGCCGGGGAGAAAACGAGCCTGTTCAGTGAGGACACGCTCCCGTCCATGGACATCGTGGTCCAGGCCACCCCGGTGGCGGACAAGGTGCCCTTCGGCCTCGACCTCTCCCGCCTGAGAAAAGGGGCGCGGGTGCTCGAAACGGTCATGCGGGAGACCGCCCTGGGCAGGGAGGCCCGCCGGTGCGGCCTGAACCTCATCCCGGGGCACGCCATGCTCTTTCACCAGACCCGGGAGAACTTCCAGCTTCTGACCGGCCTCACCCCCCCCGCCGAAGCCGTCCGCGGAGCATTCCGGGCCATCGGGTACAGCGCCCCGTGAGAACCTACCTCACCTGCACCAGGAGAAAGGGGGCCCCCCGGGTGTCCGTCGACGTCTGCAGGGCGTGCAGGCACCGGGCGAAATGCCCCGGGTTCATCCAGTACAGGAGCCCCCGGCTGTTCCCCGGTTAGCCGGGCGTCCGGGGGACTCAAGCCCTTGACAGCGCGGGGCTTTGGCTTTATGGTAGTTGCCTATGCCTAAGAAAGATATCGTCATTTACCCTGACAGGGTCCTCAAATCGAAGGCCGATCCCATCGAGAACATCGACCTGAGAGTCGTCACCCTTGCGGAGGACATGACACAGACCATGTACAAAGCGCCGGGCGTCGGCCTGGCCGCTCCCCAGGTGGGAGAGCCCCTGCGCCTCATCGTGGTGGACCAGACCTCGGGCAAGGAGGATGACAACCTCATCGTGGTCGTCAACCCGGAGATCGTGGAGAAGGAAGGGATCCGGGTGGACAGCGAGATGTGCCTCTCCGTGCCCGACACCTCCATCGACGTCTCCCGGGCCGAACGGATCCTCGTCAAGGGCGTCGACCTCAAGGGCAGCGAGCTGCGCATCGAGGCGGAAGGCTTCCTCGCACGGATATTCCAGCACGAGATCGACCATCTCAACGGCGTGGTCATCCTCGACTACGCGTCCTTCCTCAAGCGGTCCATCTACCTGAAGAAGAGGAAAAAGGGCAAGATATGAGGCTTGCCTTCATGGGCACCCCGGAGTTCGCCCTGCCCTCCCTCCAGGCCCTCGCCCACTGCCCCGCCCACCAGGTCCTGCTCGTCGTCACCCAGCCGGACAAGCCCAAGGGAAGGTCGCTCGGCCTCCAGATGCCGCCGGTCAAGGAGCTGGCCCTGGAGCTCGGCATCCCCGTGATGCAGCCCGTAAAGCTCAGGGGAAACGGGGATGTCCTCCAGGCCTTCGAAGACCTGGCCCTCGACGCCGCCATCGTGGTGGCCTACGGCAAGATGATCCCGGATGACCTGCTCGCGATCCCCCGCCTGGGATTCATCAACGTCCACGCATCCCTCCTGCCCAGGTTCAGGGGCGCGGCCCCTATCAACCGGGCCATCATCGAGGGGTGCGCCGTCACCGGCGTGAGCATCATGCAGATCGACCCGGGCATGGACACCGGGCCCGTGTTCCTCCAGTCGGAGGTCCCCATCCCCGACGACGAGGATGCGGTGGGCCTCTCGACCAGGCTGAGCAAACTCGGCGCGGGAAAGCTCCTGGAGGTCCTCGAAAAGCTCGGGCAGGGCGGTATGACAGCCGTGCCCCAGGACGAAAGCAGGGCGACCGCAGCCCCCATGCTCACCCGGGAGGAAGGCGAGATCGACTGGTCCAGAAACGTGCGCTCCATCCACGACCTGGTGCGGGGGCTCGTCCCCTGGCCCTGCGCCTACACCTTCCTCGACGGCAGGAACCTCAAGATCATGAAGGCGTCCTTCGTTCTCAAGGACCATGACCGCACCTTCGGCTCGCTGCACAGGGAAGGCCCCGGGATCACCATCGCCTGCGCGGGCGGCCTCCTTCTGCCCGAGATGCTGCAGCTGGAAGGCAGGAAGGCCATGGACGCCGCCGCCTTTGCCAACGGGCTGCAGAAAAAGGAGCTGCTCCTCGGGAAGGCACGCCCCTTCTAGACCGTCAGAAAGTTGCAGAAATCTTCTGGCTTTCGTGATAGGAAAGGAAGCACTATCCTGAAAGCGTGAAAGGTTGGTCATGAACTCGAGAGAGGGCGTTTCATGATTCTTGCGCCGTCGATACTGTCAGCTGATTTCGCACGGCTCGGCGACGATATCCGCACCGTCGTGTCCGCCGGAGCGCAGTGGGTGCACGTGGACGTCATGGACGGTCACTTCGTGCCCAACATAACCATAGGCCCTCCCGTGGTGAGCGCCATCCGCAAGGCAACGAACGCCTACCTGGACTGCCACCTCATGATCGAGAACCCCGACGCCTGTCTCGAAAGCTTCGCCAGGGCCGGCGCGAACGGGATCACCGTGCACGTGGAGGCGTGCACCCACCTGCACCGCACCCTCGCGAGGATCCGGGAGCTGGGGGTGAAGGCGGGGGTGTCCCTGAACCCGGCAACCCCGCTGGACACCATCGGGTACTGCCTGGATGAGCTCGACCTCATTCTCGTCATGACCGTGAACCCGGGATTCGGCGGCCAGAAATTCATTCCGGCCATGCTGCCCAAGATCGAAGGGGCCCACAAGCTCGCCGCCGGCAGGGACATCATCGTCCAGGTCGACGGAGGTATAGGAAAGGACAACCTCCGCACGGTGCTGGACAGGGGTGCGGTCTCCATCGTCGCCGGGTCGAGCGTGTTCGGCAGCGGCGACCCGGCGAAAACGGCCAAGGAGATGTTCCGGATTGCGGACGCAACGGTCGATTAACCTCACTCTCTCCCTTGCCCTCCTCGTCCTGAGCCTTGCGGGGTGTGCACACGTGACGCCCGAGGCCGACGCGGTGAGCGGGGAAAGAGCCATGAGCCCCTACCTGAGGCTCATGCTCGCCCGGAACGAGGAGAACCAGGGGAACTGGGCGGAGGCCCTCGAGCTGTACGGAAAGATCGACGACCCCTACGCACTGCTGGCGCAGGCGAGGATCACCTTCATCCTCAACCAGCCGGATACCGCGCTGGCCTTCGTTGACAGGCTCATCGCATCGAAGTCCTACACGGACGAGGCCCTGGAGCTCAGGACCAAGATCTACGCCCGCAAGGGCGACTGGGAGCAGGCGATCAGGGACACGGAGGTCCTGGCGAAGAAGTACCCGGACAACATCCAGCTCATGCTGTTCCTCGCAAACCTCAAGATCATCGTCACGGACTACAAGGGGGCGGAGAAGACCCTCAGGGGCATCCTCGGCAAGGAGGACGACGAGAGCATGATCCTCTACACCCTTGCCAAGGCCTGCCTCGGGAGCAAGGACTACGCCTGCGCCCGGGAGTCCCTCCGGAAGGCCATCGACGGGAACCCGAAGTTCGGTCCCGCCTACCTGGACCTCGGCAAGACCTACGAGCTCACGAAGAACCCGAAGAAGGCCGAGGCCACCTACCGGAAGCTCCTGGAGATCGAGCCCTATTCCGTGGAGGCGCTCATCTCGCTGACCGATCTGTACATATCCACGAAGCGCTACGGGAAGGCCATCGATCAGCTCATCAAGCTCAAGGGGATCAACGACGACGACCAGATCGTCCGGAGGCTCGTGCTGCTCCAGCTCCAGGAATCCAGATACGAAGACGCCCTGGCCAGCCTCACCGGCATGAAGGAGCTCACCGACGACGACTGCTATTACCTCGCCATCACCTATGCCAAGCTCGAGCGGTTCGAAGATGCACTGGACGCAATCTCCGAGGTGCCCATCACCAGCAGGCTCGGGTGCGAGACCGTGATGCTGAGGGCCTCCCTCCTCAAGGACCTGGGCAGGCAGGAGGAGGTCATCAGGGAGCTGAGCTCGGCCTGGGAGTATTTCTTCACCAGGGGCTCCTGCATGGAGGCGGGCTATCAGCTGGCCACCGAGTATGACACGGCCGGCAGGAGGGCCGAGGGGATGGAGGTCGCCAGAAAGCTCCTGGAAAAGAACCCCCGGGACCCGGTTGCCCTGAACCTCGTGGGGTACGTCTGGGCGGACCAGGGGATCAACCTTTCAAAGGCAAACAGGATGATCAGGAGCGCCCTGAAGTCCAGGCCGGACGACCCCTACATCCTCGACTCCATGGCGTGGGTTCTCCACAGGCAGGGAAAGCACGCGGAAGCCTACTCCTACATCAGGAAGGCCCTGAAGAAGCTCGACAGTGACCCGACCATCCACGAGCACACGGGGGACATCCTCAAGGCCATGGGCAGGAAGAAAAAGGCGCTCGAACACTACCGGAAAGCCTCGTCCCTGAGCAAGAGCCCCCGGGACGGGCTCAAGGGGAAGATCCAGGAGCTGCTCAGGTAAAATGGACACCATCCAAGCGAGTTGCGTATGACGAACGAGATAAAAGTCGGCATCTTCGTGGTGTGCGTGATCGCCGCCTTCTTCGCCCTGGTCTACGAGATCGGCGACCTGAACCTTACCAAGAAGGACACCTACAGCATCACCATGGTGTTCACCACGGTGGAGGGGCTCAAGCCGGGCTCCCAGCTGGAGCTGGCGGGCGTGCAGGTGGGGAGCGTCAGGGACATCGACCTGAACCGGGACTACACGGCCGTGGTCACGGCGGACATCTTCGAGGATGTCAGGATTCCCATCGACAGCACGGCATCCATCGCCACCAAGGGCATCCTGGGGGACAAGATCATCGTCGTCAGGCCGGGCATGTCGAAAAACACCCTCCAGCCCGAGGGCAACCTCGCGCGGACCTCGATCCCGCCCTCCCTGGATTCCCTGCTCGAGCAGCTGGGCCAGATCGCGGGAAACCTCAGCGAGCTTTCCGCCTCGCTGAACGCGACCCTCGGGGACCAGGAAACCGTGGGGGGCATCCTCGCCAATTTCCAGAGGCTCAGCGAGGACAGCGCGGCCCTGGTGGCGGAAAACAGGGAGGACATCACGGCCCTCGTCTCCAACATGAGGGACGTCAGCGCCTCCCTCGTGGTCATCTCCCGGAACTTCACCTCCACTTCGGATGACCTCCGGGACATCACGGGCACGGTCAGGTCCGGCGAAGGGACCATCGGCAAGCTCGTTTACGACGACCGCGTCTACGACTCCCTCCAGGAGTCCCTGGAGTCGCTCCAGAAGCTCACTTCCAGCATCCAGGAAGAGAGCACCATCAGCCTGCTCCTGTCCGACCCGACCCTGTACTACAACCTCGTGGCCATATCCGACAACGTCAAGGTCGTCACCGACAACCTCGCCGCCGGCAAAGGGTCTCTGGGCAAGCTCATGAACGACGACGAGCTGTACACGAACCTCAACGAGGCGGCCAGGAACGTGAACCAGGCCGCGCAGGGCCTCGGCGAGCAGGTGCCCATCACGGTCATGGGCACGGTCATGGGCTTCCTCTGGTAGCGATGCGCCCCCGGCCCGCAGCCCTCGCCCCCCTCCTCCTGCTGTTCATGGCGCTGTGCCCCGGCCGTGCACCCGGCGCCGAGATCGATTTTGCCCCCCTGCTGCATTACCGGCCCACCGCGTCAGGATACGAGCTGACGGCGGCAGGCCCCCTCTTCCAGCGCACGGAGGAGTTCACGGCGGTGCGGCCCTTCTACTGCCGAAACGAAAATGCCACCGACATCCTCTACCCCCTCGGCCGCTTCACCGAAAACCGATCCTCCTTCGTCCCGCTCATGAGATCTCTCGACGAGGAGGACCGCTCGAGCGTCGACGTCCTCCTTTTCTCCAGGGGCCGGTCCGGTGATGAAACCTATGGCGGCCTGTTCCCCTTCTACGGAACCTACCTGAACCGGTTCGGCCACGACAGCGTGCGCTACGTGCTCTGGCCCGCCTATACGAAGACCGAAGACGACGGGGTGGAGAGGACGATCGTCATGTGGCCCTTCCTGAAGTACTCGGAAGGCAGGGAACTCCAGCTCTGGCCCCTCTACGGCCGGGTCAGGAGGGAGAACTCGGACGACAGGTACCTCCTCTGGCCCTTCCTGTTCCGCAAGCGGGGCGTCGAGGATTACGACGCGTTTCTGCCCTTCTTCTCGTATTCCCGGGGCAGGGCAAGCACGGGCGTCTCCGTGCTCTGGCCGTTCTTCACCTGCAACCGCAGCACCAGCCCGCAGCACCTGAGCCTGACCTTCCCGTGGCCGCTCGTGCGCTACGCCACGGGCGCATACGAGGAGCGGCAGTTCTTCCCGTTCTACTGGTCCAGGGTCGAGGGCGACACCTACCGAATGAAGACCGTGCTCTGGCCCGTGTACCGGCATGCCGAGAGTCTTGACCCCGGCCGGGACGTCAGGTCGGAAAGCACGAGCATCCTCATCCTGAGCGGCACCTCCCGGGAAACGAGGGGGCAGACCGTCCAGTCGGATTCGGCCACCCTCTGGCCCCTGTGGCACAGGCACGATGATCCCGGGGGATCCTCCTGGTATTTCCCCTGGATCATCCCCCTGCACAGCGAGGGCTATCGCCGGAACATACTCCCCCTCCTGACCCTCGCCCAGGGCACGGCGAGAGGCGGGACCTCGGAGCTGAGCATCCTCTGGCACACCTTCCTCTACACGAAAGAGGGGGGCCGCTCGCGTTTTTCCCTGTCCTTCCTCTTTTCCCACGAGCGGGGGCAGGGCTACCGGAAGACCGGTTTCCTGTCCGACCTGGTGGGGTGGACCTGGTCTGCGCCACCGGGAGAAGAGCCGCCCCCGCCTTCCCCCGAGTGATGCGCCGCCTGCAGACCCAGCCCCCGCGGGCTTTTCGCGGGGACTGAGAATTGGCCGTTCAGTTTATCCTTGGCGGGTTCCCCGTTTCATGATAAGGAACGATCAGCACCGGAGTCCCCACGGCAGCAGGAAGCCGTCACAAGGTGGCCAGGATGTCGCTTACACGAAGAGAGATCCTCGAGCAGCTTTCGAGGCTCGGCATCAAGACGATTGACGGGCTGAAGAAGGGGTGCCGCGATTATGAAGTCTAC
>JAKLDU010000004.1 GCA_022703355.1 Deltaproteobacteria bacterium | reverse complement strand
GACCCCGGAGACCTGCGGGAGGTGGCCAAGGTCATGCACAGCGCGGTGGAAAACATCGCCCACGCCGTGAAATTCCTCGATTCACCCCTCGACGGAGAAAAGCTCGCCGGCGAGCTCACCGAGATGTTTTATCACTACATGAACAGCCTGTGACGCCCGGCCCGGAGGGGTCCTCCCGGGGCCGGACGAGAGCCCGCCCCCCGCTCCTGGTTTCTGAACGACCTTCACCGAGCCCGCGGCCGACTGTCTTCCCGCGGCCCTTCCCCGCACAACCGGCAGACCCCAGATCCCCCGGTCACTTCCCGAAGTGGGCCGTGCAGGCTATTTCCACGAGCACGTCCCGGGGGAGGCGGGAGACCTCCACCGTCGACCGGGCGGGCCTGGGTTCCCGGGGGAAGAACGAGGAGTAGACCTGGTTCACGACGGCAAAGGTGCCCATGTCCTTCAGGAAGATCTCCATCCGGACGACGTTCTCGAACCCGAGCCCCGCGGTGCTGAGGATCGCCTGGATGTTTTTCATGACCTGCAGGGTCTGCTCGGCGATGCCGCCTTCCACCGGTGTCATGAGGGCGGGGTCCAGGGGGATCTGGCCCGAGATGAAGAGAAAGCCCCCGGCAGACACGGCCTGGGAATAGGGACCCGTGGCGCGGGGCGCCTCAGGGGTGGTGATCTCCGAGATGCGGTTGGCGGCCATGGGCTGTACCCTCCTTTTCCCGGCTGACGCGAGGCCGGGGCCTTCGTCCTACAGGGCCTCCTTGAGCTCCTTTGCATACAGCACCGTTGCCCCCGAGACGATGAGGCGGACGAGGTGGTCGATCTCGCCCTTCATCTTCCTGCCCCTGGGGGTCGTGTCGCTCCTGAGGGCGTCCTGGTCCCTGGTGAGGCGTTCGAGGAGGCCCTCGATGTCCCTGATGGTCTTTATCGTCTCGGCCTTGCCGGTGCCCGTGACGATGAGCCGTTGCAGGAAATCCAAACCGTCGTCCATGGGGAGGTCCTTTCGATCTCGCTTGTTCGAACGCATGTACCACATCGATCCCCTGTGCGTCCAGTCATGATGCCCGACCCTTCCCGCGAGGAGGCTCCGACCGGAAATGCGGGTGTTTGAAGTTTGATGATTCTATGATATTGAAGGGAATGCTGGGAATTACCCGGGCAGCCCGCCTCGAGCCGGTAAGCGAGAAACCGTGAGCCGCGGGCCGCTTGCGGGATAAAACCGGGAGAGGTCGGGTTCCAGGAGACTTCGGGAGCATACATGTGAATTCCGTCTTCATCTATTCCAATAAGTTCGACACGTTCAGCCTGGGGGAGTACCACCCCTTCAAACCCTACAAGGCCACCATGGTCTACGAGCTCTGCTACCGGTACGGGCTGCTCGAGGAGCCGTGGATAAAGGTGCTCGAGCCGCAGCCCGCCACCCAGGAGGACATGCTCGAGTACCATGCCAGAGAGTACGTGGAGATCCTCAAGGACGCCAATTCCGGCTCCTTCGACTTCACCATGCTCGAGTACGGGCTCGGGACCGGCGACAATCCCGTCTTCAAGGGCGTCTACGATTTCTCGCTCCTCGTGCTCGGCGCCACCCTGCTCGGGGCCGAGCTCATCCGCTCGGGCCAGGCCGACCTGGTCTTCAGCCCGGTGGGGGGGCTCCACCACTCGGGATATGCCCACGCCGAGGGCTTCTGCTACGTGAACGACATCGTCATCGCCATCAAGCGCCTCCTGAGGTCGGGTTTCAGGAAGATCCTTTACGTGGACATCGATGCCCACCACGGGAACGGCGTCCAGGACGCCTTCAACGACACCGACGACGTGCTGTTCATCTCGTTCCACCAGAGCGGCGAGACCCTCTACCCCTGGAGGGGCTTCGAGAACGAGATGGGCGAGGGCAAGGGGTTGGGGTACTCGGTGAACCTGCCCCTGCCCGAATACACGGACGACGAGTCGTATATCCGGACGTTCAGGGAAATCTACAACCCGCTGGCTCAGGCCTTCAAGCCCGACTGCGTGGTGGCCCAGATAGGGCTCGACACCCTGAAAAAGGACCCCCTGACGAACTTGAGGCTCACGAACAACGGGTACTGCGACGTGCTCGAGGAGATCAGGAAGAGCTGCCCGAAGATCCTCGCCTTAGGAGGCGGCGGATACAGCGTCCCCGACGTGGTGAGGGGCTGGACCCTGGCGTGGGCCGTGCTCAACGGCCTCAAACCCTTCGACCCCTACGAGGGGATAGTGAGCGGCATGATGCTGCCCCAGGGGCAGGGGTTCCAGGAGCTTCGCGACCCGGCGTACCATCTGGCGGACAAGATCAGGCACGACCTCGATCTGTACCTCAGGGACAAGGTCGCCTACATAAAGAACACGATATTCCCCCTGCACGGCATCGGGCAGGGGGCCGCTTCCCGGTGACGGACGCCCGTCGCCCGATTTCCTGGGGGGTTTTCCCGGCCAGTCGTCGGGGTCAGGAGGTTTTATGGAGGACGAAAAGAAGAAGTACACCTTTACGGACAGGCGGGGCAGGTCCGAGGAGCCCGGGAAGAAAGCCGGGAGCGATTCCCCCTGCCGCCTGGACGAGGCTTTGTCCCGGGGGGTGGTGAATGGGGACGCCATCGATTTTTCCACCCTCATCATGAGCTTTGCCAGCGCGGCCATGATCGGCATGGGGGCCGTGCCCGACCCCCTCACCGGGCAGGTGTCCCGGGACCTGGCCGTGGCCAAGCAGAACATCGACATCATCGCGCTCATCAGGGACAAGACGAAAGGAAATCTCACCGGGGAGGAAGACTCCCTGGTGGAGGGCATTCTCTACGAATTGCGCATGGTTTTCGTCCAGGCGCAGAAAGGGTGATTCATGAGCAAACGCATCCCGTCGATAGGCATCCTGATCCTGGTGGCCGTGTGCTCGGCCTTTATCGGGATGTTCATCGCGTCGTCCTTCAGCCTCACCCCCGAGGGCAAAGCCCTCCCGTTCTGGAAGGAGGGGGGCCGCGAGGTCAATTCCCACGTGCGCATGCCCAGCTTGCGCGAGCTGGCAAAGGCTGCGAGCCCCACCGTGGTGAACGTCAGGACGACCAGGAAGATGGACGCGGAGGAGATGTACCGGAAATTCGACGTCCCCGGTGGGCCGGGAAGCCGGAACGACTGGTTCGACGATTTCTTCCGCAAGTTCTTCGAACAGGCTCCGGGCCAGGACCCGAAGCAGAGGAGCCTGGGCTCGGGGTTCATCATTTCACCCGACGGGTACGTCCTCACGAACAATCATGTCATTTCCGGGGCAGACGAGATCTACGTATCCCTCACCGAAGGAGCGGAAGAGTACAAGGCCCGCGTGGTGGGCAAGGATGACAATACGGACATCGCGCTGATCAGGATAGAGTCCGGGAAAAAAGATTTCCCGGTGGCTGTCCTCGGGGATTCTGAGGCACTGGAGATCGGGGACTGGGTCATCGCCATCGGCAACCCCTTCGGCTTCGGCCACACCCTGACCCAGGGGATCGTCTCCGCCAAGGCCAGGGTCATCGGTGCCGGGGCCTACGACAACTTCATCCAGACCGACGCGGCCATCAACCCGGGGAACTCCGGCGGGCCGCTCATCAACATGGACGGCGAGGTCGTCGGGATCAACACCGCCATCGTCATGTCCGGTCAGGGCATAGGGTTCGCCATCCCCATCAACATGGCAAAGCAGATCCTCCAGGACCTGAGGGACAAGGGCGAGGTGACCAGGGGCTGGCTCGGCGTCGCCATCCAGGACGTCACCCCGGAGATCGCCCGGGCGGTGGGCCTCAAGAAAGCGGCCGGCGCCATGGTCACGGACGTTTATCCCGGCGATCCGGCCCATAAGGGGGGGGTCAGGAAAGGGGACATCATCCTGAAGATCGACGGCCGGGAGATATCGGACCCCCGGGCGCTGACCCGTCTGGTCGGGGGTCTCAAGCCCGATGCGAAGATCACGCTGGAGGTCTTTCGGGAAGGCAGGACGCTCAACCTTGCCACCAGGCTCGTGAAGCGCAGCGAAGAGCGGGTGTCGAGCATGGGCGGCAGCGTGCCCCCGGTGGATGGCGGCAAGGGAAAGGTGAAGGACAGGCTCGGCCTGGTCCTGGAGAACGTCACCCCCGAGACCCGGAAAGCCCTCAACCTCGATGACGACACGGGTGTGGTCGTCACGGACATCGACCCCGGATCGAACGACTCGGTGTCGAAGCTCCAGAGGATGGACGTGATCAAGGAGTTGAGGGGCGTGCGGGTGAGAAACATCAAGGAATACCTCAGTGTCATGGGAGGGGTGAGAAAGGGCGGGACGGTGCTCATGCTCGTGGTGCGCAATGGCCGGCCCCTGTACATCGCCGTGGATATCGAGTGAAGATACTGGCGCCGGCAAAGGTCAACCTGTTTCTGAAGGTCCTGGGAAAAAGGGCGGACGGCTTTCACGAACTCCTCACGCTCATGGCGCCGGTGTCGCTTTACGACGAGATCACCCTGGAACCCCGGAACGAAGGGATATCACTGACGGCCCCGGGCTCGGGCTGCGGGGAAAGACAGAACCTGGGCTACCGGGCGGCAGAGCTTTTTTTCCGGGAAACCGGTATCAGGCAGGGGGTGTCCATCGAAATCGTCAAGAACATACCGGTGGGCGCAGGCCTGGGCGGGGGCAGCAGCGACGCCGCATCCGTGCTCATGGGGCTCGATGAGCTCTTCGGCGCGGGGCTCACCGCTGAAGACCTCATGGGCATGGCGGCACAGCTCGGCTCCGACTGCCCGTTCTTCATCCCGGGCGGGCCCTTCGTCATGGGGGGCAGGGGAGAAATCCCCCTCGGGAAGGCTGTTCTCGAAGACAGGCACTACCTTATCGTGGCGCCACCCCTTGAAATTTCCACCGCGCTCGTATATTCTCATTTCAAGTCTCCATTGACTATTTATGATAACAAGTCTAGAAGTGATGACGGTATTTTTGATAATGTGATTGTGCCGGAGCAGGTATTACAGAACGATTTACAGAGAGCTGCTTTCGGTCTTTGCCCTGAAATAGAGCCTATTACGGAGGACCTGCTGTGTGCCGGGGCTTTGGGGGCATTAATGTCCGGGAGTGGATCGTCGGTTTTTGGCGTATTCAGGGATGTAAAGCACGTGTGTAATGGAATGAGCCTGATAAGGCGTCATGAGGGGTATCGGTACATACCCACAACAAGTTTGACGGGGGTAAGTAATGGAGATCACAGAGGTAAAGGTGTATCCGGTCAAGGATAACGACAAGTTGAAGGCGTATGCGTCAGTGGTTTTTGATGACTGCTTCGTTATCCGTGACCTCAGGGTGATTCATGGGACATCGGGATTGTTTGTAGCCATGCCTTCCCGCAAGCGCAAGGATGGAACTTTCAGGGACACCGCCCATCCTTTGAACATGGAGACGAGGGACAAGATCGAGAGATCCATCCTGGAAAGCTATCAACTAAAGATTGCCAGCGAGATGTAATTTTACTATAGGATATTCCCGGAGCACCAAGAAAACAGAGTCTCACAAATTGGGATGTCGTCTAATGGCAGGACACGAGATTTTGGATCTCGTTATGGTGGTTCGAATCCACCCGTCCCAGCCAAAATGGCATTCGAGGGAGAACGCGGTTCATGGAGACGAGCATCTTTGTATTTTCCGGAAATTCCAACCGGCCTCTGGCTGAAAGCATTTGCAGCATTCTGGGGATAGAGCTGGGCAGCGCCGAAGTAAAGAGATTCTCCGACGGCGAGACGTCCGTGGACATTCGACAGAGTATCCGCGGCAAGGACATCTACATCGTTCAGTCCACGTGTTCTCCCGCAAACGAGACGCTCATGGAGCTGCTCATCATGCTGGACGCGGTGAAGCGCGCCTCCGCGCACACCATCACCGCTGTCGTGCCCTACTTCGGGTATGCGCGCCAGGACCGCAAGGCCTCGCCGCGCACGCCCATCACGGCCAAGCTCGTGGCGGACCTGCTGACGGTCGCCGGGGCTGACAGGGTCCTGACCATGGACCTTCACGCCGGGCAGATACAGGGCTTCTTCGACACACCGGTGGACAACCTGTTTGCCAAGCCGGTGGTCCTGAATTACATCAAGGGCAGGTTCATGGACCACCTCTGCGTGGTTTCCCCCGATGCGGGGGGCGTGGAGAGGGCGCGTGCCTATGCGAAGCCATTGAAGGCCGACCTCGCCATCATCGACAAGAAGCGCGAGCGGGCCAACGAGTCCGACGTCATGCACATCATCGGCGACGTCAGGGGCAAGGTCTGCCTGCTCATCGACGACATCGTTGACACCGCGGGCACGCTCACCAACGCCGCGGTCGCCCTCAAGGACGCCGGCGCTCAGAGAGTTCTGGCCTGCTGCACGCACCCGGTGCTCTCGGGCCCTGCAATAAAGAGGATCAACGCCTCCCCGCTGGAAGAGCTCGTGGTCACCGACACCATCCCGCTCGCCGGGGAGGCCCTCGAGTGCGGGAAGATCACGGTCCTGAGCGTGGCCCCGCTTCTTGCCGAGGCCATCGAGAGGATCTACCGCGACGAATCAGTGAGCGAGCTGTTTCTCTGATTCGAAGGCCGGTGATCCGCGAGCCCTTGCCGGCCGCCGGACGGCAGGGCCTTTCACGCATTCAGGCAAAGGGAGAGGAGCGCCCGCTTCACCCGGCCCTTTGTCCACCTCCGCGTTCAGGGGGCCTTTCCGGGGACCCCGGGCTTCTTCCCGGCGTGTGCGAACATCTCCGAGGTCCTTTGGACAAGGGCATTCACGTCATGGCCCCCTTCGACGTTCTCACGAATGTCCCGGTCCCCGGATTCGCTTTCCCGCTTCTTCCCCCGTCTTCTTGACGGGGAACATCCGGTGAAAGGACGCTAACCGGTCAGAGACAGGGCCGTCCCGTCGGGACGGTACTGGAGGGCCTCTGCCAGGTGGTCGTGCCGTATGGCGCGGGAGCCTTCGAGGTCGGCTATGGTGCGTGCCACCTTGATCACCCGCCTGAAGCCGCGCATGCTCAGGTTGCAGCTCTTCATGGCATGGAGGAGCAGGACCTTGCCCGATGCATCGATGCCGCAGGCCTGCTCCATCTCGCCGTCGGGAATGCGTGCGTTGAGGCACCCCCGCTCCTGCTGAAGGGCACGCGCGGCCGTGATGAGGTCTTTTATGCGCGCTGAAGAGGGGGAATGCCCGGGGCTCAGGATGCTCGAGGCATCCACCGGGTCCACCCACACGTGCAGGTCGATCCGGTCCAGCAGCGGGCCGGAAACGCGGCCCCGGTACCGGGCGAGCTGTACCGGCGTGCACCGGCATTCCCGCGAGGGATGGCCGAGAAAGCCGCAGGGGCAGGGGTTCATGGCCCCGATGAGCTGGAACCGGGCCGGAAAGGTGACACAGGACAGCGCCCGGGATATGGTGACGAACCCGTCCTCCAGGGGCTGACGCAGGCTCTCGAGGACCGGGCGCCTGAACTCGGGGAGTTCGTCCAGAAACAGCACCCCGTTGTGGGAAAGGGTAACTTCACCGGGGCTCGGGAAGGCGCCTCCGCCGGTGAGCCCCGCGTCCGAAATGGTGTGGTGCGGGGCGCGGAAGGGTCTGACGTTCATGACGGAGTTCTTCCCGAGCTTGCCCGCGGCTGAATAGATGCGGGTACACTGCAGCACTTCTTCACGGGACAGCGGGGGAAGGAGGGGTGGCAGCCTCCTGGCGAGCATGGACTTGCCCGCCCCCGGGGGCCCCACGAAAAGCAGGTTGTGCGCCCCTGCCGCAGCCACGGCGAGGGCCCTCTTGGGAAGCTCCTGGCCCACGATGTCCGACAGGTCGGGGCCGCTGGCGTTTCCGGGCCTTTTCTGAGTCTCGGTCTCGACGGCAGGATCGGGGAGGGCGCTCCTCAGGAACCCCACGATCTCCTTGAGGTCCCTCACCGGCCACACGTCCGCACCGGACAGGCATGCCTCCCGGGTGTTGGCTTCGGGGCACACGATTCCCCTGAACCCCTTGGCCCTGGCCAGGGAAGCGGACGAGATGGCCCCCCGCACGGGCCTCACCTCGCCGGTGAGCCCGAGCTCGCCCACGAAGAGGATGTCTTCCACCCGGTCCCGGGGGATGACGTTCAGGGCAGTGAGGATGGCCACGCAGATGGGAAGGTCGAAGATGCCCCCTTCCTTTTTCTGGTCTGCCGGGGCGAGGTTGACCGTGATCCGGCGCGGGGGGAACTCGAACCCCGAGTTCTTTATGGCGGAGCGGATGCGCTCCTTGCTCTCCTTCACCCCGTTGTCGGGGAGGCCCACGATGGAAAAGCCCGGCATGCCGAGCTGTACGTCTGCCTCCACCACCACACTCAAAGCATCCGTGCCCCACAGATACGCTGAATGGACACTTGCGATCATATAGGGGGTAAAATAAGCGCAATCCCGGAAATATCCAGGGATCCCCTCATGCGGGCGAGGACAGGACCTCCAGGAGCTCGGCCGGGCCGGTGACGGGGGGAAGGCAGGTGTGGCCCTGGCAGACGTATGCCGCGGCTTTACCGGACACGGGCTCCTTGCCCCGGGCGATCACGGGCGCGCTCATGTCGTCCCCTTTCGTTGCATGGGCGACGACGGCTTCGGGAAGGAATCGTTTCCCGAATGCCCCGAGCAGGGACGCGGCGTCTTCCTCTTTCGCATCCCCGGCGATCACCACCTCCCGGGACGGGTGCGCCGCGACCAGGAGACCCGCGGCCAGGAAGCTCGACCCCGCGGGGAACGCCCTGAGCATGCCGGATGCACCACGAGCGATGCCGAGGGCTTTTTCCTCGAGCAGAGGGTCGCCGGTCAGGCGGCTCAGGCGGAGCAGGTTGGAGAAGGCAACCGAGTTGCCCGAAGGCACGGCATTGTCCATGAGTTCCCTGGGCCGGGCGATGACCACCTCCAGGTCGGCGGGCGTGAGGAAGAACCCCCCCCTCTCCCGGTCCTCGAAGAGCTCCACGCTTTCGTGCACGAGCGCAAGTGCCCGGTCGAGCCAGGATTTCGTCAAGGTTGCCTGGTAGAGCTCGATGAGGCCCCAGGCCAGGAACGCGTAGTCGTCCAGGAGGGCCGGGTGGTCCGCCCGCCCTGCGCGATAGGCGTGGAGGAGCCTGCCTCGCCCGTCGCGCAGGTTCTCCAGGATGAACCCCGCGGCAGCTTCTGCCGCGGCGAGGTACCGGGGCTCGCCGAACGCGGCTCCCGCACGCGCCAGGGCAGCGATTATCATCCCGTTCCAGTCGGTGAGCGCCTTGTCGTCCTTGAAGGGGGCAACCCTCCCGCCCCTCGCGTCGAGGAGGATGCGGGAGATGCGCTCCACGGCTTTCTCGAGCTCTTCGGCGGGCATCCCCAGCCCGCGGGCGGCATCCGGGATGTCTTCCCTCATGAAGAGGATGTTTTCTGACCCGCCGGGGGGCTGAGGGAAGTTCCCCCCGGGCTCCACGGCAAAGACGCGGGGGAGCAGCCGGTAGTCGTCCGGGCCCAGAAGGGACTGGAGCTCGGATATCGTCCACAGATAGGACCCCCCTTCCTCGCCCTCGGTATCCGCATCGAGGGCGCTGGAGAAGAGGCCGTTCTCCTCCCTCATTTCCCTGAGGGCGTACTCGAGAGTCCCGGAAGCGGTGCTTCGGTAGATGCTTTTCGAGGTCACGAGGAAGGCCTCCGTGTACACGAGAGCCAGGAGCGCCTGGTCGTAGAGCATCTTCTCGAAATGGGGAACGCGCCACAAGGAGTCCGTCGCATAGCGGTGAAAGCCGTGTCCGACGTGGTCGTAGATCCCGCCCCGCCTCATGGCCCCGAGCGTCTGTTCCGCCATTGCCAGGGCCTGTTCGTCCCCGGTGAAATGGTGGTACCTGAGGAGAAACATCAGGTGGTGAGGGGTGGGGAACTTGGGCGCAGGGCTGAAACCCCCGGTATCGGCCTGGTATGCCCGGCAGAGGGCTTGAAACACGCCGCGGGCGATCTCGGGGTCGAGCGCGTCCCCCTCCTGGCGGTGCATGTCAACGGCCGCCTCCCGGGAGACCTTGCGGGCCATGCCCGCCAGCTCCCCCCTGGTGGTTTTCCAGGCATGCCCGATGAGGGGGATGAGCTCCATCATGCCTCTGAGGCCATAGCGCGCATGCTTCGGGAGGTAGGTGGCGGCAAAGAACGGCTCCTTGCCGGGCGTCATGACGATGGTGAGGGGCCAGCCCCCCGAGCCGGTCATGAGCTGGCAGGCGCGCATGTAGACGTGGTCGATGTGGGGGAGCTCTTCCCGGTCCACTTTGACGCTGATGAAGGTTTCGTTCATGAGCGCGGCGACTTCCTCGTCCTCGAAGCACTCGCGGGCCATGACATGACACCAGTGGCAGGCGGAGTAGCCGATGGAGAGGAAGATGGGCTTGTCCTGCTTCCGGGCCTGCTCGAAGGCCTCGTCGCCCCAGGGGAACCACTCCACGGGGTTTCCCGCATGCTGCAGGAGATACGGGCTCATGGACGACGCCAGCCTGTTGGCCCTGCCCGTGCTCATCGAATCCTCCGTCCCGGTATGGGTGCCTGGGCGAGCATGCTCCCCCTTGACTCAATTTGCGGTGGTCACGGTCTTTATTGGGGTTATTATAGTACGGGCCCGGGGATTTGCAAACGCTCAGGGCGCCTGGCACGTTTCCTGGAGCCGCAGGGCTGATATGGGCAA
Organism: Deltaproteobacteria bacterium; assembly: GCA_022703355.1. Lineage (GTDB taxonomy): Bacteria > Desulfobacterota > Desulfomonilia > UBA1062 > UBA1062 > Phosphitivorax. The sequence continues at coordinate 47,516 of JAKLDU010000004.1, read as the reverse complement.
AGCCCCCGATGGGCGTTTCCAGGCAGGGATGGCGGCCGGCGGTGCAGGGATGCCCCTTGAAGGCGACCGTGCGCTTTATTCCGGGAATTCATCGCCCCGCCCGGTCGAAGGCATGCGCCCGGCGATGTCGGCCCAGCAGGGAAGGATGGGTTTCGAACGGAGGTTGACCGGGGAAGGGAGAAAAGGAAAGGGTGTCAGCTGACGCTGACACCCTCCCAACTTCCCCAAATAAACGTGAACTACTGCTTGGGCGGTTCAGGAACCTCGGTGCCGGTCGGAGCCGGAGCCGGAGCTGCCTCAGGAGCCGGAGCTGCCTCGGGAGCCGGGACCGCCTCAGGGGCCGGTGCTGCCTCAGGAGCGGGTGCTGCGCCTGTGGTCTCTGTTACGCCAGGTGCTGCTCCTGTGTCTTCTGCCTTCTTCTGGCAGCTGGAAAGAGAGAACATCAACCCAAACGCCAAAACCACAATGCAAACCGTTAAAAAGCTCTTCTTCATCTTCATTATCTCCTATACTTTATTTATTTCTGCCCAGTTTTTTCATAGCAGATAATATCGCCGAAATCATCAACAAAATTATCAGGCCATTATTTGCCGAACAGGAAGTCATCTCTCCTGTTCTTCGCCCAGGCCTCTTCGGTGCTGGCCGGGTCCACGGGCTTCTCTTCGCCGTAGGACACGGTGGACACCCTCTGCTCATCGATGCCCTTGTCCACGCAGTAGTCCCTGGCAACCTTTGCCCTCCTGTCGCCGAGCGCCAGGTTGTACTCGGTGGTGCCCCTTTCGTCGCAGTTGCCTGCCACCTGGACCTTGAGTCCGGGGTTCGCCTTCAGGAAACCCACGAGGGTGTCGAGCATCCGGGTCGATTCGGGGCCGAGCTCGGAGCTGTCGTAGTCGAAGTAAACCACTTTATCGAATCCCGCCGCGTCCTGTGCCTGCGATGCAGCCTGCGGGGACGCCTGTGCGCCTTCCTGGCCCGGTGCCGACTGGGCCGCTGACCCTGCCGCCGGCTGCCCGGCCGCCGTGGTCTCCGTGGTCTGACCTGCGGGGCTCTTCGGAGCGCATCCGGTGCCCGCGAGGGATAGTGCCAGGAACAGAAGTGCTGCCGTAGCGATCAACTTTACCTGCATCTGATTCTTCTCTCCTCCGATCCCTGGAATAGGATGTTAATTGCTGCCTTCATACTCTTTCCGTGGAAAAATACAAGGATGGTTACGGACGCTCCGGTATGGCTGTCGTCTGGATAGGGAAGGCTGCCGGCAATAATCGTGAGACTCATAAGTATTCCTGACAATTATGAGCTATTTTAGATGATATTGCGGAAATCGACTTTTCGAACAGAAAAGTTGTCACCCGAAATGCGAGGAAAGGCCCGGCCATCGGGCAGCGCAATCTCGATAACTGTCATGATCCATCCCCTTTGCCGAGGGCGTTCCCCGAACTCCCTCCCTGCCCCGGGTGCCCATCCCTAAAGCCTCGGGCGGAGCGGTTGCTCCCTCCCGGAACGGAAGCCTTCGGCACACGTGCTCTGCCGCCCCCATATGGGAGCCTCCCGAGATCTCTCCTTGACGGAACAGGAGAATCCTATTATGAATGACACGTCTTAACAGAAACTTAACGATCGGATCCATGCTCAAGGAGGCCTCAATGGGTTTCAGCTTTCTGCCCAAGGATGAGAATTTCTTCGTATTGTTCAGCAAGCAGGCCGAGCTGGCCGTGGCGGCCGCCAACCTGTTCCTGGAAATCACCTCCAAGGGGGTCTATGACGAAGAATCCGTGAAGCAGATGCGCAGCCTGGAGCATCAGGCCGATGAGGTCACCCACGAGATCATCGAGCGGCTCAACAAGACCTTCATCACGCCGTTCGACCGGGAAGACATCTTCACGCTCACCAAGGAGCTGGACTCTGTCATCGACATGATCTACACCATCACCAACCGCATGCGTGTCTACAAGATTCAGGAAATCAACGCGGACCTCGTGGAATTTGCCAAGGTCATCGACAAGTCGGTCCGGGCCCTCACGGTGGCCATCGAAAGCCTCAAGGACACGAAGCGCCCCCAGGCCGCCCTGGACTCCTGCATCGAGGTGAACAGGCTCGAGAACATCGGCGACAACATGCGTGACGCGATCCTGGGCAAGCTCTTCGAAACGGCGACGGACCCGATCTACCTCGTCAAGTGGAAGGAGATCTACCAGTTCGCCGAGACGGTGCTCGACATCTGCGAAGACGTGGCCCACGTGGTTGAATCCATTATCGTGAAGCAGGCATAACACCAGAATCAATGACCTCATTCATTGTCTTCCTGATCGCGCTGGCCCTGCTCTTCGATTTTCTGAACGGGTTCAACGACTCCGCCAACTCCATCGCCACCATCGTCTCCACCCGCGTGCTTACGCCCCAGCGCGCCGTGGTCTGGGCGGCGTTCTTCAATTTCATCGCCTTTCTCTTCCTGGGGCTCCACGTGGCCAACACCATCGGCAAGGGCATAGTGGACGTGAACATCATCGACCCCAACGTCATCCTGGCGACGCTGGTGGGGGCCTGTCTCTGGGATGTCGCCGCGTGGTACGTGGGCCTGCCCACGAGTTCCTCCCACGCCCTCATCGGAGGGCTCGTAGGCTCCGCGCTGGTCAAGGCCGGGCCCGGGGCCCTGGTATTCTCGGGCATCTTCAAGATCGTGCTCTTCATTTTCATCTCCCCAGTGGTGGGGCTCTGCCTGGGGCTCCTCATCGGGACCATCGTCCACCGTGTCTTCCGAAAGTCCACGCCGAGCCGTGTCGACCATATTTTCAGGAAGGGGCAGCTCATGTCAGCGGCGCTGTTCAGTCTGGGCCACGGGGGAAACGACGCCCAGAAGACCATGGGCATCATCGCGGGACTGCTCTTTTCCGCCGGGCTCCTGGGCACCGAGTTTCGCATACCCTTCTGGGTGGTCATCTCCTGCCAGGCGGCCATAGCCCTGGGGACCATGTTCGGGGGGTGGCGCATCGTGAAGACCATGGGCCAGCGCATCGCCAAGCTCAGGCCCGTCGACGGGTTCTGCGCCGAGTCCGGTGCCGCCGTGTCACTCTTCGTCACCACGGCCATGGGCATCCCCGTGAGCACCACCCACACCATCACCGGCGCCATCATGGGCGTGGGGTCGCTCAGGCGGTTGAGCGCGGTGAGGTGGGGCGTGGCCGGCCGCATCGTCTGGGCCTGGATCCTGACCATCCCCTGCTCGGCAGCGGTATCCGGGCTCATGTATTTCTTCGTCCACTGACGGTCTTTTCCGGGCCTCATTCAACTAATTGAATATATTTATCAACCAAGAAAACCCTTGAAACGGAGGGCCGAGTTGCCTATGATTGCGAACGGCGAAAAGCCCTGGCTCGAATCATTTCCAGCTGTTCTTAGGAACTTAATATCAGACAAGAAAGGAGATGCGGTTATGCGGAGAATTTCTTCTGCGGTATTTGTTTCTCTCTTGGTCTTGTTCCTCGTGGGCGGGTGCACCACCATCGATCCCTACACGGGCGAAAAGAAAGCGAGCAAGACGACATGGGGGACGGGCATCGGAGCCCTGGCAGGCGCCGCGGCCGGCGCCCTGACGGGCCACGACAGCGAGTCCCGCCGCAAGAGGGCCCTCATCGGAGCGGGTGTGGGCGGGCTGGCCGGCGGCGGCGTAGGGTACTACATGGACAGGCAGGAGGCCCAGCTCCGCCAGAGGCTCCAGGGCACCGGCGTGAGCGTGACCCGGGAAGGCGACCGGATCAAGCTCAACATGCCCGGCAACATCACCTTCAAGACCAACAGCTCGGACATCCAGCCGAACTTCTATGACGTGCTCAATTCCGTGATCCTCGTGCTCAACGAGTACAACAAGACCCTCATCAACATCTACGGCCACACCGACAACGTCGGCAGCGACGCCTACAACCAGTCGCTCTCCGAGCGCAGGGCGAGCAGCGTGGGCCAGTACCTCACTACCCATCAGGTCCTTCCCGACAGGGTGGCGGCCGTGGGCTTCGGCGAGAGCAGGCCCATTGCCGACAACACCTCCGAGGCGGGGCGCCAGCAGAACCGCAGGGTCGAGCTCGAGCTCGCTCCTCTGACCCAGTAAGTCAGGAAGATCCCGACGGCCTGCACCGAACCCCGGTGCAGGCCTCCTTTCACCGGGGGCCCCGGCAGTCGGGGCCGCATCCCGGTTTTCCCCCGGCCAGGCCATCGGCCGCTCCCCCTGCAGCCTCTTTTTGTTTTATATTTTTTTCCCGGAAAAGCCGATAGTTGATCCAGAATGAACGTTATCATCGGTGTGGTTATCGTAACCCTCAGCGTATTCGGCGGCTTCGTCCTGGAGCACGGGAACCTTGCGACGATTTTCCAGCCCATCGAGGTGATGATCATTATGGGGGCCGCCATCGGCGCCATGCTCATCATGTCCCCCATAAAGGTTTTCAAGGAAACCATCAACGCCCTCAAGGGGGTTCTCAAGACGGAGCACTACACCTCGGAGAAATACATCGATGTGCTCACGCTCCTCTACGAGATCTTCAACAAGATGCGCAAAGAGGGCATCATCGCGGTGGAAGCCCACGTGGAAGACCCCGAGAAAAGCGAGATCTTCAAGCGCTACCCCGACATCCTCCAGAACAAGCGCACCCTGGACTTCATCTGCGACAGCATCAAGACCCTGCTGTCCATCGAGATCACGCCCTACGAGTTCGACAACCTCCTCGAGGTGGACATCGAGGCGAACACCGAGGAAAAGAACCACCCCATCCACCGGGTCGAGAAGATGGCGGACGCCCTTCCCGGACTCGGAATCGTGGCCGCGGTCCTGGGGGTGGTGCTCACCATGGGCAAGATCAACGAGTCGCCCGAGGTGCTCGGCCACAGCATTGGCGCCGCCCTCGTGGGCACCTTCCTGGGCGTGCTGCTCTGCTACGGGTTCGTCGGGCCCCTGGCCACGCTCATGCAGCACAAGGTCAAGGAAGAGGAGTCCTACTACCACGTCATCAGGATCGCCCTGGTGTCCTTCGTGGCCCGCTCGGTCCCGCAGATAGCCATAGAATTCGCCCGCAGGGCCATCCCTGAAAGCGAGCGGCCGAGCTTCAACGAGCTCGAGAAGATCGTGAAGGGCAAGAAGTAGCCCATGTCGGACAAGTTCGACCAGGCCGTCATCATCAAAAAGTTCAAGAAGCAGGGCCAGGCTGCGCACGGCGGGTCCTGGAAGGTGGCCTACGCGGACTTCATCACCTCCATGATGGCGATCTTCCTCCTCCTGTGGCTCCTGAACATGACCTCGGCCCAGAAGAAGGTCGCCCTTTCCCAGTACTTCCAGAACCACTCCATCTTCGAGATGGGCGGCGGCAGCGCAACGGGCAGGACCCGGGACATCCCCGGCCCCGGCCTGTTCGACGTCTCCAACATACCCGCGCCGGTGTCGCCCAGGACGCTCATGGCCAGCGACGCCGCCAACAAGTTCAAGGAGAAGGTGGAAAAGAAGACCAGGGACTACAGCGACCGCGTCATGGTCTACAACGACAACGGCAAGCTCCGCATCGAACTCACCGACACCACCGGCGACTCCTTCTTCAAACCCGGTGGAGCGGAGATCAGCGAGAGCGGCAAGGCCCTGCTCAAGGACATCTCCACGCTCCTCATCGGCGTGGACAACCGGATCATCATCGAGGGGCACACGGATGCCTCCAAATACGCGCAGCGGGGCCAGACGAACTGGGAGCTCTCCACCTCGAGGGCGTCGAGCGCCCGGGTGGAGCTCGAGAAGAACGGCATCAGGCCCGACCAGATCGATATGGTCGCGGGCTACGCAGACACCAGGCCTCTCGACAGGAGCAACCCCTACTCGTCGAAGAACCGGCGCATCTCCATCGTCATCGACTACACGACACAGAAAACCAAGAGCCCGGCCCTGCCGGAGCACGTGAAGAACGAGGCCCCCTGGATCAAGGAAAGCCCGGCGGCCAGAACCCTGCCCTGACCGGGCGCCGACCCATTCTCCCCCCCAAGTGCTTAAAGGCCTTGAGGCCTGCGGCAGACCACCCCCCGGACCTTTCAGCCGGGCCCGGGTGAGTCCCGGCGACGGTGCGCCCTTCGGCGGATTTTACCGTTGCCCTCAGGGGGTCGATGGTGTATTCCCTTCACCTGTCTTGAACGCCGATGAGGAGGGTTCCATGGGAATCATGTCGAACACCGTGAGCATCTTTCAGTATGAAGTCCAGGGCAGGATACCCGAGAAGGACCAGAAGCTCTGGGTCCAGCAGCGCCTCGCGGAGAACCGGTTCGAACCCGTCGACACCACGCCCGACCCCGAATCGTCGGGGTGGGTCCGCTTCGACGAGCATGCGAACTCCGACTTCAGCTCCCTGGCGGCGTTCAATTTCGAGGACTACTGCATCTTCACGCTCCGCAGGGACGTGCGCAAGGTGCCCGCCGCCCTGGTGAAGAACCTCGTGGAGAAGGAGTGCGGAGAGTGGCTCCGGGAAAGGCCCAAGCTGCACAAGGTCCCCCTCTCCCGCAAGCGGGAGATCAGGGAGAACGTCCATGCGGCCCTCCTTGCCCGGTCCCTGCCCGAGCCCTCCCTTTACGATGTCCTGTGGGACCTGAAGGCGGGCGTCGTCACCGTCGCGAACATCTCCGCCAAGGTCCTCGACCTCGTGGAGGACGAGTTTTCCGCGACTTTCGACGGGCTCTCGCTCGTACCCATCCACCCCATCAGGAGAGCCGAGAGGCTGCTGACACAAGAGCAGCGCAGGGGGCTCGACCGGCTGAACCAGGCCCCGGCTCGTGACGTGCTCCAGCAGATCAAAAAGAACAGGTGGCTGGGCTGGGAGTTCCTCCAGTGGCTCATGTACCGGAGCGCGGAGGGCTCGTCCGAGTACAGGGTCGCCCGGGAAGGCGTGGCGGAAAAGGGCGATCAGTTCATCGCCTTCGTCCACGACCGCTTCGTGCTCACCGAGGAGCACGAGGAAGGCACCCGCAAGAGCTCCATCACCGGTCCCCAGAAGGATTTCTCCGAGGCCCGCAAGGCCATCCAGAGCGGCAAGAACATCACCGAAGCCACCATCCACCTCGAGAAGGACATGTTCAAGTGGAAGCTGAGCCTCAAGGGAGACATCTTCGCCTTCGCTTCCTTTTCCTGCCCGCCCGTGAAGATCGAAAGAGACGCGACCACCGACCCGTCCATGGAGCGCGACGCGGTGTTCTTCGAGCGCATGGCGCTCCTGGAGACGGGCATCCAGCTCTTCGAGAGCCTGCTCTCCTCCTATCTCGACGACCGGATGTCCGGCTCCTGGCCAAAGATCACGAAGGCGATGAGCGAGTGGCTCCACACATGACCTGTTGCCTGGAGGTGCAATGAAGATCTTCATTATCGTAGGCATGCCCGCGTCGGGCAAGGGCATTGCGGGCGAGTACGCCCTGACCGAGGGGTACCCCTGCTTTTCCACGGGGGACATCGTGAGGGCCGAAGTCAAGGCCCGGGGACTCACCCCGGGGCCGGACACCATGGCGGCCGTCTCCACCGAGCTCCGGGGGAAGGACGGCATGGGGGTCACGAGGCGGGCCCTAGCCCATGCCCTGGAGCAGGACAGCCCGGTGGTCTTTCTCGAGGGCATGCGCTCCTGGCCCGAGATCGAGCTCGTGCGGGAGAAGGCGGGCGCCGTAGTGGTGGCGTTCCTGACCCCGAGGCCCCTGAGAAGGGAGCGCATGGTTTCCCGGGGCCGGCCCGACGATTCCCCCGACGCCTTCGAGGAGAGGGACCGCAGGGAGATCGACTACGGGGCCGCAGTGCCCATCGCGCTCGCGGACGCGTACATCCTCAACACCTCAACCATGGAGGCCTCCATCGAAGACCTCCACGGGATCGTGCAGGGCCACCTGGGCCGGTAGGGCTCCCATCGGCCGGCATTCCCCGGCCTTCACCTTCACGAGGGGATGAAGTCTGCGCTCCTGACCTCCACGAGGGCGATGGCGTTTACCGGGCACTCGTGGGCGCACAGGCCGCAGCCGATGCAGGCATCCCCGTTCACGAGGGCGGCATCCCCCGCGTCCGCGGTGACGGCGTCCACGGGGCAGACCTCGACGCACAGGGAGCACCGGGTGCAGGCGTCTCCGTCCACGGAAGCCCGGTAACGGCTCGGGGCGATCACCCCCCTGGTCTTGGCGTTCCTGGCGAACCTGAGCATCTCGCAGCAGCAGTCGCAGCAGTTGCACAGCACGTTCACCCTGCCCGCCGAGTTCTCCGTGAAGTGGACGAGCCCCGCGTCCCTCGATTTCTTCAGGATGTCGATCCCCTCCTCGACGCTGATTCTTCTTCCCGTGCCCCGCTTGAGGGCGAACTCGGCGGCGCGGTTGAGCTGGAGGCAGACACCCAGGGGCCTGTCGCACCTCTTCATGAGCTTGCGGCAGACGCAGTCGGTAAGCGCGATGGTCGAGGATGACCGGAGCAGGCCGGCCGCGTCCTCGAAGGCGAGCACCTGGTTTCTCGGGCTGACTGCCTCGTCGATGGGGATCACCCGCATGAACGCGGGCAGCCCGATCTGGGTGACGAGCTCGAGCAGGTCGGGGTAGTCGGTTTCCTCGAACTCTCTCCAGAGCTCCATGAGCGCCTCGGGAGCCTCGGGCCAGGAGATGGTCCAGTCGTGGAGCTGGATGGGGTGCTTGGGCATCCTGTACGTGAGAACGCCTTCCCTGACCGAATCGATGATCACGCCGCGTCGGAAGAGCCTGTCCAGGACCTCCTGGATCTCCCCGGTCGTCCGGCCGAACTTCGCGGCGAGATCTTCAACGGTTGCGGGCAGGGAATTGACGATGTCCGCTTCGCTCTCGGTGCAGAGCAGGCGCCAGATCTTCTGCATGACGGTCGAGTTCTCCAGCAGGATCTTTTTCGAAAGCTGACGATAGACATCGGGCTGGGACATGGAACCCTCCTCGATAATAAAAAAACAGGCATTATTTTAATAAACATTAATCTCTGGGATGGCAAGGGCATTCACCGCGAGCTCCCCCTGAAGGGCAGGGCAGAAACCGGTCCCCGGGAGTTCGAGGACAGGCTGTCCTCTCTCAAGACCATGGTCTTCAGGCACACTCCGAGCATGGGGCCGTTGTCGGTGGCGCAACTGGCGCCGGTATGCTTTCAAGACCATGGTCTACTGGCACGCCCGGAGCATGGCGAGATGGGCATCACCGCCCTCCAGGCCAAGGGCAGCAGGGTCACCCCGCGGGCACTTTCCAGATGAACTCCCCCCGCTCGAGGAAGCTCTGTGCCTGGGCTGCCGACTGGGCCGCCTTGCGCTCGAGGGCCTCGCGGGTGTTGAACGCGTTGTGCGGGGTGAGGATGACATTGCCGCGCCGGGAGAGCTCCAGGAGGACCCGGGCCTTGCCGTTCTCCGCTGCCGCCCCCCGGCGGAGGCTCACCGCGAGCCTGTCCTCATCCTCGTACACGTCGAGGGCCACGCCGGAGAGCCGGTTTTCATCCAGGAGGCGGAGCAGGTCCTCGAGGGGCGAGAGCTCGCCCCGGGCGATGTTTACGAAGAGAGCGCCGGGCTTCGCCCCCTTGAGCCTGTCATAGTCGAAGTAACCCCGGTTTTCGTCGCCCAGGCTCATGGCGCAGGCGATCACGTCGGCCTGCGCCAGCCCCGTGCCGATGTCCACGTACTCCACTTCCGGGTGCCGCTCCACGATGTCCACCCCCTTGACCGCCATGCCCAGGGCCGTCCCCAGGCGGTGGATCTCCCGGCCGATGTTCCCCACGCCTGCCACGAGGAGGGTCCGGCCGAGGCATTCGCCCCCGGTGAGGCCGTCCCGGTCGAAGTCTGCCAGCTGCCGCACCTGGGCGGGGAGCTTCCGGAGCAGGCCCAGCCAGAGCAGAAGCGCCTGCTCCGCCACTGCGGAGGCGCAGTACAGGGGGAGGTATCCCGCGGGCGCGGTGCAGCCGGTTTCCCGCCGGAACCGCTTCACGTGGTCGTAGCCCGTGCTCCGGGTGAGGATGCCCGAGATCCTGCCCGTCCAGGAGGCGGGGATGACCGACTGCGTCCGTATGCTCACCAGCGGGCTCGGGGGCACGTCGTGCGCGGCTTCCTGGATCGTCAGGGGGGTGAAGCCGGCCCGGATTCCCGGGTTCAGATGACGCCCCAACGCCTCCGTCTCTTCCCGAAACGCCTCATAGAAATAGATATCCATGCGTGCACACCCTCCCGGGTCCGGTGCCACCACTTCTAGCACGGGAACACGTTTGAGGGAACAATCCAGATCCGGCGATTTTTTTCAAGTTCCTCCCCGAACGGGACGTAAGGTATGGGTAGCCCGGTACCGCGAGGGCAGGCCCGGGCAGGGAGGCATCCGTGGAAGGCATGAAGAGGGGGATCGTGTTTTTCATACCCGGGGGCGTCCTGTTCTTCGGCGCCCTGCTCATGGCCAACGTGAACGGCCTGAGCGGGTTCGTTCCCTCCGTGGTGGGAGTCGCCCCGTACGTCGTGCTCTGTGCGGCGGTGTTCATCGGGTGGCGCTTCAACCGGAGCGCGCTCGTGTTTTCCGTGCTCATCCTGGGCTTCTGCGGGCTTACGCTCCACCTGACGGCAGGGAGCGCAGGAAGCCCCACCCCCAGGGCGGAGGCGGTCTTCCACTTCATCACCATCCTGCTCCCCCTGAACCTCATGATCCTGAGCCTGCTCAAGGAGCGGGGGATCTTCACGTTCCACGGGATCTTCCGCCTGTCGATGATCGCCGTCCAGCCCGTTGCCGTCGCCGGCTTCTCGAGGCTCCACGCGGTCGCCATGCTGGAGGTCCTGAAGGCCCGTCCTCTTCCCCTGGAATTCCTGGACGGCCTGGCCCTCTCGCAGACCGCCCTTTTCGCCTTCATCCTCGGATGCGTCGTCGCGGGGCTGAGGTCCGTTCTCCGCCAGGGGGCAAAAGAGAGCGGGTTCTTCTGGGCGATCTTCGCCCTGCTGACGGGGTTTCTCACCGCTGGCAGGGGGGTGGTGCTGGAGTTTTATTTCACCGTGGCCGGCTTCATCCTTCTGGTGTCCCTCATCGAGGCATCCCACGCCATGGCGTACAAGGACGAGCTTACCGGTCTGCCCGCCCGCAGGGCCCTGAAGGAGGATCTCCTGAAGCTGGGGCACCGGTATGCCCTGGCCATGGTGGACATCGACCACTTCAAAAAGTTCAACGACACCTATGGCCACGACGTGGGCGACCAGGTGCTGCGCATGGTTGCCTCGAAGCTTGCCCGGGTGACCGGCGGGGGAAAATCGTTCCGCTACGGCGGAGAGGAGTTCACCGTGATCTTCCCGGGCAGGTATGCGGACCATGCCCGGGGTCACCTCGAAGCGCTCAGGAGGGAGATCGCTGCGAGCGCGTTCATCATCCGGGGCCGTTCCAGGCCGAAAAAGAAGCCCCGGCATGTCAGGGCGGGCACGGCTCCACTGAAGAGCGTGTCCGTGACCGTCAGCATCGGCGTGGCCTGCCGCGATGAGAAGCGCGGCACGCCCCAGGCGGTGATCAAGGCCGCGGACAAGGCCCTTTACCGGGCAAAGAAGCAGGGCCGGAACCAGGTCTGCCCCTGAATCCCCCCTTTCCCATTGATCGGCCCTATCGCTGTGGTATAAGGAAAACCCTGGATACCCGACCACCGCGAAGGAGCACCGCATGAACGGCAGCAGCAGCCCGAAGACAGTACCGGAGATCTTTTTCAGGACGTGCGCACGCTTCCCCTCCAGGCCTGCCCAGCGCTTCAACGCCAACCTCTACCAGGGAGACAACAACGGCCGCTACACCTACGGCGAGATGCGCGAAAGCGTCGAGAAGATCGCGTGCGGCCTCCTGAGCCTGGGCATGGAGAAGCAGGACCGGGTGGCCCTCATGTCCCGCTCGACCCCCTACTGGACCCAGGCCGACATGGCGGCGGCGGCCTGCGGGGGAGTATCGGCAGCGCTCAGTCCCACACTGCCGGCGGGAGAGGCGATCTCCTTCCTGACCCATGCCAGGTGCAGGTACCTCTTCGTGGACGCAGGGGAGAGCCTCGAAGGGATCCTGGGCAGGGTTTCGGAGCTGCCGGCACTGGAGAGGATCGTGGTTGTGGATTTCGCCCATGAGGGGGACGGCGGCTGGGTCATGGGACTTCGGGAGCTCCTGGACCGCGGCGGAAAGTTCAGAAGCGGGAACCGGGGCCTTCTGCGGGAGTGCGTTAAGGGCGTGAGCCCGGACGACGGGTACACCATCCTCTACACCCCGGGAACCGGTCCCGGGGGGGCACTTCTCACCCACTCGGCGGTGGTCTCCCGCCTGGAAGGGATGAACGGATTCCTGCCGCAGGGCGGGCTTGAGATCACCCGGGACGACGTCGCGCTGTGCTGCCTCCCCCTGTCCGGTGTGTTCGAGCGGGTGGCGTGCCAGCTGCTCGCCCTGTGCGAGGGGGCGTGCATCGCCTATGGTGACGGCGAAGAAACCCTTTTTTATGACCTCAGGAAGTACAACCCCACGTGGTTGAACGTCACACCGGACAGCCTGGAGAAGATACGCGGCGCCATACGGGAGCATGCGGGCGGGACCCCCCTGGCGCGGGGGCTTTTCGACCTGGCCTGCCATGCGGGCAGGAAGGCCCTCGATTACCGGAGGGACCACCGGGACGTCTACAACATGCACCCTGCCTACGAACTCGAGAGGCGTCTTCCCCTCGGGCTGAAAATCCAGTACAGGCTTGCCGACAGGCTTTTCTCAGGGGCCCGCGCCCTGTTCGGCAGACGATTCCGGTTTGCCTTCTCTTCGGGCGACAGCGTCGGGCCGGACCTCCTTCATTTTTTCTACACCCTGGGGATCGCGGTGGTTGAAGGCTATGGCTTGGCCGAGACCGCTGGCCCCTGCATCCTGAACCCGCTCACGTCCTGCAAGCCCGGTTATCTGGGCGTCGCCTCCTGCGGGGCCCGGACCCGCGTCGCGCCGGACGGCGAGCTTCAAGTGGGGGGGCCCGGGCTCTTCGCAGGGTACCCGGGGTTTCCCCGCCGCACGGAAGAGGCCTTCACCCCGGACGGCTGGCTCAGGACCGGAGACCTGGTCGACTGCGACGGCTGCGGCTACTTCCGCATGGCTGGCAGGAAGACGGTCGCCTGCGCGGGCCGCCCCGGCTCCTCAGGCGAGCACTGACACGAGGAACGAAGCATAGAGCAGGCCCCCCACGAGCAGGACATAGGGGCTGAGCTTCTTGAACACCGTTATCCACAAAAGCACCAGCAGCGTCGAGCCGAAGGCCAGGCAGGCGGAGAGCATGGTCGTGCCCGCGAGGTTCCACGGGGTGAACAGGATGCCGAAGACCACCGGGAAACAGCTCTGGAAGACCATGGCGCCGGTGATGTTCCCCATGGCCAGGGTGTCCTTGCCCCTGCCGACCCAGATGATGGAGTTCATTTTCTCGGGAAGCTCGGTTGCGATGGGTGTGATGATGATGGAGAGGATGAGCGGCGACACGCCGAGGATTCCTGAAAGGTCTTCCACGTAACCGATGAAGAGGTGTGAGCCCGCGATGATGAGGAAAAGCCCCAGGAGGAGCTGCACCGAGATCCACCCGAGGCTGTCCTGCACCTTGAGGATGCTCGACAGGTAGAGGGGCTCGCATTCCTCGTTGGCGAGGCATTCGGCCGAGATGGTGAGCTTGAGGTACAGCATGTAGGAGAGCATGAGCACGACGGCGATGCCCCCCCGGACCACGGGGTGATTGTGGATGAAGGTGGTGAGCACGGCGATGCCGTAGATGATCAGGAAGAACACCAGGTCCTTCTGGAGCTGGCCGACATCCACGCTCATGGCGGTGGTTCTCCTGCCCAGGGCGCTGTAGACGAGCACCGCGGCGCCTGTGACGAAGAAGGCCAGGGTGCCGAGCATGAAAGGCGCCCCGGCGATGGCCCCGATGCCGATCTCGTGGGAGCCCGGCGTGTTGGTGATGAGGATGGCCATGATGGGGATGATGGTTTCAGGCAGGGCGGTGCCCACCGCCGCGAGTATGCTCCCGATGATGCCCTGGTGGAGGTTGAGCTTTTCGCCCGCCTGCTCCACCGCGTTGACGAAGACATAGCAGGACAGCAGGATCAGGCCGAGACTGACGAGGGTCATGAGGATGGTGAGCGCCATATAAGGGTTCCTTGTTTATTGTTTTATCCAGTCACTGCGCCGAATATCACACAAACGGAAACATGTCCAGCTCAGCTCCCGAGGCTGTGCTCCAGCCTCCGGGATACCCGCCGGGCCTCTTTGTCGAAGCCTGCGGAGCGGAAGAAAAGGAATATAAGGGGAATTTTTTGTCCTGTGTTCCCCCCGGGCATCCGTGCTACACAGGGGTGCACGACCGGAGACTCTTTTCGAAAGGCGCATGGATGAACGAGTAGCAGAGGGCTCCGGATCTGAACAGATTGGCTCTTGTCGAAAGGTGCATGGATGAACGACTGTCTGATCAAGGTGATAACTGATGAAAAGGACCTGCTCGGGGTTGCCTGCGTGGCCACGGGCCTGGTGAACGAAGCAGCCGGGATGCACGGCACGGCCCCCACCGCCACCGCCGCTCTGGGCAGGGCCCTGGCGGGCTGCGGCCTCATGGCCTCACTCCTTGACCCCGAGCAGCGCATCGCCGTCAAGTTCTCAGGAGACGGGCCATTAAAGGCGGTCGTCGCCGAAGGGGACGGCACCGGGGCCGTGAGGGGATACGCGGCCGTTCCTGCAGTCGATTTGCCCCCGAAGAACGGGAAGCTCGACGTCTCGGGCGCCCTGGGCGCGAAGGGCCACCTCACCGTCACCAAGGACCTCGGGTTCAAAGAGCCCTCCCGGGGCATCGTTTCCCTCCACAGCGGGGAGATCGCCTCGGACATTGCCTGGTACTACACCGAGTCCGAGCAGATCCCCTCGGCGGTGGGGCTCGGCGTCTTCGTGGAGAGGGACGGCTGCGTCTCGGCCGCCGGGGGGTTCCTGGTCCAGTCCCTGCCCGTGAGCGCGGACGAAAGCCGCGTGGACGGCGTCATCTCCCGGATAGAGGCCATGGGAAACGTCACCGACCTCATCAGGGAGGGAAAGCTGCCCGCCGACATGCTGGGTATGATCTTCGGCGGCATCCCGTACCGCATCATCGAGGAGAGACGGCTCTTCTACCGCTGCACCTGCAGCCGTGAGCGCATCGAGCAGGCCATTATCACCCTCGGCGCCGACGAAATCAGGCACCTCATCGAGGATCAGGAAACGGTGGAGGTTTCGTGCCAGTTCTGCGGCACGGCCTACCGGTTCCCCCGGGAGGAGCTGGCGCGCATTGCAGGCGAGATGAGCTGAGGGCATGACAGATCCCTCCCGTTGCGAAGAATGCGCCGCGCCCGCACGGTCTTTATACGGGCGGGCGGCCCGGGCCTAGCTGACGATGAGCGCGATGGCGGCCATGCAGAGGGTGATGCCGCACCACTGGGCGGGGCTCACCTTCTGCCTCAGGACGACGCCTGCAAGGATCACCGTGACGATGGGGTACATGGAAGAGAGCACCGCGGCCACATCGATGCGGGTGTACTGCCGGGCGAGCATGTAGAACGCGTTCCCCCCGGCGTCGAACACCCCTGCCAGAAGGGCAAGGGGGCTGCCCGGCAGCCGGGGTATCCCCTCCCTCCTCACGAGAAGGATGAGCAGCGTTATCCCGAGTGCGGAGATCTTGGCGCAGGTGAGCGGGCAGAAGACCAGCCCGTGCTCCACCTGGCCCATCAGGATGAAGTAGCTTCCGAAGCCCGTCCCGGCGATGATCGCATGCGCAACGCCCTGGCTGTCCCCCTTCGCGTGTCCTCCGGCGGTCCGCGAGACGAGCCAGATCCCGGCCATGGCCAGAAGGAACCCCGCCATCCGCGCGGGTCCGGGCAGGCCTATGAGCAGCGACCCGAATGCCATGGGCAGCCCTGCGCCCAGGACTGCGGCCGTGGGAGCCACCGTCGCCGCGCTGCCGATGGAAAGCCCCCGGTACAGTGCCGCGATGCCGAGGGCGCCGCACGTGCCGGCCCCGGCAGACCAGAGGACGTCCCTCGAAGACGGAAGGGGTTCATGGAAGGCAACAGCCAGGAGGGCGAGGATGAGAATGCCGGGGATGACCATGACGAAAACCACGCGGAACTGGTCCGTGCCCTTCACGGCCACGCCCCCGCTGAAATCTCCCGTGCCCCACGTGGCCGCAGCCATGAGCGCGAACAGTATTCCGAGTATCTCCACTGGCATCTTGACCAACCTTTTTCCGAACGGGTTTCAATCCGGTGCCCTTCTTCTCTAGCCCAAAAACAGGATGAGGAAAACCGGAATCGCACCGCCCCTTTTGCCTGATCTTTCTGCAGGTTCGGGGTGCTCCCCTTTTACAAGGAGTCGCCTGGGGTGTATGATGGGAAAATCAATACGTATCCAGAGAAAGGGGCTCTTTTCCCATGAAGCGCACCGTGTTCGATACCCCGATCGTCAGGCCTCTCCTGCGGCTGATCTCCGCAATCTGCCTGAAGATCACGGGCTGGCGCATCGTCGGCCAGGTCCCCGATCTGCCCCGGCTGGTGATCGTCGGCGCGTTCCACACCTCCAACTGGGATTTCGTCATCGGCCTTTTCGCCGCTTTCATGCTGAGGATAAAGGTCTACTGGATCGGCAAGGACAACCTCTTCAGGGGTCCGTTCAGGGCGTTCTTCCAGTGGTTCGGGGGCATCCCCATCAACCGCAGCGTCTCGCAGAACCTGGTGGAGCGCATCACGGGGATCTTCAGGGGACAGGAGCGGATGATCCTCGCGCTGGCCCCGGAAGGGACCCGGAAGAAGGTGAACTACTGGAAGACGGGTTTCTATCACATCGCCACGGGTGCGGGTACGCCCATCGTCCTGGGCTTCATCGACTACCGGCGGAAGCTCTGCGGCCTCGGGCCTGCGCTCGTGCCCACCGGGAACATCGCCGATGACATGGAAAAGATCCGCGCCTTCTACGCAGGCATTACGGCCAAGCGCCCCGACATGACAGGCCTGCCCGTCTTGAAGCCCGGACTCGGGAGCAAGCCCGGGAGTTGAGAAGCGGGCCGGTCTGGTTCGTGCAATCAGCCCATGCCCGGGGCCTTGCTGTATAGTACCATCGGAATGGGATCTTCTGTGAGGAGGTTCCTGCCGGTGGACCCCGCCAGTTGCACCTCGCCCCAGCCCCGGCAGGATCCAAGCCCGCCGTCATTGCCCGCGCACACCAGACACTGTATGCACGCCTTCCCCCCGTTCCCGGATCTTTTCTCGAAACTGGGCTGTGTCAAAATAGTTGTGCCAGGGAGGGGGCGAATCTGCGCGTGGTTGACAAAACCGGCATTTGCGGCTAGGTAAATCGGTAATTATCAGTAATGATCACTCGGGGAGAGCGCCTTGAAAAAAGAACCCGGCGAGCTGCTGACCGTGAAGGAGGCTTCGAAACTCCTCAAGATCAATGAGAAAAAGCTCTATGCCCTGCTCAACGAGGGCAAGCTCCCCGGCACCCGGGTCACCGGAAAGTGGCTCTTCCCCAGGGCCGAGCTCGAGGAGTTCATGTCGGGCAAGGCCCAGGAGACGGTGAGGAGATCTTTCTGGGAATCTCTCGTGAACAAGAAGGTGCTCCTCCTGTGCGGGTCAGACGACCCGGCCATCGCCATGGCCCAGGGCATCTTCCACCGTGTCGAGCCCGAGCTGCTCCTGTTTTCGTCGAGCGTCGGGAGCAGGGAAGGCATCAGGCTCCTGCGCGACGGGTTCAGCACCATTGCGGTGAGCCACCTCTATGACCACGAGCGCAGGGAGTTCAACTTCCCCTTCCTGGGCGAGTATTTCGATGACCCCGGCGAGGTCGTCCTGATCAACCTGTTTTACCGCACCATCGGGTACGTCTACGGGCCGGGCAAGGCGTCCTCCCTGAAGGAGTGCGCGGACAGGGGAATGCGCTTCGTCAACCGGCAGAAAGGCTCGGGCGTGCGCGAGCTGGTGGACCACCTTGCCCGGCAGGAGGGGATCGATACCGCGAGCATCAGGGGCTATGAGACAGAGGTGTTCACGCATTTCGACGTGGTGCGCTCCGTTGCCTCGGGCGATGCGGACCTGGGCGTGGGTGCCGAGTCGGTGGCGGCGGGCTCGAACCTGGGGTTCACCCTTTTGCTCGAAGAGCGCTTCGACATGCTCGTGAGGCGGGCGGACTTCTTCGACCGGCACGTCCAGGCCTTCGTGGAATTCGTCAGGTCCGGGCACTTCAAGGGTCTGCTGGGCACGATGAAGGGCTACAGCGACAGGGACGCGGGTCGCATCCTGTACGCGGCGCAGCGATGAAGGCCGATGGGTGCAGGGGGTGCGGTACGGCCGGCCGCCGTTTTCACCCGAACCGGCAGCATACAGGGCCAAAAAGAATAAACAAAGTGATTCTCAAATTATGCGAGAGGAGAAAGATATGAAGATGCTGAACAGATCGTTCCTGGTGATCATGGCGCTTTTCGTGGCCGCCATTCTGGCAGGCTCACCCGCTTCGGCGGCAGACGGGAAGAACCTCATCCTGGCCACCACCACCAGCACCCAGGACACGGGCCTGCTGGACCTGCTCAACCCGATGTTCGAGAAAAAGACCGGCTATTTCGTGAAGACCATCGCCGTCGGCTCCGGCCAGGCAATGGCCATGGGCTCAAAGGGTGAGGCCGACGTCCTGCTCGTGCACTCGCCCGCCGCGGAGAAGAAGTTCATGGAAGAAGGCAGCGGGGTGAACCGGAAGCTCGTCATGCACAACGATTTCATCATCGTGGGACCGCCGTCCGACCCGGCCGGGGTCAAGGGCATGAAGTCGGCGCCCGAGGCCGTCAAGCAGATCGCGGCGAAGGGGGCACTCTTCCTGTCCCGGGGCGACAACTCGGGCACGCACGCCAAGGAAAAGGACCTCTGGAAAAAGGCCGGCGTCAACCCCGAGGGGCAGAAGTTCTACCAGCAGACCGGGCTCGGCATGGGCCAGACCCTCAACGTCGCCGCCGAGAAAAAGGGCTACACCCTGGCCGACCGGGGCACCTACCTGTCCCTCAAGAAGAACCTCGGCATGGACATCCTGGTGGATGGTGACAAGACCCTCCTGAACATCTACCACGTCATCGTCGTGAACCCGGAGAAATTCCCCAAGGTGAACACATCTGCCGCCAGGGCGTACGCGGACTTCGTCGTGAGCAAGGACGTGCAGGCCATCATCGGGAAGTTCGGCGTGGACAAGTACGGCAGCCCGCTCTTCTTCCCCGATGCAGGCAAGCCCGACAACGATTAAACCTTAAGGTCACGCCGGGCAGGAATCCCTGCCCGGCGTTTCCACCCCGTGCACGCACGGGAAAGAGCGGTGTGATCCCTGAGAGGGCTCCATGGAACTCATCCTGGAAGGAATAAGAAAGGCGATCTGGCTCCTGTTCACGTTCGATCCCGAGGTGCTCGGGATCACCTGGCTGTCCCTCAAGGTCTCGGGTCTGGCGACCTTCTTCAGCCTGTTCATCGGCATCTCGCTGGGCACGGTGGTGGCGCTGGCGCGCTTCCCCGGCCGAAGGCTCGTGGTGAGCCTCATCAACACGGGCATGGGCGTGCCCCCCGTGGTCGTGGGCCTTTTCGTGACCATCTTCCTGTGGCGCAACGGCCCCCTGGGCTTCTTCGAACTCCTCTACACGCCCACGGCCATCATCCTCGCCCAGGCCGTCATCGCCACGCCCATCGTGGCGGGGATATCGCTTGCGTCGATCCAGAAGCTCCCGGAAGCCCTGAGGCTTCAGATCCTGGCGCTCGGCGCCACGCGGATCCAGATGGTCCGGATGCTCATCAGGGAAGCCCGACTCCCGCTTCTCGCCGCGGTGATGGCCGGGTTCGGCGGGGTCATCTCCGAGGTGGGCGCTTCCATCATGGTGGGCGGCAACATCAAGGGCTACACCCGGGTGCTCACCACGGCCACGGTCATGGAAACCGGCAAGGGCAACTTCGACATCGCCATCGCGCTGGGCGTGATCCTGCTCATCTTCACCTTCTGCATCAACGCCATCCTCACGGGCATCCAGCAGCGGGAGCGCCCCCGATGAAGGGAGTTATCCTTTCGGTGAGGAATCTCAAAGTCAGCCGGGGGGGGGTGCCCGTGCTCGACATCCCCGGGTTCGAGATCCGCACCGGGGAGTTCCTTTCCCTCATCGGCCCCAACGGCACGGGCAAGTCCACCCTGCTCCTTGGCCTGGCGGGTCTCATCAGGAAGGATCGGGGCGAGATCGGCTTCCACGGGAAGCCCGTGGAAAACGGCGCACGTCTCCTCGACTACCGGCGCAGGCTGGCCATGGTGTTCCAGGAGCCCCTGCTCTTCGATGCGACCGTGTACGAGAACGTCGCCTCGGGCCTGAGAATAAGGGGAATGGCGCGGAGCTCCATGCGGCCGGTCATCGAGGAGAACCTGGCGCTCTTCGACGTGGCCCACCTCTCCTCCCGTTCCGCGAGAAAGATCTCCGGGGGCGAGGCGCAGCGCACGAGCCTCGCGAGGGCGTTCGCCACCAACCCCGAGCTCATCCTCCTGGACGAGCCCTTCGCTTCCCTTGACCCGCCCACCAAGGAAGCCATCGTCCAGGATTTGGGCCACGCGATGCGCATCAGGGGGACCACCGCGGTCATGGCCACCCACGACCGCATGGATGCACTTCGGCTCTCGGACAGGATCGCGGTCATGGACGGGGGCGGCATCGCCCAGATCGGCACCCCTGCCGAGGTGATGAACCAGCCGGTGAGCGAGGCCGTGGCGGCCTTCGTCGGGGTCGAAACCATCCTTAAGGGCAGGGTCAGGTCCTCGGCGGGGGGTGCCCTGCAGGTGGAGGTGGGGAGCAGGGAGATTTTCTGCGCAGGTACCTGCGAGCAGGGGAAGGAGGTTTTGTGCTTCATACGGCCGGAGCACGTCACCATCTACCCCGAAGGCTCGAGGCCGGACTCGAGCGCCCGGAACGTGCTCTCCGGGACGATCCGGAGCGTGCAGCCCATCGGGATGCTTTACCGGGTGAGCATTGACTGCGGGTTTTCCCTGAACGCCCACGTGACAGGGCAGTCCGTGGACGACCTGGGGCTTCTGCCGGGCAAGGGCGTGACGGCCGTGTTCAAGGCCACCGCGGTGCATGTCATCAGGAAGCCAGGTGCCTGACCGGACCCCGGGCGGCCGCCCGGGGTCCCTGCCGTCAATCCCGGTAGATGACCGTGCCCACGCGCTTGCCGTCCAGGGCCTTGGTTATGTTCCCCTTCTTGAGGCCGTTGACGACCTGTATCCTGTCGATGGACGGGCTGTTGATGAGGATCTCCAGGCATGAAGGCTCGATGACGAGATCCTCCAGGTCTCTTTCCAGGAGTTCCCTCGCCCCGATCTCCGGGATGAAGACGGCGTCCGGGTTGGTCTTGGGGTTGTCCGTGTAGAGGCCGTCCTCGTCCTTCACGAAGATGCAGCTCCGCGCCCCGATGAGGTTCGCCATGAGCAGGGTCCCCGCGTCGGTCCTGTGAATGGGGAGCCTGCCCTTGTCCGGCGGCAGGGCGAAGTAGTCGAAGGGCGGCATGCCCTGGACCACCGGGATGCACCCCTGGGAGAAGTAGGTGGGGATCTTCAGGATGTCGTCCTGGTGGATGCGGATGCCGTCCCAGTGCGCCAGCAGGGTGGAAACCAGGATGGCGTTCTGCTCGGATATGGTGCTGGCGAACCGGGCGATGATGCCCGTGGGCATGCCCAGCTCCAGGGCGATGGCGTAGATGTGCCTGCTCCTCGTGCCTCCGCCGGTGGTGACCAGGATCTTGTGCCTCTTTTTCGCCGATCCGAGCTCTTCTACGATGGCGGGGAGGGCCTTTTTCCCGCGATCGCAGATGGACTGGCCGCCGATCTTCACCACGTTCACGTCCGGGAACAGCTTCACCTGGGGCGGCGAGTCCAGCTCGTCATAGAGCGACTTCCTCACGAGGCTCTCGCCCATGAGCCTGCTTTTTATGTGCAGGCGTTTTCCGTCCTTTTCTCTCGTCAGCGGCATGCGGTCATCCTTTCACGGTTCAAAAGCGCAGATGTGCTCCCGGGTCAGCTTACCTCGACATCCTCTCCGCTGAACTTCCCTTCCTCGTCGCGGCCGAGGAACACCAGCTCGGCCCCGACCTCCCGGGCGATCATCTCGAGTTCGGTCTTCCGGACGTGCTTTGCGTGGAACTTCAGGTCGACGCCGGCCACGGCCACCATGAGAAATCTGGGCTTCTTCTCCCCTTCTTTCGCCTTTGTCCGTTCGCGGTAAAAGATCTTTCCAGCCATGGCGCGCCTCCTTTGGGCTTCCTGCACCGGCACGGTCAGGGCGGCGCCCTGCCGGCGGGCAGTGTGTTTCATGGAGCTTTCCTATTGTATAGCCTCCTGTGGATTAAAATCAAATAAATAATAAATATAGCTAGTTAACTGGTCTTCTGGTGCGGATTCTCCCTGCTGCTGCCGGAGCCGGAAAAAATCCGCACCAGAAGCGCCTCTTCTTCTGGCGCCCCGAAGGGCCGGTCACTTCCTGCACTCCGCCACTGCCACGGAAACGGTGCCCGCCCTCAGGCGGGGTCCGTGAGCTCGATGGGCATCTTGGGCATGAAGTCCAGGTCAGAGGTCCAGATCAGGGCCGTGCAGTTCTTCATGCGCAGCACCTTGAGGATGTCGAACCCGTTGCTCCACACCAGGGGCTGGAGATATTCCCTGGCGTTCACCATCTCTTTTTTCAGCTCGAGGTCCTCGACCACTTCCATTTCCCCCCGCACCCGGATCTGGAGGTGGCCGTCGGGGGAGACGAAGCACGCCTCCGCCCGGGGGTTCTCCCGGACCTGCCGGTAGAGGTCCTTTGGCTCCGCCGTGTGGAAGAGCAGGCCGCTCGCCTCTGCCAGGTACAGGTGCATGCCCCGCACCCTGGGCTCTCCGCCCTCCACCGTGGCGAGGCTGCAGAGGGGGTTTGCATTCAGGAACTGGAGCAGATCGTCTCTGGTCATGGGTGTGTCTCCTGCCGCTCATTTTTCCCGATCCCCGGTGTCCGCCCGGGGGCCCGGCCATAAGGGGCGGGGAGGATCGGGTGCGGCCCCCCGCGGGCGGGACTTCGGGACAAAAATCTTTTCCCACATTTCCCGGCTCGACTCAAGGTCTGTCGGGAGACTCGCGGCAAATCCGCCGGGCAGGGAAATTCCCCTCTTGATTTGGGAGGGGGTTCTGTCATTAAATAGCACCCCAAGATAGTGTCGTGAGGGTGTGTTATGCCGATTTACGAGTTTTATTGCCGCAAGTGCAATACGGTCTACAACTTCTTTTCCAGGTCCGTGAACACCGAGAAGATTCCCTGCTGCCCGCGCTGCGCTGACGTCCCCCTCAAGCGCAAGGTCTCCCTGTTTTCCGCCATCACGGGGAAAAACAGGGGCGAGGGCGATGATGAGGGCGGGATGCCGCCCATGGACGAGTCCCGGATGGAAAAAGCCATGTCCATGCTCGCGAGCGAGGCGGAAAAGATCAGGGACGACGACCCGCGGCAGGCCGCCCTCCTCATGCGCAAGCTTTCCGAGGCCACGGGGCTGAAGATGGGAGCCGGCATGGAAGAGGCCTTGAGCCGCATGGAAAGGGGCGAAGACCCGGACCGCATCGAGCAGGAGATGGGCGATCTGCTGGAGGGCGAAGAGCCGTTCGTCCTGGAGGGGAAAACCTCAAGCGCGGGGAAGAAGGAAAAACCCGGGGTTGACACCACCCTCTACGAGCTCTGAGCCGGCAGCGGGAGAGCCCCGGCGAACGGGGAGAGGAGGCTGTATGATGCCCGATCCAGGAAGGCTCGTCGACAAGCTCGGGCTGGGAGCGCCGCTCATCGCAGTATACGACGCCCCGTCGACGGAGGGGTTCGAGCCCCTCGTGACGCCCGTGCCAGGCAGGCATGTCTGCATTTTTCAGTTCTACCCGAACTTCCTCGAGGGCGAGACGCTCCTGCTCACCAGGGAGAACTTCGGCTGCGGGGGCGCGGGGACCTGGCTCTGCGGGGTCAGGACGAGGTCACGGGACGACTATGTGACGTTCCTCTACGAGGGCGAGGGCCTCAAGTGCTCGCGGGAGGTCATGGGAAAGTGGTTCGACGGTGCCCGCCCCTACCGGATGGAGCATGCGAACGTGCTCATCGGCCCCCTGCGGGAGGACAGGTACGGCCTGGCGAAGTCGATCACCTTCTTCGTCAACCCGGACGCCCTGAGCATCCTCGTCATCGGCGCCCACTACTGCAGCCTTCCGGGCGGCCCCCCCGCGGTCATCGCCCCCTTCGGGGCCGGGTGCATGGAGCTGCTCCCCCTGTTCGACGACCTGGACAGGCCCCAGGCCGTCATCGGGGCGACCGACGTGGCGATGCGCAGGCACCTGCCCCCGGACATCCTGGCGTTCACGGTCACCAAGCCCCTGTTCGAACAGCTCTGCGCCATGGATGAACAGAGCTTCCTATTCAAGCCCTTCCTGAAGAACCTCGAGAAGGCGAGAAAGAAGGGGAAGTAGGTTCTCGACCGCTGCTGCCGCAATTACCCTTTTGAAAGCCGGCCCCTCAGGTGATAATAGAGGGCGGGGCAGGGGCGGCAACCCGCGCCTTTCGCCTGCAGCGAAACCAGGGAGCAAGGAGCAGGGACGATGCGTGAACTCATCACCAGGAACAGGTCGTACCGGAGATTCGACGAGGGGCATGCAATAGACGAGGGGCTGCTCAGGGAGCTGGTGGACTGCGCCCGCCTCTCGGCGTCCGCGGCCAATCTCCAGCCCCTCAAATACATCCTTTCGAACACGCCGAAGAAGAACGCGGCCATCTTTGCGCACCTGGGCTGGGCGGCCTACCTCAAGGACTGGCCGGGCCCGGAGGCGGGGCAGCGGCCTTCGGCGTACATCGTCGTGCTGGGCGACACGGCCATCGCCAAAACCTTCGGCTGCGACCACGGGATCGCCGCCCAGAGCATCCTCCTGGGCGCCTGCTCGAAGGGCCTGGGCGGGTGCATGATCGCCTCGGTCAAGCGCGGCGGGCTCCGCGAGGCCCTGGCCATCCCTAAGAGGTACGAGATCCTCCTCGTTATCGCCCTGGGCAAGCCGGCCGAGGAGGTCAGGATCGAGGAGATGGGGGAGGGCGCGGACGTGGCGTACTGGCGGGACGAGAACGGGGTCCACCACGTGCCCAAACGCAGCCTGGACGACATCATCCTTTCCTGAAGGGGTTTGCCGGGGTCATGGGCATCGGGGTCATCAGCGACGACAGCGGCGACGGGTGGACGACACCATCCTTTTCTGAACAGGCCTGCCGCGGGTCTTGCCGGAGGTCGCGCCCCATAGCCCCCCTGTCCGGGGTTCCTTTTTCCCTCGGACCGGGAGCTGGGCGGCCGTAGTGGTACAAGGGAGCGAGAAATGGACATCTGCCAATACCTGCGCGACAACGGGATATCCTTCGAGCGCTACGATCACGAGCCGGTCTTTACCTGCGAGGAGGCCGACCGCCTGTGCATCCCCGGGGACTCTGCCAAAACCAAGAACCTCTTCCTGCGGGACAGGAAGGGCAAAAGGCACATCCTCGTCACGGTGGGGGCGTCCAAGTCCGTGGACATCAGGGCCATGGAGAGCCTGCTCGGGGCCAGGGGCCTGAGCTTCGCCTCCCCCGGGCGCATGGAAAAGTTCCTCGGCCTGACCCCGGGCTCGGTGACGATCTTAGGCATTGCCAACGACCCCGGCTGCCTGGTGGAGGTGGTGGTGGACAGCGACCTGTGCTCCTGCCCCGCCATGCAGTGCCACCCCAACACGAACACGAGCACGCTCGTCATCTCCCTGGCCGACGTCATGAAGTTCATCCGCATCACCGGGCATGACCCGAGGATACTGCCCGTACCGGCCTGCGACCGGGGGGCGTGAGGGTGATCGTGGCTTTTTTGCACCAGGGGTGTAGACAAAAGAACAGGGGTACGCGTCAGGATGAGTAGAAAGAATGAAGAAAGGACCGGCGGGGCCTGGCAGGGCCCGGGCACAGACCGAACGGTGAGGACGCGAGATGCAGGACACCCTGCACGGTGACAGTCAGGCAACCGGGTCCGGCCAGGAGGAAGGGGGCGA
Source organism: Deltaproteobacteria bacterium (assembly GCA_022703355.1). Classification (GTDB taxonomy): domain Bacteria; phylum Desulfobacterota; class Desulfomonilia; order UBA1062; family UBA1062; genus Phosphitivorax. Next base: position 21,416 of record JAKLDU010000004.1, on the reverse strand, counting down.
GTCCCCGGCAATGGATCCCCGCCTCATCGCCGAGGTGAGGCAGGCGGCGGCCGGCGACCGTGCCGCCTTCGAGTCCCTCATCGGCAGGTACCAGGGGGAGATATTCAGGATGGTGTATTACCGGACGCTTTCCCGCATGGATGCTGAGGACATCACCCAGGACGTGTTCATCAAGGCCTTCCGGGGGGTGGAAACCATCAGGGATCCCGTGATGTTCAAGCCCTGGCTGTACCGGATAGCGCTGAACGCCGTGAACGACTTTTACCGGAAGAAGCGCCTGCGCTCCATCTTCACCCTGTTCTCCGGCGACCGGGAGGAGGGGCAGGCCCCTGAGGAGGATCGGGCGTCGGAGCGCCTGGAGAGAAAGGAGTTCTGGGGGTGGCTCGGCAAGTTCCTCACCAGGCTGTCGGCCGCCGAGAAAGAGGTGTTCCGGCTCAAGTACCTCGACGATCTGGGCATCCGGGAGATCGCCGAAGTGCTCGGCAAGAACGAGAGCACGGTCAAGACCCACCTGTACCGTGCCGTGGACAAGTTTCGCTGCGAAAAGGAACTGTGCGGGTTCCTGAAGGAGGAGAAGCCATGAAGCAGGACACAACAGGCCACCTGAGCCCTGAAGAGCTGGTTTCCTCCCTCGTGGACGGGAAGGACCCGGGCGGGCCGGCAGGGCTTCATCTCCAGGCGTGCCCGGAGTGCCGCCTGGAGCGGCAGCGCATCCTGGAGGACCTCCGGGCCCTGGGCAGAAAAGCGAGGGACTGTGCGCCCGAGCCTGCCCGGAAGATCGTGCTCCCTTCCCGGGAGCCGGCGTGGAGCCGGCTGCAGCCCTTCGGATGGGCCCTGGGGGCGGGCTTTGCCGCCGCTGCCGCCGCGGCGGTCATCCTGTTCCTTGCGCCCGTGCACCAGGACACGGTCCCGGGAGGGCAGGGGCGGGTGGTCACCGCAGCCGGCGGGATGAGTGACGCGGCCCTCATGGCGGATGTGAGCAGGCTCACGGAGAACGCACTTCCCGACGCGTACGCGGAAATCTCGCCCGAAGCGTCAACGGATGCGTTCGATGACGATGAGGTGCTCGACTTCGTGGTTCCCATAAGCGATGACGACGGCCTTACCTGAAGGCCGGCGAGAAAAGGAGGCGCGATATGATATTCAGAAAGACCGGGCTCTGGGTGATCGGCCTGCTCATCATTCTCTTCCCGGTTGCCGCCGCGGCGGATGAGGGTTCGACCCATGGGAGGTGGTGGCAGTCCCCTGCCATGGAGGACAGGATCAATCTGAGCCCCCAGGAGCGCCAGACCCTCGACGATCTGTACACGCAGAAGCGCAAGGATCTCTTCGATATGAGGGCGGAGGTGGAAAGGCAGAGGCTCGAGATGGACAGCGTCCTCGAAGCCCCGTCCCTCGACCAGCGTGCAGCCTTCAAAAAGTTCAAGAAGCTCGAGGCCAAAAGGCAGAAGCTCTCGGAGGAGCGCTTCAGGTATCTCCTCGACGTGCGCAAAATCCTCGGGCGGGACCGCTATCTCAAGCTCATGGAAGCGGCAAAGGAAGAGCGTTCGAGGAGAGGCCATCTTCGCCAGGACAGGCTCGATCCCTGATGGGAGGGGGGCGCAGCTCCCCTGATATGCATTGACCATTCTGGAGAGATGGAGTAATTTTTACCGAAAAAAGCGAGGGACGCCATGAAGGACCATGTCATGGACTCCGAAATGGAACTTGAGGCCAAGAAGGTCTTCGTCAAGAGAAAGCACGAACTCCATGAAGAGACGCTCAGAAAGCTCATCGAGGAGTTGCAGTACAATCTCGAGCACCATGCGGAGCTCCAGGGTCTCGAGTCGGTCTTCGCCCACGTGAAGTCGAATACGGCGGCCCTGCTGTTCCTCCTCCAGGAGCGCAAGCGGGACAGGGACAAGAGGAAGGACCTTCCCCCGTCTGTCGGTGCTCTCACGAAGCCGGGCACAGACCTCAAGTGATCCGGGAGGCAGGTTCTTCTCCTTCCCGGCGCTTCGTCCGGGGGATCCGTCGGTCGGGTTTCAGGGAGCCCGTTCCCCCGTATGCGGTCCGTGGGAGGGAGCGGCCTGGTGGGCCGATGGGGCTGTTTTCCCCGGGAACGGGTGCTTTGAGGCGGGCTGTCCATGAAGGATGACAGGGAAAACGCCGTGAGCCGCACCGACAGGACCATCCACAAGGTCGTCGACGAGCTGTGCAGGTCCGATTCCTACGAGCTCGTTTATCACCGGCCCACCGAGGAGAAGGTCATGCCCTCCCTCGACGCCCTCACCGAGATCGTGGAGCGGCTGAGGAGCGTTCTTTTCCCCGCGTACTTCAGCGACTCCGAGATGTCCCTCGAGTCGATGCCCTATATCCTCGGCGCCCACATCGAGAAGGTGGACCGCCTCCTCACCGAGCAGATCAAGCGGGGGATCGGTTTCTCCGGGGACAAGGAGTACTGGCGGGCCACCCTCGAGTGCGAGGAGCGCGCCCGGAACCTGTCCCGGAAGTTCATTGCCGCCATCCCCAGGATCAGAAGGCTCCTGGCAACCGATGTCGTCGCGGCCTACGAGGGCGACCCCGCGGCGAAGAGCACCGGGGAGGCCATCTTCTGCTATCCCAGCATCAAGGCCGTGACGAACTACCGCATTGCGCACGAGCTCCACGCCCTGGGGGTGGAGATGATCCCGAGGATCATCGCCGAGATGGCCCACTCCCAGACCGGCATCGACATCCACCCGGGCGCCCGGATAGGCGAGCGTTTCTTCATCGACCACGGGACCGGGACGGTCATCGGCGAGACCTGCGAGATCGGCAGGAGCGTGCGGCTCTACCAGGGCGTCACCCTCGGGGCGGTGAGCTTCCCCAAGGACGGGGAGGGCAAGCTCGTGAAGGGCATCCCGCGGCACCCCATCGTGGAGGACAACGTGATCATCTACTCCGGGACCACCATCCTCGGGCGGGTCCGCATCGGCAAAAACGCGGTCATCGGCGGCAACCTCTGGCTCACCAGCGACGTTCCCGCAGGCATGCGGGTGGTGCAGGGCAGGCAGACCGACCCCGTGATCATGATCTCCCCGTGAAGAAGCTGCCCGCCGCGGTACTTTCCCTCGTGCTCCTCCTGTCTTCCTGCCCGGCGGGTGCGGCACAGGAAACCCCCGTCTTTCTCTGGTCGGTGACGGGAAAGGGGGGAACCGTGCACCTCCTCGGCTCAGTCCACGTGCTCAAACCCGATTCCTACCCCCTGGACAGGCGCATCACCGACGCTTACGGCCGGAGCAAACGGGTGATGTTCGAGGCCGACATGCGGGAGATGACGCGGCCCGAGGTGCACAAGGCGCTGCTCGACCAGGGCACCTACCGGGAGGGGACCTTGCTCAAGGACCATGTCTCGGCCAAGACCTATGGGCTCCTCCAACAGAAGCTCGCCTCCGCGGGGCTTCCCGAATCGCGGTTCGAAAGGTACAAGCCGTGGCTCTGCGCCGTGTCATTGAGCGGCGTCGAGCTCGCCCGCCTGGGATTCGACCCGAAGTGGGGCATCGACGCCCATTTCTACGCCCTGGCCCGGAGGGACGGCAAAGAGACGCTTTTCCTCGAGACCGCCCTTGCCCAGATACAGCTCCTCTCGAAAACCCTTTCCGACAGGCAGGAGGACCTGCTGAGGCAGTCCCTGCGGGAGCTCGAGGTCATCGGCCTGAGGTCCGAGGAGCTCCGCAGGGCCTGGAGACGCGGCGACGCAGCGAAGCTCGAGGGCATCACGTCCGTGAGCCTCAGGGAGTACCCGATGGTGAGGGATGCCCTCTTCACGCAGAGGAACGTCCGCTGGATCTCGAAGATCGAAGAGCTCATGGGCCGGGAGGGGGATTCCCTCGTGGTGGTGGGCGCGGGCCACCTGGTGGGCCGGGAGGGGGTCATCTCCCTGCTTCAGGGGAAAGGGTACCGCCCCGTCCAGCAATAGGGAAGGTTTGCGGTTTTTGCCTGCAGCCACGTTCGAAAGGCCTCGATACTCAACAGTGCCAGGGAAAACTCCGATAGAGTGGGGGTAAACCCTGGCTTGCTATTGAATGGACGAGAACGAGCACAGGGGCCTGGATGGAAGGGTGATCAGGGGAGCGCCCGTGCGTGACGAAACGCGCACCCGGCCGCACCCCGACGGGGCGGGCGGCCGCTTCGGATCACGCCCCAGAGGTCCCGCGGAAGTCAATCAGGAGAGAACATAGGAGAGGGTCGACCAGGGAGACCCGCGGGTGCCCTTTTCTTCAGGGGGCACCCGCTTTTTTATCCCCTGCAGGTCTTACGAGATATGGTCGAGCACGATCCTGAATATCCTCCGGATGGGCTCCGCCGCACCCCAGAGGAGCTGGTCGCCCACGGTGTAGCAGGTGAGGTACCTGGGCCCCAGGTTGAGCTTTCTGATCCTGCCCACCGGCACCCCGAGCCTGCCCGTCACCGCCGCGGGGGTGAGCTTCTCGAGGGTTTTCTCTTTGGTGTTCTCGATCACCCGCACCCAGTCGTTGGCCTCCCGGATGATGCCGGTGACCTCGTCGAGGGGGACGTCCTTCTTCAGCCTGAAGGTGAGCGCCTGGGAGTGGCAGCGCATGGCGCCAACCCGCACGCACAGGCCGTCCACCGGGATGGGCTTCTTCGTGCCCAGGATCTTGTTGGTCTCCGCCTGCCCCTTCCACTCCTCCCTGCTCTGGCCGTTTTCCATGGCGGTATCGATCCAGGGGAGGACATTGCCCGCGAGCGGGAAGCCGAAATTGGCGCGGGGGAAGGAATCGTCGTGCATGGCGGAAAGGACCTTCCTGTCCAGGTCCAGGGCCGCTGACGCGGGGTTGTCCAGGAGCTTCTTCGAGGATTTGGAGATGAAGGCCATCTGTTCGATGAGCTCCCGCATGTTTTTCGCGCCGGCCCCCGAGGCCGCCTGGTAGGTCATGGAGGTGACCCACTCCACGAGGCCCGCGTGGAACAGGCCTCCCAGGCCCATGAGCATGAGGCTCACCGTGCAGTTGCCGCCGATGAAATCCTTCACGCCCTTCTTGAGGGCCTTGTCGATGACCGTGCGGTTCACCGGGTCGAGCACGATGACGCTGTCGCCGTTCATGCGCATGGCCGACGAGGCGTCGATCCAGTACCCTTTCCAGCCGGCTTTCCTCAGCTTCGGGTAGACCTTCTTCGTGTGGTCGCTGCCCTGGCAGGTCACGATGATGTCGGCGGCCTTGAGCTCCTTGACGTCGTACGCATCCTTGAGGGGAGGCGTGTCGAGCCCGATCCGGGGGCCCTTCTGCCCCACCTGCGAGGTGGTGAAGAAAGCGGGCTCGAATCCTGCAAAGTCCTTCTCCGAGGTCATCCGGTCCATGAGGACCGAGCCGACCATGCCCCGCCAGCCGATAAATGCCGCTCTTGCCATGTGACTGTCCTTTCCCGCTGTGATTTCCGTTTCTGGGGAAGGGCCCCTTCCCCGACCGCGATTCTTTACGCCGGGGGCCTGCCCTTCTGCGCGTTTCAAAATACCGGGAAACGGGGAATAAATCAATGCCCATTGGGGTTTCCCCGGGCGGCGGGCGCCCCGCATTTCCTTGACCGGGGCGGCAGCATGAGAAAATAGTTTCTATTACAATTGAATATGATTTCCTTTTTCCTGCCTCTTCCCGGGGTACGGACATGATAACTGGCTGAAACCACTCCGGGCCGCCAGTGGCATATGATTTGCTTCGTATAAACCTGCGGTGGATTGTTCATTATGTATGCAAAAGCATACAGATAGAGGGGTTCTTTTGAAAAGCGTTGCGTTTATCCTTGCCCTTTTTCTGATTTCCCTGCCGGCGTGGGCCTTGAAGCCCATGGAGGACCACGCGCTCTCCACGGTGAGCGGGCCCGACAGCCTGAGCGTGACCCCCCTGCCTTCAGCCCGGCTCGTCATCCGCCTCCCGGAGCGGGGCGAAGGAAACAAGGGCATCGGCAAGATGCTCCTGAGGGACATGTGGGAGATGAGCCGGGAGATCCTGTTCGGGGACGGAGGACTCCAGGGTGAGCACGGCGGGGATCTCCTGCAGAGCCGGCTCGCTTTCTCCGCGGGGGCCCGGAAGTACAGGGAAGGCTACATCAGCACCGAAGAGATCGAGTCCGACCGCGCCTACGGCAAAGACGACCCCGTCGTCAGCGCCTACGCGAAGAACGACGCGTATTATTCCCTGGAAACGCCGCTCGGGAAAAGACACTCCATCGACTACGTGTTCGGGAGCTACAACAGCTCGGACGAGGCCGTGTTCTGGGTCAACAGGCCCTACGGCGGCCCGGAGATGCGCAGCCATTACCTGAAGAACTCCAGCACGGCCGTTCAGCCGAACAGCTGGGTTGACGTCAAGCCCCGCTGAATGGAACCCTCGCCTTCTTCCTGCCTCTGACACAGAGGCGAACTCGAAGCCGTCATCCTGCACCGGTCGATAAATCACTGGACATGAAAAGGGTTTTTTCCATACACTGGCCACGGCTCCTGCCCGTGCAGGAGATATCTTCTGAAAAGGGAGCCCCAATGACTGACAAGAGATGGTTTATCCCCTGGTTCGCCGTCATATGGGCCTGCTGCGCCGTCCATCCCGTGCATGCCGATGAGGGGAAGCTGGAAAGGGTGGCCACCGAGAAGCTCGTGGCGAAGGCCGACCCTGCACGCTGGGTCATGTCCTCTCTCCAGATGAGCCCGAACGGCGAAAAGGCGGCATTCATCGTCAGGTCAGGCGCGGACAAGCGCGTGCTGGTGGATGGCAAGGAGGAAAGCCCGTACGAGAACATCGGGTTCGGCAAGGATTTCTTCAGCCCCGACGGCACGTGGCATGTCTATGCCGCCCTGTCGGGCGGCAAGCGGTTCATGGTCATCGACGGCACAGAGCAGAAGGGATATGATTCGCTGGGTAAACGGGGCACTGCCATCAGCCCCGACAGCAGGCGCTCTGCCTATGCTGCGAGCATGGGCGGTTCCTGGTATGCGGTGGTGGATGGGAAAGAGGGTGCGAAGTACGACTCCGTGGGGGACGCTTCCTTTGCCTTCACCCCCGACAGCAGGCATCTCGCCTATGTCGCCTGCGTGGACAGGATGTTCGCGAAATACTGCTGCATCGTGGTCGACGGGGTGGAGGGAAAGCATTACCCGGCCATTGGAGAAGGCAGCCCCCTCTACAGCCCCGACGGGAAACACCTCGCCTTCATTGCCAGGGTGGGCAAGAAGTGGTGCGTGGTCTTGGATGGGAAAGAGGGCAAGGGGTACGACGAGATCAAGGCCAGGTCGCTCGTTTTCAGCCCGGACAGCAGGCACCTCGCATACATAGCCGGCATCCCGGCGAAGAACGTCGAGCAGGTCGACGAGAAGTTCAGGGACAAGACCGGTGACAGGTCTTTCGTGGTGCTCGATGAAAAGGAAGGCAGGCAGTACAGCGGCATCGTGTCCGGCAGCCCGGTCTTCAGCCCGGATGGGAACCATCTGGCATATGTCGGGAGATCGGGCAGGTATTTTCTTGTGGAGGATGAAGTGGAGAAGGCGGCCTATGAGATCTCCTCGACGGTCAAACCCGTCTACAACCCCGGCAATGGCCGGCTTCTTCTGGTGGTGAGGGAAAAGAACAACTATTTCGTGGTTCAGGACGGGAAGGAAAGCAGGCGCTACAACAGCATCTCCGCCGAGTCCCTTTCATTCAGCCGTGACGGGAAACATGTCGCCTTCGTGGCCGGGTCCGGAGACAGGCAGTTCGTCGTCCTGGATGGGACCGAGGGAAGGAGGTATGAGCGCATCCTCCCCGTTGAAGCGCCACGGATCTCCTTCGATGGGCCGGACAGTCTCTGGTACAACGCCCTGAAGAACAGGACGCAGATATACCGCGTGACCGAGAAGTTCGGAGAGCTTAAGGAGTAGTCTTTTTGCATCCCTCCCCGGGTATCGGCCGCTCCGCCGGCTTGCCCGGGACGTCGTCCCGATGAGGGCACATTTTCCCGCCGAACCCTCAGCGGACCCTTATTTGGATGGCGCCGACCCTCCCGGTCCTGTGGTCCGCCACCGCGACAGAGATGTCCTGCCCGGCCTTGAGGGCGCTTGCGATGCCGGTGAGGCCTTCCACGCCCTGGATGGGCTGGTCGTCGACCTGCAGGAGCACGTCGTTCACCTCGAACCCTGCCGCGGCCAGGGGGCCCTTGGGGTCGAGCCTGGCGATGACGACCCCGAGCCCCGGCTCCAGGCCGTACCGGCTTTCCTCGCGGCTGTTGAGCGGCCTCACGTCGACCCCCAGCTTGTCACGCAGGGCGGCTGCAAGCACTTTGCCCGCCTCCTGCGGGTTCCCGACCTTGACCGGGACGGTGATGGACTTCCCATCCCGCATGATGCCCAGCCTGACCTCGTTGCCGATGGCAGCCCCGGCCACCGCGTTCCTGAGTGCGCCCGAATCGTCCACCGTCCTGCCGTCGATGGACACGATGACGTCGCCGGGTTTAATCCCCGCGGCGGATGCGGGGCCGCCCTTCACCACGTCCACCACGAGGGCGCCCTTGGGCGTCGCGAGTTTGAGGGGCTTCATCTTTTCATAGGGGACGTCCTGCAGGGTCACCCCGAGCCAGCCCCGCTCGACCGTGCCCTTCTTCATGAGCTCGCCCGAGATGTGCAGGGCCATGTTGCTCGGCACGGCGAACCCGATCCCCTCGAACCCGCCCGACTGCGAGGCGATGATGGAGTTGACCCCGATGACCTGGCCGTCCAGGTTCAGGAGCGGCCCGCCGGAGTTGCCCGGGTTGATGGCGGCGTCGGTCTGGAGATAGTCCTGGTAGGTGCTCGGGTCGGTGATCCCCTGCCGGTGCTTGGCCGAGATGATGCCCTGGGTCACGGTCTGGTCGAGCCCCCGGGGGTGGCCGATGGCCACGACCCACTCCCCCACCTGCACCTTGTCAGAGTCGCCGAAGGTCACGTAGGGGAGCTTCCCGCTGGGGTTGACCTTGATCACGGCCATGTCCGTCTTCGGGTCCGTGCCCACGACCCTGGCCGTGAACTGCCGTTCGTCCGAGAGGATGACCTGGATTTCGGTCGCACCGGCCACCACGTGGTTGTTCGTGAGGATGTACCCGTCGTCCTTGATGATCATGCCCGTGCCGATGCCCCGCAGCTCGCGCTTGAAGCTCCTGGGGGCCCGGGGGATGTCGAAGAATCGCCGGAAGAGGGGGTCGCCCTCGAACGGGGAAAGCCTGCTGAAGGGGTTCTGGATCTCCTGGCGCTGGGACACCTCGATGTGGACCACAGCGGGGATGTTCGCTTTCGCCACCTTGACGACCGCTTCCCGGAAGTCGCCCTCGCCGGGCAGCGATCGGACGCTTTCAGGCTGGGCGCCCCCGGCGGAAGCCGGCCCGACTGGGCCTGTTTCCTGCCTCGAGCAGGCGACCAGGGAAAGGATGAGGAGTGCGGCTCCAACCAGCAGAGCAGGAAAACGCTTTTTCACAGAGGTCCCCCTTTGTGCAAGAAATGTTGTCAACAGTGATAGTATTAGTGAATATATGCCCGAAGGGCAAGGATGCCCCGGGTAAAAATACCCGGCGCGGGGAAGAGTCGACGATCCGGCCCCTGGGCCGGCTGAGAGCCCTGTTCATCCTGGCGGGAAAATCCCCTGTGTGCGGGAGAGCCGGAGATCCGCGCGACAGATGGTGTCCTGCCTGTAGGACTTCATGATCCGCGCGACTAGATGGTGTCCTGCCTGTAGGACTTCATGATCCGGGAGACGTATAGGCGGGTTTCTTCCGGGTAGGAGCCGGTCCTGCGCTCCACGTTGCCCGGACCCCAGTTGTAGGCGGCGAGGGCGAGCGGCACGTTCCCGCCGTACCGGTCGAGGAGGCTCTTCAGGAAGCGGGTGCCCCCCATGATGTTTTCCTCGGGGTCGTAGGCGTTTCTCACCCCCAGGCCGCGGGCGGTGTCCGGCATGAGCTGCATGAGCCCCATGGCGCCCTTGGGCGAGGTGGCGCCCGGGTCGAAGCCGCTCTCGGCCCGGATGACCGAGGAGATCAGGCCCTTATCCACCCCGTAGGCGCGGGAGGCCTTCTCGATGAGGGCCTCGTAATCGCTTCGCCCCCGGTTCAGGGTCGGGGCCGGCCGGGAGATGCCCGCGATGGAATCTTCGGCCTTATCGTACGAATCCAGCGCCGGCAGGTGCGGCAGGGACGAGAAGAGGGAGGGGGACGCCTCAGGGCTTCCTTCCGAGTCTTCCCCCGGACTGCCCAGCGAGTCCAGGGCCGCATAGCTCATCTGGAGGGACAGCATCTCCGTCAGCCTGACGAGGGTTTCCCGGTCCAGGGTGCCGGGGTCGGCCCCGCCGGCTTCCTGGGCTTTCACGAGCTCCTGGAGCAGGGAAGCGAAAGGGGAGCCGGACGGGAGGGGGGATGCGGGAGCTTCTTTCCCTGACCGGGGAAGCATCTGCCGCACCTGCTCGAGGTAACCTTCGACCTGTACCTTCATCCTGCTCCTCGCACGTGTTTCCCAGGAATATTCAATTCCCGTGCCAGGGCTGTCCGGGGCCTTTTTCCGGAAATTCTGTCCGGATTCGTGACGGTGTGCCGGCAATTGCGTCAGCACTCCTTCACCCTGGCGGGGGAGGGCCGCTTCCCCTCGCGCCCGCCACTGACCGAAGAGGTCGGACGGACATCATGCCCCCTTGGAGCCATGGCCGCTTCAGTCAGTGTTCGTCACTGACCGAAGAGGTCGTTCATCCTCAGCAGGAGGTTCAAGTCACCCCGGGCCTGGTATTTCCCCTCGAGGAACATCTGCCCTCCGTCTTTCTTCTTCGCCATGATGTCCATCCACAGGCCGAAGTCCGAAGCGACCGTCACGTCCGGATGCGGGGCCGGGCCGTCGGATGCTTCGATTCTGCCGCCGTCGATGGTGAAGTGGCAGGAGCCCCCGGGGCTGCCCGTAAAGTCGAACTGCACGACGGCCTTCAGGCCTTGGGCCCCACCGGGGTTGAACGCGAAGCGCATGACCTTCTGGAAGTCCCGGATGGTTCCGGGCACCGGCACGATCTTCCCGTCGTTCAGCTCCGCCGGGCTCAGCCCCTGCTCGAGGCAGGTCTTCCACATGATGTTGGTCACCTCGTGGAAAAGCTTCACATCCTCCACCAGGTCCCTGGTAACGGCGGCCATGGTGCCCGGCGAGACCTTTCCCTGGAGCACGATCTCCCTGCCCGCCTGGCGGGTGGCATCGAGGACCTCCGCCGCCTTGTGCCGGAACGCGGGCACTGTCAGGACCTCCGCGTTGGGCCGGTAAATCTCCGCGGTGAGCATGCCCACCCGGCCGTAGATGAAATTGGCCCAGGAAGAAAGCTGGTCGAAGACGGACATCTCCGGGAACCCCGCCACGGACAGGAAGGCCACGTGCGGGTGCTTGTGCCTCAGGGGGTGCACGGTCTCCCCCCCGTAGGAGATGAGGAAGGGCTGGAGAACGGGCAGGGTCCGCTCGATGAAGGTTTTCATGGCGGCGTTGATCGTGAAGTGGTAGAGGGGCGAGGCGTGGACCACCAGGTCGGCTTCAAGCCACAGGGGGAAGAGCTCGGCCGTCATGTCGTCCTTGAGGGCGCAGACCCCCGGCGTTTTGGTCCAGCAGCTCATGCACCCGATGCAGTTCTTTATCTTCCGGTCCTTCAGGCGCACCACGTCCACCCCGGCGCCCGCATCCCGCAGACCCTCGACCAGGGCGTCGAGCATGAGCTTCACCTTGCTGTGCCCGACCTTTCTCGGGCTCGAATCGACCGCCAGCACCTTCATGGGGGAAACCTCCTTTTTTATGTACGGGAGCGGGCCTTTGCGGCCTCCTTCCCTTTTGTTGCCGCGGCATCCTCCTCCAGGGCCCTGAGGGCGTCTTCCACGTTGGCGCACAGGTCGCTGAAGAACCGTAGCCCGAACCTGAAGGTCAGGAGCTGGAACCGGTCCGCGCCCTTCTCCACCTCGGGCGCCACCTCTTCCAGCGACTCCCTGACCTTCTCCACCGACTTCAGGTGGTTTCGGGCCAGCCCGACCCGCTCCCCGGGGTTCAGGTGGGCAAAGAAGAAGAGGTGCATGAGGAAGTTGTAGCGCTGGTGCTCGAAGGGGACCGGCTCCCTGATGGACGACAGGAACGCCTCCCGGCCCCGTTCGGTGATGGTGTAGACCTTCCGGTTGGGCGAGGCGTCCCGGACCTGCAGGGCCATGGAGATGAGGCCCTCGGCCTCGAGCTTCCTGAGCGCCGGGTAGATGGACCCGTAGCTCAGGCCGGAAAAAAAGGAAAACGAAAGGGAGAAGAACTTCCTGAGCTCGTAGCCCGTCATGCTCTGCCCCATGAGGAAGCCCAGAATGATGGACCGGACATCCATGGCGCCTCCCTTCACCGGTACGGGGAAAAGTCGATTCCCCGGCTCCGGCCCCGTTCGTCATTCCAGTCGCTCTCGGTGACCGGCGGGACGGCCCGCTCCTCGACGGGCTTGTGGACGAGCGACAGGGCGCCCGACGGGCAGGTGCTCACGCACAGGCCGCACCCGATGCACCCCTCCCGGACGACGCGGTACCCGTCCCCGTCCTCGACGATGGCCCCCACCTGGCAGCGCTCGTCGGCGCAGAGCCCGCACCGGGTGCACGCCCCGGCGTCGATGGAGGCGCAGTAGTGGGAATTGATCACGTCGGCTGCCGGAATCTTCAGGTCGGTGATGGACCTGAGCACGCCGCAGCAGCACGAGCAGCAGTTGCAGATGAAGATCTGCCCGTTCTGGATGTTGCTCGTGAGGTGCACGAGGCCCAGCTCCTCGGTCTTCTTCAGGAGCTCGTACGCCTCGGCCCGCGAGATCGCTCTTCCGTTGGGCGAGTCGTCGAAGACGCCCGGGACGGGCGCCATGCCCAGGCACACCTCCGCCGGCTTTCCACAGGGCTTTCCCCGCAGCGCCTGCTGCTTCTTGCAGATGCACTCGTTGACGATGAAGGACTGGTTGTGCTCGATGAGGGAAGAGATGCGCTCGTAGGGCAGGGCCTCGTGGCCCGGGGTGATGGTCTCCTCGATGGGCAGCGTCTGCATGAGCTGGGGCTTTGCCGAAAAGAACTGCTTTCCGAAGGCCTCCTCGTACTCCTCGTGAAGGTCGGCAAGCTCCCTGTCGAGACGGTGGAGCTGGAACTCGAAGATCCCGAACACCCAGGGCAGCATCCGGAAGATCCACAGGCTCCCCAGCCGGATGGCGAAGACCTGGCCTTTCGAGCCCATGGCGACAAGCTTCTCCTCGAGCCCTTCCAGGGGGATTCCCGTGCGCTCCGCGATCTGCGCCGCGGTCTCGAAGGTCAGGCGCAGCCTGCAGAAGAGCTCCGCCTCGTCCTCGGTGAAGATCTTCTTGAGAAGCCTGATCTCGACGCCGCTTTCCGTGGCCGGAAAGCCGTTGGGAATGGTGTCGAGCACCCCGGCCAGCTTCCTGTACACCTCGTCGCCCATGCATCAACCTCCGGTTCTTTCCGGTGTAGTATATCGAAGCGATATATATCCGTCAAGCATCAGGGTGCCGGGGTCAGCCGAGCTTTTCCCGCACCAGCGCGCAGCAGGTCCTGTAGCACAGGGTCTCCATGTCCATGAGCCTCGTGAATGCCTCCCTGAACGACCCCGTGCAGCTCGCAAAGGCCCCGTGCCCGGACACGATCGCCCCGTGAAACTCCCGCATGGCCTCCGGCAGGGTGTGCACGAGGCCCCGGGCACCCGCGCCCACCTCGCCCGACACCACGGGCACGCCCCCTATCGAGCGCCGGTCCCCGAAGGGAAGGGGGTGACCGAACATGGACATGATCACCGAGAACCGCGGATGCCCGTGGAGGATGGCGTTGTCGCCGGTGAGCTCATAGGTTTTCACGTGCGCGGTGAGCTCGGAGGACGAGGTGATCCCGCAGGTCGACGAGCCGTCCAGCGGGACCCGGTCGATGTACCCGGGCAGTTCGTCCAGGGACGACCCCGTCTGGGAAATGTAGACGGCGCCTCCGTCCCGGTACGAGATGTTCCCGAAAAAGGAGTCCACCAGGCGTGCGTTCACCACGGCCTTGCCCGCCTGGTCCATGGCGCGGAGGATCTCGTCCTCGCCCTCGGGCGCCCTTTCGGGCAGGGGTTCGGCCGAGGAGCGGGGCTCAGCTCGGGCCAGCAGGCCGGGCAGGGCGTCGAGCATGCCCCGGGGGACCGGCTCCCCGTACCCGTGCAGGCCGTTGAGGGCATCGGCGAAGAACTTCACGAAGGTCGCAAACAGGATGGAGCTCAGCGAGATGAACGCCTGCTCCAGGGAAACCGTGCCCGTGGTGACGACGAGCTCCCCGCCTACGATGCAGCCTTTTCTCCGGTTCAGGGCCTGGGCGGTCCGGCGGGGGTCTAAGCTTTCCACCACGGGGATGTCGTGGATGAAGGTGAGGCTCTCGCAGTCACGCGGGCAGATGAGCCCGGGCTCTCGCAGGCAGAGGTGCCCGATGACGTACCTGAACAGGGGCCCGGGCCTGGCAATGATGAGGCTGTTGATGTTGAGGAGGGCGAAAAGCTCCCGCATGGTCCCGGGCACCCTGCCTGCATTGGTGAGGATCTCATCGTCGAGGCCGTAGAGCGCGGCGTCCCCGGGACCCTCGATCAGGCCGTGGCGCTGGAGCTTCCCGAGGTATCTGGCTACCTGCTCATGCATGACTGGATCTCCCGGGCCTTGTCCTGCGGGAAGGTCCCGTCGGGCGAGCACCCCCGGATACGGTAGTACCGGTCGAGGGCTTCCTCGAAGGCCTTCCGGTCTATGGGCGGGACCTCGATGCCCGCCCCGGAGGAGCCGGGCTCCGTGAAGAACCGCTCGGGCAGGAGGTCGTGCTCCCGGCGGAAACCCCTGAGCGAGTTGATGTGCCGCTCCAGGCTTGAGATCGTGTTCCCGAAGGAGAGCAGGTCCTGGGTGTCCGCCTCGATCCCGGTCACGGAAGAGAAGCCCTTGGCGTACTCCTCGAGGGAGGCGCCGAAGAAGGCGAACTTGCACGCGCCCAGGGAGTCGATGACCGCGTTGAGGTCCTCGGATATCTTGATGATCCGGGCCTTGCCGGAAAAGGAGAACCGGTCCGTGGCCACGGGCTTGCGCAGGATCTCGTGGGAGACCGGATAGGCCCGGAGGTGGCAGGCGCCCCGGGTCGACGTGCCGTAGGCCAGGGCCATGCCGTAGGCGCCGCGGGGGTCGTAGGCGGGCATCTCGAGGGCTTTCACGCTCATGGACAGCTCGGGCCGCCCCATCCTGCGGGCGAGCTCCGCGGAGCCGAGCTGGAGCAGGGGGCCGTCCCCGGTCAGAGACGCGATCTCGCGCACCTTGTCCACGAGCTCCCGACCCGCGTACCTCACGCCCCTGATCTCGGCGAGGCAGGCGATGGTGGAGGCCGCGGTGATGGTGTCGAACCCTGCCTCGTTGCAGATGCGGTTGGCCTCGATGATGGCGCCCAGGTCCGCGTTCTCGTTCAAGGCCCCGAAGTGGGAGAGGGTTTCGAACTCGGGGATCCCGGCCCGCCCCTTTCCCTTGCAGGCGATGGGGCATCCCGGGCAGGCGTAGCGCTTCGGGGCCTCCTGCTCCCTGATCGCGCTGGCGCAGAAGGACCGGTACCCGGGGAAGTAGGTCCTTCGGAAGTTGGCAGTGGGCATCATCCGCCGGGAGGCCATGAGGTCCACCAGCGCCGACGTGCCGAAGTGCCTGAGCCCGGAGGCGCCCATGATGGCGGGTGACGCGTCGAAGAGCCGGAGGATGTCCGTGCGGGCCTTTTCCTCACCTTCCGGGTCGACGGCCTTCGCGGTCCCGGTGCCGCGCACCCGCAGCGCGCGGAGGTTTTTCGAGGCCATGACGAGGCCCAGGCCGCCCCTGCCCGAGGCAAAGGCGCCATCCACCATGACCGAGGCGTACCTGCACCCCTGGAAGGCGGCCCTGCCCACCGCCGCCGCGGACCACCCGGCGCCTTCGAGCCTCCCGAAAACTCCGCTCAGGGGCTCGTCTGCCGGGATGTCCCCCTGCTCGAAGCCCACGCGGCCGTCGTCTATGACGAGCACGACGGGCCCCTCCGCACGGCCGGCGACCCGGATGAGGTCGATGCCCGAGCGCCTCATGGACAGGCCGAGCCGCCCGCCGACGGAAGCGCTGCAGACGGTGCCGGTGAGCGGGGAAAACGCGGAGACGACCATGCGGCTGGAGGAAGGCACGCGCGAGCCGGTGAGCAAGCCCGTGGAAAACACCAGGGGGGCGTCCGGGTCGAGGGGGTGCACGGTGGGGCAGGAGCCCATGACCCATGCGCCTATCCCCCTGCCGCCGAGGAAAACCCGGGTCACATAGGGGGACAGCTCTTCACGCCGTGATTCCCGTGTACGCAGGTCCACGAACAGGGCCCGCAGCTGTCTTTCCTGTTCTCGCATATCACCTTTCTTCTATGCCCATCGCCCTGCACAGCTCAATAACAAAAAAATCGCCTGCAGGACGAAATTTCCCCCTGGCAGGCTCATATCTTACCGGGGTTTTTCCGATACCGCCCCCATGAGACGATGTGTGCCCGGGTTTCCGGGAATCTTGAGATCGCAGAGGAATCACTGGTGGACCAGGCGTTGAGAGAGGTATTTCCCTCCCTCCTTTTCCCGTTGGCGAACGTGCTGACATGCTCCGCCCTTGTCTCTCTCATGGGGAGAGCCGGGGAGTCCAGGAAGGAGTTCAGGCTCCTGGCCGCCGCGGCTTTCCTCATCGTCCTCTGGAGCCTGGGGGACCTGGGTTCATCCATGCTCCCCGACCCCGGTGTCCTCAATGTGCCATCCTTCGCCTCGTCGTTCATTTTCTTCCTGCTGCCCCTCACGCTCCACCTGTCCCGGGCGCTTCGGGGGCCGGGCGTTCCCCGGATGGCCGTCTGGGCAGCCTATGCCTTTGCGGCCATCATCTGCGCGGCGTCATGGGTGGTGCGGCACCCCGCCGTAGCCCTGTTGAACTCGGCCGCCGCGCTCGCGGGGGCGGGCTACCTGATCATGAACTCCCGCTCCACGGTGCCGGGCGCCGTGGGGGAAAGCACCGGGCCCGCAAAGGCGGTCCTGAATGCTGGCATGGTACTGCTCCTCCTGCTCCTGAGCGTCGATCCCCTGCTGGGAGGTTTGTTCCCGCCGCTTAGCCTGTCGTTCATCCCCGTCATCCTCATCTCGCTGGGCCTCGGCGAACTGGCGGACAAGGGCGGGAAGGGTGCGCCCGGGAAGCAGGACCTGTTCCACGCATATGCGGTCTCCCTGGCCATGGTCCCGCTTCTGTGCGAGCTGGTCTTTCTGGCCCTGAACGCCCGCCATCTCTTTGGCGGACCCCCCTCGTCCCTGATATTCCACCGCTCTTCGGCCATTGTCATGAGCCTGTTCGCTTCGGGGGCATGCGCGTTCTTCAGCATCGGGAAGGGCGGGAAGAGCCCCGAAGCGCTGCTCTTCAGCACGGCCTGCCTGTTTGCGTGCGCGGCGAGCCTCAGGGACCTGATCGTCACGACCCTTCCGGGGAGCCTGACGGGAACGGTCCTTGTCGTGTGCGACCTGTTCCTGGTGAACGCCATCGGCATATGCACGCACCTTGCCCTGAGGCTCACCCGGAATGGGGAGGCCTGGAAGGCTTTTCTGGCGTATGTCCCGGGGCTGTTCGTCGTTTCGGTGACCATCTGCGAGGCCTTCCTGGGCAGGAGCCTCATGCCTTCCGGGTTCTTCGGGCAGGCAACCCTCGGCCACGCCCTTTTCGCAGCCTTTTTCGGGGGGGCGCTCCTCCTGTGCGGCCTTCTGCTCGTGCGGGGTGCCGGGCGGGAAAAGGAGGCTCTCCGGCGCAGGGGAAACCTGTGCGTGCTCGCGGGTTTCGGCGCCATGTTCGCGATCCTCGCGGGCCTGGCTGCGGCGCCTTCCCGGGCCTGGTGGGGGCTTGCGTTCATACCGCTGCTCCCCGTGGGCTACGGCGTGTTCATCAGGGACCTCCAGGGCGTCAACGCCTATGCCAGGAGGCAGGCCCTCTCCGGGATCCTCAGGCTGCTCCTCGCCACCGTCTACCTCACGCTGGGCACGTTCATCGTGTGGCTGCTCAAGGACAGCACACCGCAGTACCTCATGGACAGGCTCGTGCCCGACGGCATCCCGGCGGTCCTGTCATTCCTGGTTGCCGCAGGCCTGTCCCTCTTCGTGCTGGGCATGGAGAAGAACCGTCCCGAGGGCCTTCTCTTCAGCATTATCAGCTTCTGCTATGCCCTGCTGAACCTGGACATCTCGCTTTTGATGGTGGTACAGAGCCCCCATACGGCCCTGCTCATCTCCCGCACCGACCACTTCTTCCTGTCCCTGCTTCTCCTGGGCGTCAACCTGCACCTCGCCTACCTGGTCATCGGCAAGAAGGACTCCTGGTGGGTCGTTTACGCCTCCTACCTCGTCGGGCTGCTCATGGCCCCTTTGAGCGGGACGGACTGGTACTTCGGGGGCGTGTACTCCTACTCCTGGGGCTTCTTCGCCCGCAAGGCGTTCCTCTTCGACGTCATGAGCGCCCTGTGGGGACTGGGTTTCGTGTACGCGGTCTCTCTCCTCCACAAGGCGTCCAGGATCGCCGAGCCTGGCAGGAGGGGAACCATACGGCGAGTGATCACGGCCTTTCTGCTCCTGGCCTTCCTGAGCATCTGCAACGCCCTGCCCGTTTACGGCTTCGAAGTATACCCCCTCGGCACGTTCATCTTCCCCGCGCTTTTCTACCTTGCCTATGGCCTCTTCAAGTTCAATCTCAAAGCCGCGCTCCAGGATATCAGGCGTGTGCTGTTCTGGGCCGGCCTGGCGGCCATCGCCGTCCTCATCGGTTTCGCACCGGTGTACCTCCTGACCGGGCTGGGCGTGAATGTGCGGGTGCTCATCGGCCTGGCACTGGTCTCGGCGCTGTACCATCCCGTCGGGAAAGCCTGGAACGCGGTGCTGGACCTCTTCATCAGGAAATCGTCGGACGCCATGAAGGACAGCTACTACAGGCTCACGGACAACCTTTCCCGGCTGCACCACCGCGAGAAAATCCACCAGATGCTCTCCGAGTGGTTTTTCGACGTGCTCGAAGGGTCGTCCTTCGTCTCCCTGTTCTCCCTGAACGACCTTTCCGGCCAGCGGATCTACTTCGGCTGGAAAACCTGGAACAACAGCATTCAGACGGGGCTCTTCGGGGAAAGAGAGCGGACGTTCCGGGAAACGGCCTCCTTCAACCTCCGGAAGGACCACCCCCTCGTCGAGATCTGCAGGTCTGAACAGAACATCTGCACCAGGGACGCGGTGATGAGGCTGAGCCCGAGCATGCAGGCCTTTGACGGAAGCGAGGGCCTGCTCAGGGAAGCCGAAATCGTGATGCCCGTTTTCTCCAGGGGCGGGATGGTGGCGGTGATGCTCGTGGGCAAGAAGACCGACGGCTCGCCCTACTCGCACACGGAGCTCGAGACCATGCACGACATTTCGCTCGTCCTCGGACCGCAGATCGAGAACGCCGTGCTCCTCGAGGGTCTCGAGGAAAAGGTCATCACGCGGACGAGGGAGCTGAACGCGGCCCTGAGCGAGTCCCAGGAAAAGGCCCGGGAGATCAGGGAGAACAACGACACCATCACCCGCCAGAACCAGATTTTCCGCACGCTCCTGGAAACGAGCACGAGGATCCACCAGATGGAGAGCATCGACGAGCTGTTCTCGTTCATCCTCAAGCAGCTCCACACCCTGTTCACCGACTTCCAGGGCGGGGTCATCCTCGAGAACAAGCGGCGCGGGATCATCGAAGGCACCTCGTTCATCGGCATCACCGAAGACGAGCAGCGGGTCATCCTTTCCGTGCGAGCCGAAATCGCCTCGCCGGACTTCGGTGAGACCCTGAAGAGTGCGTTCGTCCGGGAAGGCATGCCCGAATCCTCCCAGAGCACCTGGAGCGTGATCCCCATGGAGGCTCCCTCCTCGAAGATCTCCGGCTCCATGATCCTGAGGGGCCAGGCCATCGACCGGCAGACCAGGGAGATCTTCACCGTGTTCCTGGGGCAGCTGTCCGCCGTCACCCAGAACAAGATCCTCATGACCCAGCTCGAGCGCATGGCCAGCACCGACGGCATGACCGGACTCTACAACCGCGCGTTCCTGAACCAGGAGATGAGGAAGGTCATCCAGCACGCCAAGAAGTTCAGGAATATCTTTTTCGCCATCATGGTCGTGGATGTCGACGGGCTCAAAAGGCTCAACGACACCTACGGGCACGAGAAGGGCGACGAGGCCATCGTCAAGGTGGCCGCCCTGCTCAAGGACCAGTGCCGCAACACGGACATCGTGTCCCGGCTGGGCGGGGACGAGTTCGCCATCCTCATGCCCTCGACGAACTACGCCCAGGCGGAAATCCTCTTCGATCGCATCGTGGAGGCCGCCGGAACGCTCAGCGTGACGGTTTCCCGCAGCGGCGGCCACGACATCGACTTGCCGCTGCACATCAGCGTAGGGCTCTCCAGCTCTGACGACACACCCCCCGACGACGTCATGAAAAAGGCCGACGCCCTCATGTACGAAGCAAAGGAAATGTATTACGCCCACACGGCGACGAGCAGGGGCTGTTAACACCGTCAGACCTGCGAAACGAACCTCCCCCCGCTGCCGCGGGTTCATCATCGGGACCCCGGCGAAGCCGCCCGGGTCCACCGCCGGCAGCGAGCTTCCTCCCCTGGGATGACCACGGTGCAGCTCCCCGGCCGGGACGGGTTCCCGCCCCTGTTCCCGGATCAAGTTTCCAGGCTGTTCTGCCGAGTGTCAGGGTAAAGAAAGCTATTGGGCGGGGCAGGCTTTGGCAATGGAAACCATCAGACCAGGCGCTTCATCGAACGGGGCGGCACGCCCGCCGCGGATGGCCGGGCGCTCGGAACCCCTTTCCCTGGAGAGGCGCCCCCGGTGATCATCGTTCCCCTGCCCGGAAGACTGGATCTCAGGAAGAACCCTCCCGTCGCGGCCATTCTCCTCGTCCTCCTCAACTGCATGGTCTTTCTGGCCTTTCATTTCCAAGACACGAGGACAGAAGAGCGGGCGGGAGACTATTACCTCAGGTCGGGGCTCGCCCTCGTCGAGGTCCGGGCCTTCGATCAGTACCAGACCTACGGCGAGGTGGTGAGCCTCTCGCCGGCCGAGGCAACCGCCCGCCCCTATCCCCTCTCCGAGCTCTACCCCCGCATGGCCCGGATGCACGAAGACAGGGCCTTCATGGACAAGCTCGAGAAAGGGAAGGTCATCACCCCGAACCTGGGGGTTTATCCCCAGTGGAGGGACAGGCGGAGCCGGTTCGAGGCCATCCTCTCTCAGACCAGCGCCATGGGCTGGGGGTTCAGGCCCTCCGAGTGGCGGCCCGAGACCATGCTCACCTCCATGTTCCTCCACGGCGGGTTCTTCCACCTCCTGGGGAACATGA